>NZQM01000261.1 GCA_002695905.1 Parvibaculum sp.
CAGAATGTTAGGGTCTTGATTGAAATCATCAAATGGAATCACAAAAACAATATTAACTTTTTTAGGACAACATCTAATCTGTTTCCTTGGGCATCTGAATACAAACTATCAGATATGCCACATTACCATCGTATCAGTAATCTACTCAGAGGTGCAGGTCATCTTGCTGAGAAATATAATCAACGTATAACGTCCCATCCTGGCCCGTTTAATGTGTTGGTGTCTCCAAAAGAACACGTTGTAGAGAATACGATTAGAGACCTTTCTATACATGGTGAGGTCTTTGATATGATGGGACTGTCACAGACTCCATACAATAAGTTAAATATTCATTGTAATGGTGTTTATGGAGACAAACAATCTGCAATGGATAGATTCTGTAAAAACTTTGAAAGACTTCCTTATTCAGTACAATCTCGTCTTACTGTAGAGAATGATGATAAGGCAAGCATGTATTCTGTAAAAGACTTAATGTATATACATAAACGTATTGGTATACCTATTGTGTTTGATTACCATCACCATAAATTTAATACTGGTGATTTAACTGAAAAAGAGGCATTAGAATTGGCTATGACAACTTGGCCTGATGGGATTGTACCTGTAGTACATTATTCAGAGTCTAAGGCATTACACGAAGATAATCCTAAGATTAAACCACAAGCACATTCAGATTTTATATCTGATACTATTAGGACTTACGGTAACGAAGTAGATGTAATGGTTGAGTCTAAAATGAAGGAATTAACTATTATGGACTACAGAAAAGCTAACTTGGCAGAGAATGCCCTTTAAGGTTGTTTTATTATTAATTAATTCTATTAATAATTTAATACTTATTAATGGGATTTTTTAATTCCATTATTTTCCATTTTCAGGAAATGATTCATATATAAATATAAAATAAACCCATTATTATAACAACCATATCAATATCATCAATATCAACCATATATTTATTTAAGATATTTTTTTTATAATACTATAATATAATGAGTGGATTTATCGAAAGTAGTATATTATGTTGCGACCGTGAAAATAGTGTTGAAACAAAATCAAATAATTATGAAAATAATGCAGAGTGGACTAACAGTTTGGGCGGTACAATAGTTTTAGAAGCTGGTGATACAATATCTGTTGATACAGCATTTATAAATGAGCGTGGCTGTGGTAATCAAGAAAATGTGGAAATTAAAGGTGTTGAACTGGGTGTTTCTAAAACTTTTAATTATATTACTAAATCAAAAGAAATAGATAGATCTAATCTACCGACATCAATGACTTTTACTAGTGCTTCTGAAACTAAAAGATTAAGAGATGATGAAGCCAATTTAGTGTTAAATTATTATAAAAATATGAATGGAACTGGTTATATTGGTCTGCCAAGAGTTAATATAGATGGAACATTATTAGGTTTTCCTTCTGTTAATAATAATGATTCTGCTGTTGCAGTTCTAACATGGGACGGAGCTGATAATGTTGTTTCAGAATCTGGACTAACATTTAAACCAACTGTATTTGATGATACTTATATAATTAAAGGTGATAAATATAGAGCTAAAAATAATACTACTGTTGGTGATAATCCAGTATATCGTATTAAAAATGATAATACTAAATATACTATTTTTGTTCGTGAAGGTATTAATAAATATACAACAACAGATCCAACATCTTATTCTGCTCCAAATAATTGGACTGTTGCTCCAGAATATAAAAAATATTTATTATATAGAGAATTAAAAACAGTGAAAATAAATAAAGGATTTAATAGTGCAACTTTTATTGCTAATGATATTACACGTCAATTACAAAAAGAAACTTCATCATATACTATAAGCAATATGGGTAGAACAAATCAACGAACACAACCAATAGATCAAGATACAGTAAAACCAGTTGGTGTTGCGAATGTTGTTGAAAGTGAAACATATAAATTATTTCCAGCAGCTAATAGTCTAATGTTTGATTCCACTGGTGCATTGACTAATCCACAAACAAATACATCATGGTATAATGCTTTTAGTTGTATTGCTATTAAACGACCAGAATTATATGAAAAAGGATATGATGTAAATATGGTTACTTCATATAATGATGGTGTATTTTCAACTATTAATAGTGGATTAAATGGAACTTATATATTAAATCAATATAATGATACTAATGGAGCAAATATGCTTTTAAATATTTTATATACAAAAGAAAATTGTGATAAATTGAGAGATTTTTTTATAGCACAAGAATCTTACCCAGAAATATGGGATAGTTGGACTTCAGATTATGAACAACGAACTTTTCAAGGTGAAGCTGATGCTATCTATGATGAAAAGGATAATATAGATAATACTAGATTTTTACATATGAATAGATGGGAAAATGAAAAAATGATAGAAATAGCATCAGATACAAACTTTTTTTATAATCAAAACTATAGTGGTCTTGGTTCAAGTGAATATCGCCAACCAACTTTAACTGATGCTCGTGGTATTGGTGATAGATTTAGTTGTTTATTTCTAATTAGATATTTTAAAGAAAATCGTGATGTATTTTTAGATAATCCAAATATTAAAAATGGATTGACTTATGGTTGTATTGGTAAAACCACTTTTAATGCAGTAGATTCTGCTGATGGTGTGCCAGATGGAGTTACACAAGATTTCATTACTTTATATCCAAATGAACCAAAATCAGATGGTTCACATATGCAATTACCAGAACCAATAATAGCAAATCAAACACAAGACACTCTTTTTGGATACAAAGTTGGTTTCGATTTACACTGGACAGCGATGACCACTAATGCTGTTTGTTTATATAATGGAATGAGCACATATCCAAATTATTATGGAGATGGAAGTAATCAATTATTAAAATCATATACTTATGACACCCTTGCACCACAAATACCAAACACAAACGCAGAAACATTTGCTTATAATATTTTTAGATATTGTGGAGCAGATAATCCACAATTAAAGTTTGATGGATCACATTTTAGTTTTAGTGATCTACATACATGTGAAAATGTTGGAAATACCGTTGTAGATGACGCAACCATAGTATCTCCAACAATTAGTGATATAGATGTTACTATTCCAGTTTTCGCACAACAAAGGGGGACACAATCAAACGCACAAAGTGATATTATTTATAAACTAAATCCAGTTCAAGACATGACAGAGTTTTGCCCAGCAATTACACCATATGTGAAATCATTTCCATCATTTTTTACAAATAATGTTTCTGGTGTTGGCACTGGTAAACAAGGGGATTTTTTCACTCAATTATTTAATCAAAACTATGAAGCATATACTCCATATGATTCTAAATCTGGTATATTTATTGAAGATATGGGATATACTGAAAATACATGGAATAACTCATTATGGGGAATACTTGGTTTTAGTTATGAACAATTTAATAATAGTAATCCAATAAATCGTTTAGAAAGAGTAAATCGTGAAAATGTTAATAAATTAAACATTATTACAACTAATGCTGATATTGTTGTATCTGATACTAAAAATTATACTACAAATGATAATGGTATTCCATATTTCAGCGACAATCTACCTACACAATATCAACTCGCTTGTTTTAATAAAGCTGCACCGCCTACTCCATCTACGGCAAGTACATTAGTTAATATGTATCCAAATCTTAATATTAAAACATCATCAATAGATTTAGTCGCACAGAATTTTCCAGCAAGTATGATTCGTAGTTATTATACAATAAGAAGTAGTATAATTGAATATCCAATTGCTACTGCTGGTATTCATAATATAAATAATATGCCCATTGTTGCCATCGTGAACAAAGAGAACCCACAGAATGATTTTTATTTTGGGGGATCTGATAGTAGAGTATTTACTATTACAAAACCAACAAGATTTTCAAGTGTAAAAGTTTCAATACACGACCCAGATGGTTCATATTCTAATGTTTCTTCAAGTAGTAGTGTTGTATTTAAAATACAAAAACAAATTAATTCAAGTTATAATATTGTTGATGAAATATTAAAGAATGATAAAAAATAAATTTGAATTATTATTTAAATTAAAAATAAATATAATTATATAATATAAATGGGCTTCAGTGAAAAAATGTTAAAACAAGTGGAAAAAGGCATAATGACGCAAGAATGTTATGATTTCTTATGTGTTTTAAAATCTAATGATTGTGTTAATGCACGAAAACATGTTCCACCTTTTCCATCTGATGAGTTTAAATCAAAAACTACTGATGAATGGGTACAATATCTTCGTGAAAATTATAAACTAGATAGTCAATTAAAAAAAGAAAGATTAGATAATTATGAAGCGTTTAAACAAAAGCGTCGTCGTTAATCATCATTATTAATATATCCAATATCTACTAATCTATTATATTTTTCAATATGTCTTTCTTTGAATAATTCAATTTTATTTAGTTTCAAATAATATTTATAATTGTTCTTTAATTTAATATCATTTTTATTATTTTCATAATATTCACGCTTCTTTTCGATATTATTATCATAATATTGTTTACTACGATTACGGTTCTTTGTAATAAACTCTTCATTTGTTTTATTTTTATGATAGTATGCCTTACCATATTCTAATTGTTTTTTATATTTATTTAAAAGATTTTGAAATAACACTTCATTATTTTCTTGTTCCATTTATATTATATATTATATTATTTTTTATATTTAAACATAAATAAAAATTATTTCTTTTTTCTACATCTATTACATGTTCCACACAAATATCTAAATTTTGCGTGTTCTTGATGATAAGAAATCCATTCTTGTTTAAAATCATTATCTTTTTTTTTAAATACACATTTATATTTCATAGTTTTATGTGTATTAAACGTAGTTGGTTTAATTATTTCTGTAATATTAAAAAAATTAGTTTGTAAAATATTAAATAGTATAATATGATCTACTTGTATATCTTCTCTTGAATTACAAAACTCACAAGATTTAATTGGATTATTTTTTGTATATGTTTTTATTTGTGGTTCAATTGCATATCTCATTGCTTGATTTAGATTAGATTTTTGAACTGATATTTTTATTTCTTTTAGTGGTTTATTTATACACTTTATACAATGTATATATGATATACTTGTCAATTCATTATTTGGTTTAACAATAAAAAAAGCATTCTGTTTTTTATCATTGTGTTTAATAAGTATATCAATCATATTTTTTAATTTAGATTCTACTTCATCATGATGCTGAAACAATGCAATAACATCATCAAAAAAATCTTTATCTGTATTTTTTAAAAGTGTTCCACTATCATATTGATCTTTTTTATTTTTAAAATAATCATTTATTTGTGTTTTTGTTCGATATTCTTTATTGTTGAGAATATACATATCTCAATATTATTTCTTTTTCATAATTATACATAGTAAGTAGTGTTTAAATATTATGTTTATTTTTTCTATACGTGTGTATAAGTAAAATCTATATAATATAATATATATTATTTATTTTTGATCTTTAGTAAAATATTACTAATATATATATGACAGATAAACCATTATACAAACCATTCAAATCAACCGCAAAAAATAAAAAATACTCGGTTTATGTAATGAAAGATGGAAAAAAAAGATTAATACATTTTGGAGATAGTCGTTATAAAGATTATCATTCACATCTTGATAAAAAACGACAATCAAGTTATTTATCAAGATCAAAAGGTATTACAGATAAAAATGGAAATCTAACTTATAAAAATAAAAATACTGCAAACTATTGGGCTGTTAAAATGTGGGGTAATAAAAAACCATCATGGTATTAATTATAAAAATCTCCAACCACTCCAACTATCACTTGTTTCTACTTCTTTTGTTTTTTTTTCTTTCAACATATTATTAACTAATATACTATGTTTAATTATTCTAATCTCTGATTGAATTGATTGTATTTCTTGTTGTATATAACTGACTTTTGTAATTAACAGTTTTAATAATTCATTGTTAGATTTTTTATCTGACATTATATGAATTTAAAATATAATTAATATTATAAAAAAATAAATTATTGTGCTCTTGATATTGCGACTTGTGGTGCAGAGCTCGTTGTTTGAATACTTGCGGTTTCAGCTTTTTGTTCTTGTAATTGAGCTTGTGCTTCTTGTTGCTGTTTATCTGTTTCAGCTTTCTTTTCTTCAACTTCTGCTTTCTCTTTTTTACTTTCAAATAACGATCCAATTTCATCAAGTCCAGAACCAATCAAACTCGTAACCGCACCAACGGCTTCAAGTGGAGCAAATCCAATTCCACCGAGTTCAGCAACACCGCCAATTGATGATAAAACATCACCAGCTTTCTCCCAACCATTACTGCTACTACCACTTTTAAAATCTTCATATAATCCAACTCCACCAGAAAGAACACTCGTTAAACCACCAGCAACTTTAAGACCTTTTGCGACTTTACTAGTTCCACTTTCAATACCATCTTTGACTAAACTTTCACCACCACCAGCATCATCACTACCAGCAGTAATAGTATTGTGTTCAACAACATCTCCATTAGTCGAACCAGCATTTGCTCCTTCTGGACGATTTACTGGTGTTGTAACTGAACTTTCATTATTTAATATTGGTTCTGGAGCATCTGGACTATTTTGAATTAAACTTTGTCTTCCTTTCTGTATGGCTTGTCTTGCTTGTGCTCGTTTACCACTCCATGCGTTAAAACTTTTAATACCACTATTTAATCCTTGTGATTGAATAACGCCACCAATAAGATTTTTTGCTCCTTCTATATAATCTGCTTCTGTCTGTTGTCCCAATTGTGTATCAAACCCTTGAGATTTCTTGCCTAAATCACGCTGTTTCTGTGCGAGTTCTCCAATCAATACATCATTGTGTGCTTGATAATTCCGTGCAATATCTTCCATTTGTGAATGTCTCATAGAACCAGCAGATATGTCTGCTCCATCAGTAGAATATAAGTCCATTTATATTATTATAGATATTTTAAAAAATAATTTTTTATAATAATTAAATTAAAAAATACGTTCATTAAAGTTTTTGAGTACCCATATTGGATTTTCAGATATTTTCATATACATTAGTTGATACATTTGATCTTTATGAACGTAATTATATAATTCTAAAAACTTTTTATCACCATTCTCTCCAAGTAATCCACCATATTGTTCCATAAGTTTAATTACTTCTTTATGGTTTTGCTGTTTTGCTATAATTAAATCACGTGTCTGTGCACGGATTAATGGCGGTATATGATTTATGGATTGCACTGAAATAATACACATATCAATGTAGTGTCTCATTTTGGTCATAAATAGTGCTAAACTATTATTTCTTTTGTTAAACTCTGGACTAATTATATCATCTAAAACTAAACAATATGTGGGTCTATTTGGATCGTCTTTTTGATACTGACCTTGAGATTTAATTATAGCTTCTATATATTTATCTTCATAATGGTCATCACAATGAAAATATTTATCTAGAAGCATCATTTTTTTATCCATATGTAGAGTTGCCGATAGAACCCTTACTATATCAAATCTATTTTTGAACATGTCATTTCTTAGTAAAAAATTGCACACGGTGTTAGTTTTAGAAGATTTTATTGAGCCTACTAACACACAACAAGACGGCGGACGTGGTAGATTGGGGTGTAAATCTTGGAATCTTTCATCACCATCTAAATCCTTAACTTTGTATAATACTGGAGCAGTTTTATCCATTTATATTAATATATTATATATTATTTTTTATTATTAATTTTATTATGGATTTATACGATTAAATGCAACTTCATAATATGAATGTTCTAACTCCATACCAATATATTTACATCCTAATTCTTTACATGCGACGGCAATACTACCAGTTCCCATAAATGTATCGAGAACAACTTTATCTTCATTAACTATATTTTTTAATATATGTTTATGTAAATCAACTGGTTTTTCTGCTGGGTGAGTTTTTGTATTTGCTTTTACTGATTTATACTTGAATATATCACCAGTTCCACATTTAATACATTTCATATTCATTCTCTCACCACACAATATCATTTCGTGCTGATGTCTAAATGTATATCCTAAACTACAACTTATTTTATCCCATATAAAACATCTCATCTTTTTAACATACGGATATAAATGAATATAAAACATAGGGTATGAATCACTATTACAATATAATAACAACATTCCATCATTTTTTAAAACTCTATCTATTTTTTCAATAAATCTTTTATAAAAGTTTTCTAATATTCCCATTTCACTTAATGATTTTTTATATTTAGTTAATGTAGATGAATGTTGTGGTGGTATATATGGAGCATCAGTATAAACAATATCTACACTATTATCTGGTATATCATCAAGTAGATCTAAACAATCGCCATTTAATATTTCCATTATATTATAAAAAAATATTTTAATTTTGAGATTAAACATCTATTTATTTTATTGTTTGCGATTTTTTGCAATGTCATTTGATTCACCATTAACTATTACACTATTATAACAATTAAGTATCTTATCTTTCATTTGTGCAATCTCTTGTTTGTGTTTTATTTTTTCTTGTCTACATTGTTGTTCCAACAGTTTAATTTTATTTTGATATTGTATTTCATTTGTTTCAAATACTTTAATTTTTCTGCCATATCCACCAGTTTTTCCCCTTAATGAATTTCTCACTCCATTTAATCTGTCAACTTCCATACTTAATTCATTTATTTTATTTTTATCATCAGTATTTATAGTTTTAGCAAATGCTTTTAGTTTATCACGTTTTGTATTATATTTAACAATCAATTCATCAAGTTGTTTTTTCTCTACTAAATTAAACATATCCATTAGTGATTGTTTTAGTCGTTGCCAATCTTCACCAGTAATATTAGCAAAATCCATGATATATGTATTATTAGCAGTTATATTATAAAAATATAAGTTCTGCTTTTCTTATTATATAAGACATTCTTTTTTTTAAGTATTAAAAACAATTAGCGTATATACCACTCACTTCTTTATAACCAAGTTGCTGTTTAATTGTATTTCTTAAATTCTGTTTCTCTTGTTCTACTAATTGTTCTTGGCGTTTCTTTTCTTTTCTTTGTTTTCTTAATGTTTCATATTTAGTAATAGCATCTAATTGTATTTCTTCAATATCAGATTTACTAAAACCATTTCTTTTTCTTTGTTGTGGTGGTAATGAATGTTGAGCGATTTTTTCTTCAATCTCACGCTCTTCAATAATCTGTTTCTTTTTCATTAATTCTTTTTTTTTATCATCTTGTATTTTTTTTAATCTTTTTTCTTCATTTCTTTGGTCTGCATTCTTATTTCTATTTGCTCGTGCTTTTGCTAATCTTTCTGTCATTGCTTTCTTTTGTTCTGCTGTATATTGTCTTTTCATTCTTATAGATCCATTTTTATTTCTAACAACTTTTCCATAACGATCATACTTATATAGTGGATTATGTGGTGGTTCTGTAGATTCTTGTACAACAACTTCTTTTATTGGTTCTGGTGGTTTATCAATAATTACTTGTGGGATATTAACAACATGTGGTTTTGGTGTTCGTCTTTTACGTGGTTTCTTTACTGGTGTTTCAACTACAACTACATCTTCTTCAACTACAACTACATCTCGTTTTGTTTTTTCTGGTTCTGGTTCTGGTTCTGGTTTAAAAATACTTTTATCAAATATTTCATCTTCATTAACTACTCGTGGTGTAATGTTTGGTAATTCCATTTCATTTATCTCGTCTTCATCTAGTTTAACTGGATCTTCAATTGATAATTCACTAAACTTGAAATTGAGTTCATCTGGCAATGTTTGTTCCATTTTATAATATAATTTATATAAAAAAAATATATAAAAAACATATTAATAATATATTTTAACATAAATAATTTTAAAAAAAAGAATTCATTATTTACTTGGATCTGCTCTAAACAATAAACATATAATTGTTTGTCCAGTAACTATTGTTGCTAGTTGCTCGTTTACGTAAGAAATTGATAAATCAAAAGTATTTATAGGCATTGGACTTGGATTACCGAGATCTATATACACTCTTTCTCGTGGTTCATAAAACAAACTACCAATCTCAACACCACTCTCATCTCGTTTTGGTAGATGAGCTATAATACTAGAACGATTACCATTATGAGCGTTCATAACATATTGTGTCATTCCACCCAATCTAACAAATAAAGATTTTGGTGAAAGCATAGATGGAACAGACACACTATTGAAATCACGAACTATAGTTGAACTATCGGCAAATGTAGAAAATTTCATTGGACTGCGATTTTTAAATCCAAGTATATCTTCTGTATTTGCTGAATGACTTGGAACATAAACTACATCTGGTTTTGTAATTATTATATCAGATAATTCTATTACTGGATTATCACCACTTCCAATACCAGCATAAGTTGTTAAAGCATTTGATTCATTATTATAATCATTCCACGGCCGTGTTTCAATTTCATATCCAAGTTGTTCAATATAATCAAAACTACTTGAAAAGTTCCATGAATCAGTTGTAATATCAAAATCAGAAAGATCCGCACACGGAACATAATTCTCAACAGTTAAAGTATTTCCGAAATCTGTATTATCACTTTCAATATGTAATACTGGGTGTAATTGCCATTTGGGTTGACATATTGGTGGTAAATTATGTGTTTTATTAGCAGACGCGTCATAATCGATTAATGTAACAGCTGCACCTAAATTATTAATTAATTGTATTTTAACTCTTTGACCAGATAATGTATATTTAACTTTATGGTAATTTTCGGAGTTTGTATTAATATTATAAATACTTCCTTCATGGAAATGACTTGATGAATTTTGTGTATAATTAATATTTCTCATTATTAAACCACCTTCAGCAGTGGGGTCTCCAACACAACAAGATAATCGTAAATTATTACCATCACGATGAACGACATAATCACAAAAATATGGTTCTCTCCATTCTGCTAAATCTTCCGTTGCTCCATCTGTATAGTAAGTTGGTGAAGGGAATACTTCTTCTATAGCTATACCATATCTCGATAAACCAACACCCCACTCCAAGCCAGACGCATTAGTATTATTAAAATCAACTGTAAATGTTCCATTATATAATGAGATTGGTTTATCTTTCAAAAATATAACTGGTAAATAATATCCTTCATCTTCTGTAGATAATTGTTTTGTAGTAAATACTCCACTTTCATAACTCCAATAATCTTCATCTTTATCTGATTGATCCCCCCAATATTCAGCAAGATTATCTGCTGGTATTGTTGATGTAGTAGATGTAAATAATCCAGCACTAATTTTAAAACCCTTAAACTCGTGAGTAGATCCATCATAAACAGTAACACAATCAAACTTCTTTCTTTTATTTGGGTGATACGCATATTCATTAAAAGCTTCTTCAATAGCAAGTGCAAGTTCATCTGCGGTATACTCTTCAACTTGTTTTCCACTATTAATTTCACTTCTAACTGGTACAGCTGTGGAATTATCTAAATTAGTATCAGTATCTTTAACATCTTCACCAAAATACTGATAGAATGTTGCTCTATCACTCAATGCGATTCTACCATCAACATTATATTTACAAGATTGAAGAGCAACTTGACAATTTGCTGGAAGCATCATGGTTG
The DNA here is from genome assembly GCA_002695905.1 of Parvibaculum sp. Classification (GTDB taxonomy): domain Bacteria; phylum Pseudomonadota; class Alphaproteobacteria; order Parvibaculales; family Parvibaculaceae; genus Mf105b01. The sequence continues at coordinate 11,669 of NZQM01000261.1, forward strand.
ATGATAAATCATTACGGAAATTAAATGGTTTAAATATACTATTATTTGTTCCAGCGGTTGTAACGCTTTCATTAGAAGTATTCGAACATACGACGAGCGACATTATTATAATATATAATATATAATTAAATTTTAAAAATTAAAAAATTAATAATTATATAATATATATGTCAAAAGAACAAAAACCATTAAATCCAAATATTCCAGATTATCAACAAAATATTACATTTAAAATACGTGATAAACAAGAAGGTTTAAAATATGTGAAAGATAAAGATATATTTGATTTGATGGGTGGATCAACAAAAACAAAACCATCTAACAAAAAACCAGCTAAAAAAAAGAAACAACCAAAAAAGAAACGGACTAGAAAGAAGCAATAAGACGATTATATGAATCAGTTATTTTTATAAACTTGTCATGATTACCAGTTTGTTTATCTGGGTGATATTTCAATGCAAGTTTACGATATTGTTTTTTTATTTCTTTAAAAGTTTGTGGTGGAATTAATTTAAGTGTTTTATAATCATCATTTAATTCATAAACATATGGTTCTTCTATTATTATTTTTGCATTATTATATTCATTATTGAATTTATTATTAATACGATTTGTTTTTTGTTCTTGAAAACACGCATCACAGCAATAATCTAAATTAACACTTAATCTTTTTCCACGTTTACAAAAATACATTGGTCGTTTATATGGATCATATGATTCATCAATATTATTATCAGAATCATCAAAATCAAAAATATTCATATTTAATTCTTTTATATTATTCTTAATATTATTATTTTTATGTATTTTATTTTCTATGATTTTAAATAACTAAAATTAAAATATAAAGTTATAAATAGTATAAAATATAAATATTGATGGAAGAACTACAACAAGAAAACCAACAATTGAAAGTAAGTATTGAATCTATGAAATCATTAATAGATGAACAATCAAAAACAATATATACATTAACTATGGCATTTAGTAAAGTAAATGGTGATGCACAAGCAAATATAATTAAATTAATGAATGAGAATAAAAAACTGAAAGATGTATTGAAAGATATAAAAGTAGTTAAATTAGATGATTAGTAAAATATTACTAAAGATCAAAAATAAAATATATAAGATATTATAAATGGATTTACAAGAAAAAATAAATGATTACAATAAAAAGTTTAATAAATTTCCACAATCACTTTTTTTATCTAACAATCAAATACTTGGTTTATGGGTAATGGGTAATAATTATACTACAAAAACAAATCTATATGGAGCATATCCACATGGATATTTAGATAGAATAACTACATTATTTCCATTAATAAAAAATAAAACATTACATTTATTTAGTGGTTCAATTGAAGAAAGTGATGATTATGATAAAGTAGATTATAATACTGGGATTGATGCACATACCATGTCAGATATATTACCATTAGATTTTTATGAAATGATATATGCTGATCCACCATATTCTGTAGAAGATTGCGACCATTATGGTTGTTGTATGGTAAAAAGAAATGTTGTTTTTAATGAATGTTATAAAATAATGAAAAAAGGGGGTATATTAATATGGTTAGATCAAGTATTACCACAATATAAAAAAATACAATTTAAAATAATTGCTCGTATTGGTATGGTTAAATCTACAAATCATAGATATAGAGTAATCACTATTTTTGAAAAGATATAAATATTTTATGGTTTAGATTTAAATGCTGATTTAATTAATTCATCTCTTTCTTGTATCATTATATTAATTTTATCATTATCTTGTTTTTTTAATATATCCACCANATCTGGTGATTCTTCATCTTCTTCATCTGTTTTATAAATAACTATTTGTTTTAATCCATTACATACAATCGGTTTTCTTATATGTGGGTAATTTGCTTCAAACTTACTATTAAATGTATTGATAATATCTCTATCTATATTTGGTGATGATTCAATTAATCTATCATATTCAGCACGAGATACTTTTAAAAAATCTCTACAATTTTTTCTTTTACTATCTTTCAATGCTAATTCTATTGATATAGAACGAGCAAACTTACTCCATGAAATCTGTGCTATTCTATGTCCTTCAAATATTTCTGCATATTTCAAAAAAGACATCAATGTTCCAAGTATTCCACAAAATATATTAAATCCACCAACAATCGCACTGAAAGATTTTCTAAATGTTTCTGGTACATAACTATCAGCAAAATTAGCAGTGCCAGTTAATGTAGATAATACAATAATTGGTATACTCATATNATGATATTTCTTTTTATATTTTCTTTCAGAATAACTATGTAACCACGCATAACAAAAAGCAATCTCACCCCATTCACTTAATAATTCTTCTATTTCATTACTCCANTTTGTAATATTTTCATCATCAATAGTTCGTGGAGTTTTTAAATCTACTAAATCCATTTATATATTATAATCAATATATTTTTTATANTTTTTTTTATTTATTTTTAATTTAAATTTTAATATAAGTTATAATATAAAATGTCGTCATATTGGGGTGTTGATAATACTGTTCAAATCGGTGAAACTAAAGTTGAAATACCAGCGGAAAATGGATTGTCGTTTTCTGGTGGNCAGAAGGTTTCATTTAATATTCCAGCAGATCAAGTGAAGTTTATTGATGGTAAAAACTCTTATTTCTCATGGGACGTTAAAATTGCACTTCCAGCTGGTAAAACTCCAACTCGTCTTCAACTTGATGAAGCTGGTGGAAATATTTTGGTGAAAAATTGTCGTATTTATTCTGGTAATAAAAATACATTAATTGAAGAAATTATNGACTGGAATTGTCAAACTACTATTAGATACGATTACGATGTCGATACTAGCAAAAAAAATCTTCGTGCCCTTGAAGAAGGTGGCACGAGTTATTCTGTTGCTAATCGTGGAACTCTTGGTTCGAGTAAATCATATTTATCTGATACTGTAACTAATCCGTATTTTGTGAGAAATAACGCAGATCAAACTTCAACTGATTGGTCTGATGATAATTTCACGACTGCTAAATGTTGTGTTCCANTAGTCAATTCTGGTATATTCACTGGATCTATATATCCCAATCTTATGTCTTCTTTATACATAGAACTGGATTTAGAACGCCCAGAAAGAGTTATAAAACAATTAGATAGTGCGACTATGCATAGACGATTGAGATTGAATCCAGTATTCTTTTCAACTGATAATGATGTAACTACTCCAGTGGATTGGGCTTCTGGAGCATCTAAAACTGTTCTATATCTATCAGCAGATCAAAACTTATTTGGTGCGAACAGAGTTGAGAGATGCCCTTTCGTGCGGGGTGAGACCATCGGTCTAGTGAAACTATCCGATAAAAGTATTCCAGCAATGTCTACTGATATGAAAATTACTTCTATTGAAGCAGATGGTACATCTGGATTGATTAAAATTGGTTTTGCTGCAACGACTAATGATGAAGCATATGATATTACCAGTGGTAATTATGCTGTATTTTCTACTGCTGTTGATGGTCAAACATCTTATCCAGCAACATACACATTAAGTAATGTCAATCTTGTTATTAATTCGATTGAATTAGATCCAGCATATGAACGTGGAATGATTGCAAAAGCACGTGAAGGTCAGAACATAGAGTTTGATATTATGTCTACTACAACATATAAAAATACTCTATTAGCGAGTGATCGTCAAACGGCAATTCAAGTCCATGCTAATAATCGAAGGGCTAAAGCTTTGTTAATTCAAGCTTTGGACGCATCTATTTACACTTCTGCTGAATTAATTTCAAGTATCAATACATATGAAATATCTAATTCTGCTATGGATATTACTTTGAATAGTGCTCGTAGTGGNCTCACTTCNATTTGCGACCAACTTTCNAGNNTNCAATATACCATCGANGGAAAACAAGTCCCAAGCAGACCNATTTCTACAAAAAAATGTGCGACTGGTTTATCTATTGATGCTTTTCATTTGTTTGAGATTGAGAAAAGTTTAGAAAATTCTGGAATTATTCCGAGATCCTTTGCTCGTTATTTAGAGAATTTTGTTTTAGGTCGTGGATTTGCGGTAAATCGTGGAGCAATGGATTTAACTGGAAAAGATGTAACTGTATTGTTAAAGTATGAAGAAACCACAGCACCAACAAAGAATAAGATGATTAATACATATGTAACGCATGTNCGTAAATTAATTATGTCTGGTGATGGTTCTGTTGAAATTGAAGTTTAAGTGATTATTTAAAAACACCGATAATTTCTATTTTTTTATAAATATTTAAGTATTATTTATTTTTCGTTTAATTTATGAGAAAATAAAATATATGTTATAATATAATGAGAACAAAGAAACAAAAAACTAATGATATAAANTATGGAAAAAAACACGAACATATAGTAAAACCATTATTAGAAGAATTATTTGGTTCATTAAATATGAATGATACATTTAATAATTTTGATTTTAGCGGACATAATTGCTATGTAGAACACAAGAAACGGAACATACCATTTGGTAAATATGATAGTTTNATTTTTGATAAAGTNAAGTATGATAAATATTTAGAATTAAAGAAANAATANTAAAAAGAATTTACAATTCTTTATTGTATGGAGTTGCAGTGATGGTATTTATGCTTGGGAGTTTAATGAAAATAGTGATGAGTTTTATATTAGAGATAAGTATGATGTTGATAGGGGTTGTTGGGATAATACAAAAAAGCAATTGTGTATTAAGAATAAATATATAAGTCCGTTAGATGATTTTGAACGTGTTTTTTTCCATATTTTATATCATTA
>NZQM01000001.1 GCA_002695905.1 Parvibaculum sp.
TACTTTTGGACGGTGATACTTGGTTGAATGATTCAGAAGATCAAATCATTACTGTTCTAAATAAAATCGAGGGAGATAAATACGAGGCGGCAACCCTTAGTAATACTTGTAATAATGAAAACGATTTTGATTCAGAATTTATTTATCAAGTATTTACTCCGGTAGTTTCCGAAGATCATTTATACAGTCGTAAAACTTATGTCGCTATTGAGCCGCATCTTGGCGGCGATCCGCGCGGCAACTACGGACGCGCTGTCGTTTATGGTCCAATTGATTCACTAGCTGAAACTGGTTTCTTTGACTGGCGAGTAAGCTGGAACGTCTCGGATCTGGACGGCAATTATCTAGAGGAAAGCCAGCAATTTACTTGCGGCTATTCAAATAGCCCAACTACTGAACTGGCAAAACACTTTGTCAATCGCCACGGTTGGGAGGTTGTTACAAAATATTCAGATAAAAAAAATGGATATTTAGCGCGGCACGTTTCAGGAGTTACGCGGGTTTTATATCCTTACTGTGAAGCTGAAAATATTTAATATGCAAACGATCATAACAAAATATTTAGGCCCAACAAATCACAAGGGGTCCAGAATTATCGCGAGAAATTCCGGCAACGGCAAAAGGATACATTTAAGCTATAACCACGCTTTAAGCAGTGACCAAAACCACATGGAGGCGGCGCGCGCTCTTAAAGATCGACTCGGTTGGACTGATGATCTTCTAGGGGGTCACACTGAGCCGGGCATGGTTTGGATCATTCAAGATAAGCGCTTAAAAATATAATAATTAAATTATCAGGCCCGGATTAAGCGTTTTGCTTGATTCGGGTTTTTTTGTGTCTAATCACCTAAAAACTGCCTCTAAGGATTCGATCTAAGACACTTTTAGAGTTTCCAAGGGTAATCACCCCGGAGGATCTGGACACTCTGAACAGTCCCGGCTTGCAGCTTCAAATAATAGATTAACAATCAAAACCCGATCCGGTTTAAACTTCCCCCTGGACAAACAAAAAAGGCCGCAACCGAGGTCGCGACCCAAACAAACGCGGCATAATGCTGCGAGAAGGAAAGAATGAAGGAAGGAAGGAAAGAATGCAATCAGCTTGCATTAGTGCAATGCAATCTTTTAGCATTGCGTCGTGGCTAACAAGTTTGTGACAGCTTATTTCAGGGAATTAGGAAAGAAAGGCGGGAAAGCGTCTGGGGCTTCAAAGCGCCGATCCCCAGAGCATTACGCTAAACTTGCTGAAATCCGTAAAAAGAAAAAAGCGGCACAAGTTAATAACAAGTGAATAACAAATGAAAAAATAAATTGCGTTTTGCAATGCAATTAGACAATTTTCGTCTGTCTATCACGCACAAAAGTTTAAGCAACTTACTGTGAGTATACAAAAAACAACTAAAAAAACGCGAAGCTTTAGAGTGAATGACACTCTCTGGCAAATGGTCGAACAAACTGCTGCCAAGCAGAACATAAAAACAAGCGATGTTATTGTGGAGGCAATTGCATCTCATGTTGGTGAAATTATTCGGAGGGATCGATCATTATCAAATCAAAAGATAGCAGAGATCATGACTCATGTGACGGGACTTGAAAAAGAACTTGATCAAGTCAGATCTATGCTAAGTCAGGGACAACTAAGTGACCAAAAAACCGATGAACAACAAAATACACATTAAAGTTCAGAAAGTTATAAATTTACTTGATGAACTAAACAAAAGAGACGTTCTGCATGAGGCAGTGCGCGAACACGATAAGTGTTTTGATAGCCGAACGCGGCTACGAAATTCTATTAGTAGATCAAGATCCGTTTTCTCTCAGGCGAAACTTTTAATAAAATAATGAGTACTTCATCTTCTAGTCGGAATAATCGAATGGCTATCGCAATCAATAAACGATTCAACAATACTCATTAGAATTTAATTTTTAATACAATGCCCGACAATAACGAGATCCGGGATGGTTTAACCAACATCACTGATCAACAAATTGAAGGCGTGTTAATTTCTAATGCACAACACGCCAAAACTGCACGAATCCTAAAAGGTTTAATCGCATTAATGTTTCTTCTAATTGTATCATTTGCTTTTCTTTATTTCTCGGAGCAAAAACCAACCTTACGAACAGTTTGGTTTGATCGGCAAAGGGAACATAGCAATGAAGGGTTTCAAAAAGTGGATGACAAATACCCCGCCGCATTTGAAGTTTGGGAGGGTACAAAACTTATTGAAAGATGGCATTGGAAAATCGATTCTCAGGTAAAAACGCATCAGTTTGATGATTACATTCTTCGTTGCGTTGCTCTTTATGACGAGGCAGATGAATACGTTGGCTTTACTCAAACAATAATGGATCATTACCCATCAGAAAAAGCTGGATCTGCTGGTTATTACAAAAATAATCCAAAGGAAAATAGCATTAAATTTACACTGAATCTGAAAGAAAATTATATACGGTTTGAAAATGATAATTTCGGTTTTCTTATCAAGAAAGGTAAACTGAAGCATACATTTGAAGTAAGCAGCAATTTTAAACACAATTATTCAACTACGAACGAGGTGCATCAGATCGTTGAAGATTATTTACATTACGCATATATATGCCATTTAAGTGATATGTTTCCATTTCTTAACAAGAAAATAATTGAACCGTTTGATGCAAATAATGGAACCGGGTACTCGTATTTATACGAACAATACAAAACACACCGCATGGCAGATTTATCTACGGAAGCAAAACTCGCTCGCGCATTATATGACAATGACGTTAGTCAAAGTAAATTGAATGCCGCTTTAGCCTACATCCACGATGACTTGTTTTATTGGAATAAAGTTAACATCGACCATTTGGGCGAGAGTTGGGAAAAAGACATAGTTGAACGGTTGGAGTTTAAACCAGTTCTAAAACATCATCTGTTTCAAAGAACTGAAGGTCCGATTGGAAAAAATAATTAGAAATCTAAATCAATATTAGTTGCCTCTTTATCTCCAAATTTATCTATATAAAAATTCTTCGTCGTTTGAGCATTTGCGTGACGCAAATAGATCCGGGCTTGCTCTAATCCAAAGTCGTCATAGATCCTAAATCCGATGTAAGCTCGTAACTGGTGAATTAACTTCTCTGTCTTCCAACCCCATGAGCGCATGATCTGGCGCAGTAACTTAGGCACAATGTGATAGCGATAATTCCAGTTGCCGCCTAAAACAAAATCTGAATCGTCAGAGTTTAAATATTTCTTAATCCGTTTAGCCGCAGATTTCTGAACGGTGATCTCCGCTTTCTTGTTCCCCTTGCCGATGAAAGTAACCGTCATACGACCCTCCTTGATCTGGATCTGATCCTTGCGTAGTTGGGCGATCTCCTTGGTTCTTAGTCCAGCGCCGACAGCAAACCAAAATAATAAATAAATATGATAATTACGCACATTGATGATACTCGCCACTGCAACCTCCTTACGACGAGATCCTGACTTAGTTCCAACTCGCTTAACTGTTTCACCTTTCCTCCGGTAAGTTGTCCCTGCGGGATCAAATTTAAGTGTGTTGGCATAATCTTCAATTTTCTCAAATGTATTTTTAATCGTGGCATCTGTAGGGGCAATATACTTTTCCCATGACGCATTAACTCCCGTGATCTGCAAATCACGATAATCAAAACATTCTTGTGGCAACGTGATCCCGATCTTTTCGTATTTCTTTTTTAATGGTTGCTTGTTTCGGCTTAATAAATTGCGAATCTTCTGAAGAGCGCGAGCCGCGCCGCCGCGTGTTTTGGCAACTGCCATTTCAATACTCTGATGATCCTCTTTGCCAAATTTCTTTTGGGCCAACTTTCGCGCTTCCTTTTCTCTCTTATTAGGAAAATCCAAAACAGTCTCCTCACTATAAAGTTCCCTTACAGCAACTTTATTTTCCTTCATTCCGGGATACAGAGTTTTCAAAATCAGGCGAGCCGATTGAATGTTAGTTTTTAAAGTGTCTGGTGCTTCAGCAAATGAATCGCAACCATTGACTGTTAAATACCCGGCAAATAACTCAGCGCAATTCAGATCTGTCTGTGCTGCGCCCTTGGCACGCCTTTTCCCGGCCTTTTTAGCTACAGTGGGGTCTTCCTCCTTCAACCACAATTCAACCGCGTTAGAGACGGCAGTTTTCAGCACATTGGTATTCGTGGATTTCTTCACTCGACCAATCCGAGGAACCCTCCCAAAAAAATACCAAGGCGCGGCTGGATTTTGACTTTCTTTTATAAGAACCCACAATTTTGCGTTAAAATAGAAAAACCTCTTCCACGGCATTTTCTTGCCCGTCTTATCTAAGGCCTGAATGATTTGTTGTGAAGCAAATCGAGCGCCTTTAGGGATCACTGTAGAGCGCAGCGCCGATTCCTTTTTTCCATCAACAACAACAAATTCTATAATGTTGTCCGGTTGCTTTAATTGCGTATTCATATTTATTAGGATTTAGTTAAATTCTTCGTACCAGTTACGTACCACTTTCCATACGTTGACCTGCATATCTGTGCATATCTGTGAGACAGGGAAAGACGTTCGTAATGCGTGAGCAAACTATTATTTACGCAGCGACTCTAAGCAAGTTTATATCTGGATTTATTGAAGAAAACTTATCTATGCACATCTGTGCATATCTGTGAGGGCATTAAAAAAGCGCCATTTCTGGCGCTATTAAGTGGCGGGAGTGACGGGACTTGAACCCGCAACCTCCTGCGTGACAGGCAGAAAACCTATTCCATTTTAGTTAATGTTTTCAGTGCTTAAATGAATTTAAGTTTAGTTTAGTACCAGTTACGAACCACATTTCGGAAATCTAGTACCACTACATTATTTAACCTTTAGAAGATCTTGTTTCTCAAAATAATTTAAGAATTGCCCTGCCATCTCATTTCTTTGTTTTGATAGTTCAATTAATTTATCTCTCTTGTCTTCAGGAGTCATTTTCTTGTCCCTCTGTATGTTCACTATACTCTTTGTGATTAAACCAAGCATAGTTCGAGCCTGTCGGATCTGAGTCAATTTAGTGTCTCCATCGAGTTGCCCATTCAAAGGCACAAAATAGGGAACAGCATTTGGGACTTCTTTTTTGACATATTTGTCGTTTGCCATGTCAAAATCTTTGGACCGGATTCCTTCAATCCGTTGCTCAACGAGCCGCGCCGCTTCGTAAAATTGCCGCACCTCATCTGATGCCTCATATTTACTGACTGTGAATGCTCGAATACCGGGATATTCTTCAACTGTCATTGCTGGAGCAGGAGGCACATCAGCTAAACTAAATTTAATCATCCAAAAGTCTAGAAACTCAACCCCTCCTGTTCCTAATCCACCAAGCCAAGCCCGAACAAAATTATCCAATTTAATTGGACTCATATCAACCTATCCATCTGTTACTGCTGCTCCTGTTTCTGCCAATTTCTTCATCAACTCAGATGTGCGAGTGTGCGTTCTCAAATGAGGGGGTAGTTTCTCCATCGCCAGTGATTCAAGTGGTCGTCCAGTATGAATATTGTAGTTAGCCGCCGCCTCAATCACGGGCCTCGCTATGGTCGGAGTATATGTTCCTAAGTTAACAAAATACGTTTCAGGACTCCATGCCATTGGAAGCGGAGATTCTAAACTTAAATCAATAAACCATTTATTAATTGCGTTTGGATCTTTGTCGTAAGCGTAGTCCAGGGCAGACTCAACTGAAGTACCATAAAGATGAGCAAGCAAGAATGGTTTAGGAAGGGAAAAGACAAAATCTTCATCCGTATCCATTCCAGACATTCGCGCTATACTGCCTAAATTAATATTCCAAAATCCTTTTTTACGCCACCAAGGTAAATTTTGAATTCGCTCATCATCTTTACCAAGCCACCAAGTTAACATTGATGGAACGGTTATATACATAAATGCTTTTTGCATGACTCTAAACTTATTTGCGCCCATGTGTTCTCGGCGCATTTTATCCCAATCCTGCATATTAGCATTATAGAACGCGAACAACTGATTAAAGGCTTTGCCATACCAACCGAACCTAGAAAAATTTAACGTAACATCCTTAGAAGAATTAGTAGCTTCAACATGACTTTTTCCAGCTTTGCGTGCTAATTTATATTCCTGAACACGGGTAGCGGTTTCCATCAGTTCCGACATTGCTTGTAAGGTAGTAATAGGGTTCAACCATTTCTTTGCTTTACCCAATTTATTACCCGGAGCAATATCTCCTAATCTTTGAATAATATCTTCCTGCCTATCTGTAGCAACAAAATCAGAATAACGCCCACCACTCTTTAACCATTCCCAATAATACTTATCTTTTCTAAGAACACTTAGCATACCCCTAAAACCATCAAAGAACGGTATAAAGCCATGCTTTGAATATACTGCTGCTTGCAATTGGTCACGGAATGGATTTCTTTCAATAAAATCAATTGTCAGTGTTGCTCCAGCACGAAGTGTCCTAGTAGCAAGACTAGCCAATTTAAAACCCGGCATCTGCGAAGTGATCTGCGATGCTGTACTATCCTGCAACATCATTGCCCGATACAAATCAGCATCGTCCATTTGATAATATTGCCTTTTACCATCAAACCAGACTGAAAATTTACCTTCTGCCGCATTTTCAGTTTTCATTCCACGCCAAATAGTAAAAGCAAAATGATTAGGGTGCATCACTTCCCCTGTTTCTGCATTTGTATAAACATATTGTTTATCTTCAAATGCCGCATCTTCATATCCCGGTTCAACTTTAATTTTGATTAACCCCAGTTTTTTCAATTGAAGCGCAACTTCGTGTGTTCGCACTTCTGTAGGTTGTATGCGTTGAACGATCTGATCCGCAACTCTTCCACCTCCCCATGTCTTGTTTATATTATTAATGAACGCCTGACCAACGCGATTACGCTCAACAAGATCACGTTGCACATAAAGATTTTTAACAACACTTTCCAAAGGAGGAGTAATTTGACCTCCTCCTCCGTGAAACCCTTTTAAACCTCCTTTGCTTAAATCTAAAAAACCTTTACCCGCGCCGCCACCAAGTGAACCAATTCGATCATGCACCCTATGAAACGGTACATAGAATTCGTTCTTTTCCTTAATCCTCGCAAATTCAGATTCAGATATAAAACCAGCATCTAATAAAAGCCTAAGTTCATTTGTTAAAAATGTATCTAGCTTTTTACGGTGCGATTCGTACTTGTCTTTATTCTCTTCAATAAACTGTTTGTACTTTTTAACTATCTGTTTGTGATCTTCGCCTCGATGCGAAGCAGTTAAACCAGATTCTTTTCCTTGTGCAGTTTTTTCAATCGCTCTTAACGCGACTAAATAAACTTGAAACCCTGTTAAATTATCAACACCACTTAAAACCTCCTCCAATGACGGGCCTATATCATTACCCTCATAATCAATTTGCCTTTTCCGCAAAGTATGTTCGACCTTACCTAACCAACCTCCCATATAATTAATCGCAAGGACATCGGCTCTTTGATCGTTAGGAACATTTAAACCGTAGCTTTCTAATTGTTTAATTGTTCGATCTAAAGGCGCTAATTCATTAACCCATCTAGTGTATAAATTTCTAAGTTTCTTTCTAGTATTTCCTTTTTCTCCGGGCATCTGATGACCATCTATTTTCATCATTGCAAGGATCGAATGATAACCTGATTGGTTTACCAATGTTTCGATCATGTCCGTTGCTTGTTTTAAAATTTTATTAATTTCAGGAAATTCCGATTCCAAATGCTCAGTAAAATACTTATGAAATTTTGGCGCTCTTTTAATTGCTTCAGGTCTGTTTGTTAAATACTCACGAACAAACTCCGCAACCCCTTCACGCCTTACTTGATCCTCTTCATAACTTTTCCGTGAAGTAGCTTTTCCTAACTCCAATAATTCCTTATCAAATCTTTTATTAAAATCAGTAGCTTCTCCAAGTTCCATTGTATCAACTTCTTTGCCCAGGAAGTTAGTTTTAGGAAAAATTATGTAATGAAGATAATGCCCTACCTCATGAGCTATAGTAGGAATGTTATCTATCAATTTCATACGGATCACTTCAGGCTTAATTGAAAAGAACCCATGCGCTTTTGCCCTTCCGACTCCTAACCGAATTGGTATATTTAAAGACGAAGAAAGAAACTTTCGGATCTCAGTAAACGATACTGGTTTTCCTGTTTTATAATGTGGCGCTTCAATGCTTCTAGGTAAAGTCCCTCTTTCAATACTAGCATCTACTCCACTTACTAAATCCCAATCAGCTTTAGTCTGATCATCAACATCATCCACCTCTTTCTTAGGCGCTTCTTTTAACTCCCATCTTGGATCTTTACCCGGATCTTTGCGCTCATACCCTGCATCTGGATCTTTAAAATATTCATAAGCACGTTGTAATGCGGGTTTTATAGGAATACTCATCCCATTAATACTATGGGTAACACTCTTATCTGATGGAAACACTTCTTTAACGTATGCTTCATAATCAAATTCCGGGTCTAATCTTTGTATCTGTTTTCTAGCCCGATAAATAAATACATCATCTACTTCTGGTGAATTGTAAGCTTCTCTATGAGCAACTGGATCAAAGTCTTCTTCAGTTTCCTTTCTATAATCGTAGTAAGCAAAAATTGCTGCTCTTTCTCTTAACGCATCTGCTAAATCCTTTTTAAGATCCCAAATAATATTTTCTCGTTTCTTACCAGTAGTGTTATCAACTTCAGGCCCGAAAAACTTTTCCCTTTGTTTAAGAAACTTTTTCTTACTATTTAAATTATCTCTTATAGATTTTAAATTCTTTTTAGATAAAGGCTTTAAATCTGCTTTTTCAAAATCATAATTTAATAATGCTTCTAAATCATCAACGTATTGTGGAACTTTTGATACATAGTAATATAAATCATCGACGTTTATTAATTCTTCTCTAGCTTGCTCGTCTTGCTCACTACCAATTAGAGGCGGCTCATCAGCCTGATCATTCTCTCCAGATTCATTTGCTTCCTTTATTGTCTTAGCTAAAGGAGGTTCGCCTAAAGCTTTGCGTCCAATATTTTGTTGTTTTATAAAAGCCTTCTTTATCCATTTAGCATCTTTTTGATGTGAGTCCCTATAGAAAACATTATCTAAAAGTCCCTTTATTTCTTTAGCAGAAATTTTGTTAATCTGCTCCTCACTGGTATATCCTTTTGAATAAAAATTTCTTTGATAATCAATTAAACGATTGTGTTGTTCTGTAGTAAAAAACCAATTAATTAAATTTGGTACACCACTAGTTACATCAGATGTATCAGTAAAATCTTTTTCGTAATAACGGTCTAATAGTCTATCAGCTAAAGCATCTGTCGCTTCCTGCAAGGTTCCAAACTCACCTGATCCTACTCCACTGAACCCTTTTACAGTTTTATGTTCGTAACTAATTTCAACTGCCCTATATGTGTAACCTTTACGTTTTTTAGTCCTTCTAATTCCCCAAGTACGATTGGGTCCCAAAAAAGTGAAACTTACTTGCTGGTTCTTATGTTTTTCATTTTCAGTAATCTCACTAACAATCGTAGAAACATTAAATATAATATTTTCTTTAGCTAAATAATCATTTGTTTCATGTGCTTGCCCAAGATCTTCAGCTTCTTCTACTTCAGCTTCTTCTACTTCAACTTCTGTTTCTTCAGGCGCTTCAACTGCTTCAGATTCAAACTCAGGCAACATTCCCAACCCTTTAACCTTGCGACCTACATTCAAAGCTGCAATGTAATTATCCTGTAAATCCTCCTTATTACCACTAAGCGTGTCGTGCGGCCCTTCTTCTCTTAATATATTCTTAACATCGATACCCTTCATTTTCCTGACTTGTTCTTCGCTTTGAATATCAGGATTATATAATGATTCTTGGTACTCTTTTAAAACCTCTACAATTCTCGTAGTTCCATAAGCTTGCTTTTTGCCATATTCTTTTTGATTTGTATAATCAGTATCCCAATGAAAATTTATTAAATGATCAATTAAAACTGCTTCAGCTTGTTCTAGACTATCATGCTCTCCTGATGCCGTTAATGAGGCAGTCCATTTTGCATCTTTTATATGTGGTGATTGAACAATTCTAAATTTATCCGGTTGATTCCTTTTTTTAATTCTTTTAAAACCAAATTTAATAGGATCGCTATGTCTATAAAATGTACCGGGAACAGTCGCTACAGATAAAGGTTTCCCTGATGAACTTTTATAATCTTCAAACTCAAGATCATTTAGATCTGGAACATTAATAACCTTTTCAGGCGTTTCACTAACTTCTTCAGGTGCTTCAGTAACTTCCTCAGTCACTTCATCTTCTACGGTTCCGTACTCTGCTTCTTCTGCCGCTTTTTCTTCGTCAGTTAATTGATAATCATCTGTTTGTTCTTCAACATCAGGTTTAACAGATTCAGGTCGGGAACCTTTTTTAATCTTCTTAACCTTATACGATTCCCTAATCTCATTTATTTGATTAAACGCTGGTTCAAATGCTCCTAATTCGTCTTCATATTCTATTTCATTATCAAAAGTTAAATCTAACAACTCCGCATCTGTTGGTAAGCGCCCTAATTCAATAAAACTTTGCTCATTTAAATGCTTGGTTCTACTTGTTTTACGAAGTTCATGCTGATTTAAAAACTGTAACCATGTGAAAAGATCCTTTTCTCTGGTTTGCTTTGCATCATCGAAAACCAACATTGTTCCATCAACCGTACTAGCCTTTGCCTCTAATGAGGCAAAATTAAGACGCTCATTAGAATTAACCCTCCCAACATGAACCGGAATTTGTTGCTGCTGTGCTATTTTAAATAATTGTTCCCAATTAGAACGATCCTTTTCATTCTCAAATTTACCCAGTTTAAAACTGTCTGTTCCTCCAAGAAATAAAACATCAATTTTACTCCAAGGAATTGCATCTAAATTCTGTTGTTTCTCAAGACCATCCTGCGCCACAAAAGCAACTGGTAATCCTTTTTCCCTAATCTTAGGTTCCCAATATTCAAATTGTCTTAATGTTTGCTTTGCATCACCAACCTTGTCAGGCGCTACAACAAATAAAACTTTATCTTTAACTTTCTCGTTACTAGCAATTTTATCTAAAAAGCTAGAAAACTTCTTAGGTTTAAATCCACTTTTAGAAAACGCTCCATTATCAACAGCAAAATAAGGATACTTATCTGCCTGTTTATCTACATACTCTCTTTTTGATGGAGTCAACATCAACCCTACATCACCCCACTCAGCCGCACGTTTAGCTAATCCTTTTGTAGCTCTACCTGATAAATATGCTATGTTTGTAAGATCACCAAATCCCTTATCTGGTGTGCTTGAATACGCTTTTGGACCAAAATTTTCAGGTAACTCAATTACTATTGGATCACTGTAACTTGTTCGTTGTTCCGGCATTCCTGCTCGTGCGTCATCTTTCCAAAAGTCAGGCGCACGACCCCATTGTTCTTGGGGAGGCATAGTCCCTTCTAAAGCTGCAATGTTTCCTGTTTCTTCAACAAGAGTCTGCATAACCTTATCGTATTCACGGGAATCAATATAACCTCCTACCTTGTTTATGACTGATCCCGTTGCTCCCGGTACAGAAAACGCCAAACCTTCCATTGATAATTGTTCAAGCCATTCCCCTGCGGTTCTGTCTGGATACTGTTCACGGGTTAAAGCGGCGCGTCCAATTTCTCCAACGCGCTCCTCCATAACTTCTCCGATCACCCCACTCCACCCGGCTCGCTTCTTAATCTCATTTAATAAATCATCTGTCGTGCTGCCGGGTTTTAATTTCATCCAGCGCCGAGCAATAGCCGCCTTTAACCCCGGTGCTAGTTTGTTCGCCACTGTGCCAGTTGCCTTATTAAAAACTTTGCCCAGGACTAAACCTGTTCGTTCTGAAAAGGTTTCAACTGCGGTTTTTGCATAAGCTTCATATAACGCACGACCAAAAGAAGGATCTTCCTCTGATATTAAAGCAGTAAGACCATCACGATCATCTTTACCAACCAAAACTTTATCTGACGCAAGAATCTCAACAAAGTTTTCTCCAACCATTTGAGGCATTCCAACTGCTTGAGTTAAACTTCCACCAGTAAAACCCGTTAACCTCATTCCTTGCTTTGCTACTTTATTAACTAATTTATTCTGGATCTGTTTCTTCACCATTTTACTGGTGATTTTTTTAACTGCTGTTTCTGTTCCTTTTTTACCCGCAAAGAAAAGCGGGCTTGCAGTCATAAACTCAACGCCAAACTTGGGTATATTTGTTGCAAGATCCGCTGTCTTACGAAGAAACCCTTTACTCTCTTCCTGCTCTAACTTAGCTAAATATTGACCGATTAATTTTGCATCATCCATTTGATGCTCAAACGCAAATCGATTAAATTGAGGATTACCACCACTAAGACCCAACGAATCAGGTGGCGTGCCAATTAGATCATAACTATTTTCTTCAAGTCGGTTGGCAGCATCATAAACCATTGCCAATTCGTTTGCGTTTTTAATACTTCCCAAAAACGGCAACCTCTCCACAAACCAAGCCCATCCACTTTCACCTTCTGCCAACGCCTTTTCTTTTTCACGCTGAAATGTGTTTTGCATTCCAAGCATACGTTGAGCTTTTTGCTCTGGCGTTTCCCCTTCAACATCATACAAAGATAAAACTTCATTAAGCGCACGCTGCCTTGTTCCAATATCTCCATCCTCATATAACTTAAAAAGTTTAGCTGATTGTTTTGTGTAATCTTTGCTTGTATCAAAAAATGGACCTCTGCGCCTTTCAAATTTAACGGGTTTACCTATATTCCCTGCTTCAATTTCTTTTTCAATTGTTGGAGGATGAAACTTTTCACGATAAGATTTATCAAATTCCTTATCCTCACGCATTTCAGGAAAGGAATCCCAAATATATTCAGTTAATTCATCATCACTAACATCTTTAAATTCAGGTACTTTTGACCTTGCATAATCAAGTACATCATTAGGCATAATTACTTACCTCCTTGCTTTTGTTTTTTAAAAGCATTGAAACCTTCCATGCTTAAAGTATTTTCGTTCTCTCTAGGAGAAGTATTTGAAGATTGTTTAGGGTCTTTAGCTTTAGCTGACTTTTTTGTTTTAGCTGGAAGTTTCATTCCTTTTGTTATACCTGAAAATTCCTGACCAACCATAACTCCAAAAGTTGAATTTTTTTCCATTGCCGCCGCTTTGTATGCGTTAAACTCTCCTTCGTCTAATATTTGATTATTATTAGCATCAAACTCTCGAATATCTAATTTAGGTTTGTCTGGATGTTTAATGCTGGTCCATTTTTTACCGTCCCATATACCTTGGCTACCATCACCATCAGGAATATCTTGGTATCCGGGTTTATTAGCAATTCCAGCAGGAATATCTCCACCAATATATTGAGCGCTACTTGGGCTTGTCATTACCATCTTGTAACCTCCAACATCAACTACTTGCGGCCTCCAAGAACCACCTTCATTCTTAGCTAACAAGGCTTGAAACTCTGCTAGTTCAGTACGATCTGCATTAGGAAAATCAAAAGTCGCTGCGTCTAATTCTTCACGACTACCCGGCATAAATGCACCACTACCAATATTCCTCATAGCACCAGCAGTATCGTTTATTCGTGCTTGATTTTGCTCTTTTACTTTTCGATCCAGACCAAATCCTTTTATTTGTTCCCTTTTAATTTGCTGTGTTAATTCGTTATTTGTTGTAAATGCTTGGTTAATATTTCTCTGCCCTTCTGTCCCTTCTCTAATGCTTTCTGTTTTGGCCGCTTCCCCGCTCATAGACTGAAAACCTTGCAACGCTTGGTATTCATTTATTTTTTCTTGCGGAGTCATTAGATCTATTTCAGCGATAGTTTGACCGTTTGGCAAAACTCCATCCCGATCTTTAGCTAACATCTTTAATGCTCGCCCCGCTATATCCCCTCCTTCTTTTAACTTCTTCGCTTTCTCTGTTCTTTCTTTTAACGCATCACCAATGCTTTTACTTGCACTCATAATACCTTGCTGAAGCGCGGCTGATCCTGCTGTTGCTAATTGCCCAAAGTTAGCCGGGATTGGACTCGGCCCACTTCCTCCTTGAAAATAACCATATTGTGCCATGACTTTATTTCTCCTTAAATTTCTCTGCTATCATTACCCTATTTTATTATTTAAAGCTCTTAGAACGAATCCTCGAAGCCTGTTTTTTTACCATTATGCTCCCAACCTTCCGATTTGAGCATTTTGCGCCTGAACTAGCTGATGTTCATGCTGTTTAGCACGTTTCACTAATCTCTCTTGGAAACTTGGATCAGCTTGTAACAACTTCTTAGCTGTTGGACTTTCAGAAAGGCGTTGTAATTCCTGCAACCTTAACTGATGCGCTTGACCCGGTTTAATATCGACATCAGCGCCGACAGCAATTTGAGCAAATGCCGTTCGTTCTTCTTCAACTTCTTGTAAACTCGCTTGCTCTTGTGGTCGTAGCATTCGCTCACCAAGTTGAGGATCTATAAACTCAAACAATACCTCCATTGCCGTTGTCCGATCCACAACTCCATTAACATCAAAATCAACTGCAAGTTTTAATAGATTTAATTTCTCTTTAACCAACTCCATATCTAAGTTGGCTACATTATAGTGTATTGAAATATCATATTGACCTTGTATTTCATCGCGACCTACTTTGATCGGTTCAGCTTGCCTTGATCCAACGACTCGGAAATACATTTCGTCATCCATGAACTGTTGAACCAATTGAAATGATTGACTGCAAACATCACTCCAATACTTGAGCCATTTTGCAACCATACCTTGCTGCCTCATCCGGGCATAAAATTGATTTTCGTTTCCTACTGGTCTGCCAAAATAACGATCAGCCATTTGCTGAACTGTAAGCTCAACATCTTTACCTCCAGCATCTCCCCTTGGCATATCCGCATATTGATAATCATCAGGACGCATTCGGGGAACCATAACTCCCGGCCCCCAACGTGATGGGGCGCGACCAACCGGGTGCATTAAAGGAGGCATTGTAGACAAATAACTACGATCTGTTCTTCCATCAAACTCCCTCTTTATTTGAGTCTGCCATGTCGAAGCAATCTCACCATAACCACGACTATCATCGAGCCGACGACTTAAATGCTCACGCCTTAACGCAATAAATGGATACTTTCCATGCGCGTAGTTTAATAATTCTTCCCTAGCAACAATTTCATCTCCTCGATCATTTGTTGTGTAGTGAGGACAAAACACAATGTAGTAAATACCCGGAACCCCATTCTCATCACAACGCCGCTCAAAACCATGAACCACTTCATACAATTCACGGGTATCTAAATCTGACATTCCCGGTTTTGTACCTCTTAACTTTTGAGATGCCCCAGACCATTCAGCATTACTTAACCCTTTAGCACGATCCAAAACATCATCTACCCATTTAGTATCCCAACCTTTAGTTTCTTTAGCGTCTTTCAACTGTGAAGCAGTCATAAACTGCCTCCAATA
>NZQM01000002.1 GCA_002695905.1 Parvibaculum sp.
CTGACGAGGTGGCTTGGCATAAAAAAAATGACAAGAAAGAAAATGTAGAGGTAAACACAGATCAAGAAACAAAAGAAGAAGAACCTGTGTATGATGGATCGCAAATATTAACCCCTATTGTACCAAAAGGATTAGGTTTATTACCTATAAACAACGAAGAGGTAGAAGAAAAAGTTAAAAAAACAATGCAACCTTATATTGATTCTGGAGAGTATTCTGAAGATGAATTAAATAAGATTGAAAGATATCAAACTAGGACACAAGAAAATCTTTACGACAAGCCCTCGGAAACTAGCGATTTGAATAACATTGATGAAACGTACAAAAAGTTTGGCGAAGAAAACGTTATTAAAATATCAGAAGAATTAAACACTCCACCTCAATTTTTAGATATTTTTAAAAGCGAAACTACCAATATATATAGAGTAGAAGATAAAACTGAAAAAATTTCTCCAAAGCTTCTTAGAATAAAAGACAACGGACAAATAGAATTTGTAACATCTAAAGAGTTAAAAGATATTGATCCTAACTTCTATTTGAAACTAAACGACGATACTAGAGACGAGTATTACGAGCCTTTAGATGATTTAGAGGAAACTATAACCAACCTTTTTGATGAGATGGTCGAAGAAAAAGGTTCAGCGGGAGTAATTGCGGGGCTCGATGAGGATAAAATGTTAGATTTACTTAGAAAAGAACTTAAGCCATACGGTATTGACGTTACGCAACCTATGCGGCTTGGTGACTACGTGAAACTAATAGGTCCTAATAACGATGAATTGTTATTAAATCTCAATACAAATCAAATAGAAACTGGTGAGGGTGGAGGCCCATTTAGCATTAGGGGTAGAATGAACTCAGGTTTTAAAATATTTAACAAAATAGAAAACTTTGTTAAAGAATACGGTGAACAACCAAAAGTTGAAGACCACGAAGAGAATATTATTGCAAAAAATATTAAAGCAGCAAATAAGCTCAACGAAGAATACAATAACTCTATAGGTGTAACGTATAACACTATAAAAGATATTGATCAAAAAGTTTCTGACGCAGAAGAATTGCTTGAACTTTATAACGCAGAGCCATCAGAAGAAGCTAAAAAACAGTTTTTAGAAAACGGTGGTTATTCTACTGATTTAATAAATGTTAAAGATTATGCCGCTAGAAATAACATTGGCGGAGACTATAGTGAAGATGAGTTCATATCACAGTTAGAACTTGAAACAAGAAGAGACTTACGTTATGGATTAGATGCGGACGAATGGGAGGTTTACTATGGTAGAAATCTCACTCAAGATGATAGAGACTTGTTCGCTGCTGCCGACGCTGTGATTGAGCAGTTAAAGATAGATAAGAAAGATGCTTCTTTTATGCAGGGTTTAGGTGGACTAGAAGACTACGAAGGGGAAATCGACATAAGTAATAAAGATTTACAAGCGGTTTTAGTTAACTTGTTAAAAACAAAAAACCCTAAGCTTGTCGCGAAAATAGCTATAGGAAAGGGAACTATTTTTGAGAAAAATCAGCTTTTAAAAGATGCAAAAGAAATTGTTTTAGATAATTATTATACCAAAAAACAAGTAGAAATTGATCAACTTGATAAAAAGAAAGATGAGTTCGAGAGAAATCAACTTGAGTTTCAAAACGACCTGGAGATCTTTGAGGATAAAAAATCTTCTTTAGAGGAAAGAATAAATCCTATAAAAGAAAAAATAACATCCAGTATAGATAAGGTAGAAATTATAGATGAAGAGATAAATAGTTTAATAGAGAAGGCTAAAAAAATTGAGAAGCTAGCTCAAACAGATAAAGACGCTAGAGATGTATACAGCGGTATTTATGACGAGTATCAAAACTTGTTATCTGAAAGAGAAAAACTTGTGTCACAATACAATGTTGACAACAAAGAGTTTAATGCTATTATAAACTCCGATGAATACAAAGAGTTCGTAAATAGTAGTTTTGATCTACAAACAAGGCAAGATAATTTAAATCCACTTGCAGATGCTTTAAATAAAGAGGGAAATAAACTACAAAGCGAAATTAAAGGAATTTACAATGAAATAGGATATGACGCTGTTGAAGGTATTTTCAAAGATTCTTATGAATCTGTTAAAAAGTATAAAGAATGGAAAAATCAATTTGCAGACAGTCCTACGATGGATGCTATTGGTGTTTTTAATGAGCAGCTTACAGATCAAGTTTTAAAAGTGTTTGCAATAATACCAGAAGCAGCATCTTACCAAGGTAAAAAAATGTATGGAGACGATCCCAATGTATATAGCCAATGGGACGCAATGAGTGATATTGTTCGGGATTATATAGAGGAAGATACATTTGGAGCTTATACGGATCGAGATGGTCGTATATCAGAAGCTGGGTGGACTTATAGCAACGTAACGAGAACGATGGCAGAGATGCTTCCATTTACTTTAGGTATTATTGACGCTGGTAGAAAAGCAAATGTAGGAGGTATTAAAAACGCTTATATGAAGTTTACTGGTGGTAAATTAGATGATATGGCTACGAAGATAGCTATCACTAAAAGAACCTATAGCCTTACTATATACGATAATTATCATGAAGCAAAAAAACTTGGATTAAGTGATGACCAAGCTATGCAATACGCTACATTTATGTCTAGCGCAACCGCTATGTCTCAGCTTATAATGCCTGATAACGCGTTTTTAAAAGGTAGCCCAGCTACTAATACTTTTAAGTCCAATCTAGCAAAAGGATTATACGGCACTACAACCATTGCTGCCGGAAAAGAAATAACAAAAAACACTTTTAAAAACCTAGTTAAAGAACTTGGAGAGGAAGAAATAGAGTTGTTATTCGACGATCTTAACAAGATGAGTTTCCTCGCTAAGCACGAGTCTATGTTCTTAGACGCTGAAGCGCACGCCGACTTAGCTATGGGTACGCTTATATTATCTGGTGGTATACAACAGGTTGGTAACGTTAAAACATTTAACGCTGTTAAAAAACGAGTTTACGCTGAGTTTAAATATAGAGGATTAGAAACTATCTCGGTTATACAGGGAGAGATGGATATGCTCAACATGAAGATACAAAAATATAAAGATCTTGGTGCTTCCTCAGACAAAATAACAAACCTAGAAGAAAGACTAAAAGAACAAGAAGAAGCTATGGATCACGCTCAAGCGGCGTATGATGCTGTGAAAAACGCTCCAATTTACGCTAGCACCGAGCACATAGATTTAATTGTAGAAAAGAATAAACTTATAAATAAAAAATCAAATGCTACTGGAAAAGAGCTTGATGAAATTAATAAGGAAATAAAAGATATAACTGCTAAAATAGAATCTACTAATGCTTATGAGAGATATCTGGACGAGCAGAGTAAAGATGTTGAAAGATCAGAAGAAATAGCCAAGGAAGAAATTGGGGAAAACACTATTGTTTATGAAACGGATAGTAGAGAAGAATCATCTCAAGCAGTAAAGACACACTTTGAAGAACAATCTAAACGTGTAGAAGAAGAGATTAATAGTATTGAGCAAGATGAAAAAGGCAACGCTATAAACTTACAAGAACAACCAGCGTTATCTAAGCTTAAAAACGAAAAAGCTAGAATAGATAATGATCTAGCAAATATGGCTAGTACAGAAAAAAGACAAGAGCAAGAAAGAGAGCTGCTTATTCTCAGGGATCAATTAAATAAAATAGATCCATCCGGTAAGTTAAGGAATAAAGCACAATTGCAACAGCGGTTAAAACAGCTGGATGAAGCTCGTATGAACGGACAAATAAGTGGATTAGATTTTTTAGCGCAAACTAAACAAATTAAAGATGCAATAAAAGAGTTAAACACTGAAATGCAATCTGATAAAAGTGTAACTAGTGCTAATCAAGGTGTAGTTGATGGCTTAGTAGAACAATACGTAGATAAAGCTAGCCAAATAGAAGCTGACCAAGCTTACCAAGGGTTTAAACATAATGCTTTCATTACTCCTCCTGACGCAAGTGGTAGAGTAAGTATAATTATAAATAAACAAGGAGCGTTACAATCTGGTTTTATAAACGCTGGGCAACATGAAATTTTACACGCTACACTTAAAGAGACTTTAAAAAACGACCCTGAATTACAAAGAGCTCTTGCTGATGCTATGATGGAGTTTGCTAATGATAATCCAGGTAAATTAAAAGGTGGAGGAGAGTTTAACCAACGTATAAGAGGGTATAACGAGTCAGACCAAGTATGGGAAGAATATTTAACTTTAATGGCAGAAGCTATGGTTAGAGGAGATGTAAAATTCTCTAATAGTTTCAAAGGAAAGGTTAGTGATATGATGAGGAGATTTTTCCAAAAATACGGTAGATCTGATATAGAGTTTAATACAGGTGAAGATGTAATAAACTTTTTAAGAGATTATAATAAGTTTTTTAAGAGTAGGAAAAAGAATAAAGCTTTTAGCAAGATGATAAAACAAGGTGCTAAAGGAAAGTTGTTGGAAAGAAAAGAAGCAAGAGAAAAAGAAGTTAGATATGGACCTGGTTTTTCTAAGTCTCTAAAATTTCAATTTTCTAAAAATACAGATCTTAAAAATGACTTTGATAAACTAACTCAAAATGAAGATGGTACTAAAAGATGGAATACTAAGGTGGATTTTCAAAACAGTTCTGAATACTGGGAAGGATTAACACAGATACTAACTAATCCTCAATTAGAGTCTTTAATAAAAGAAGGTATAGGAGGGGAAACTGGTATACAATACTCTGAGTTAGATGAGTTTGTAGAAAAAGTAAAGGTAAAACTACAAAGAAGATACGAAGGGCAAACAAGAGTAATAAAAGACGCTGATGGTGATCCAATTGTAGACGAAAGAGGTATAGAACGAAGAGAGAGAGTTCTTGACGAAAACGGAAATCCAAAAGGAGGTTTTGATCCATCTATGGCTAATGGTAGTTTATTCGGTTGGTTAATAGGTGGTAGTGGTAGTTATACAAACTCAAATTTATATCGTGCTAGAGGAGATGTGATGAATGAGTATAAAAAACAAATTGAAACTATTTCTGCTGACACAGAAGGAACTGCTAGAAAAATATCGCAAATACCAAGTGATAATGACGTAAAGCAAGAAACTAAAAACGAGGTAGAAAGAAACAAAATAGATTTACTTAAACTACCTATGGTAGAAAGAGTTTCTGATAAGATAAAATCTAAAGTTAAACCAGTAAAAGGAGATGGGCATAAAGAAATAATATCCAAACATGCTGGTGAGGTTGGTCAGCTTATATTTAATATTCCTGGAGATAAAATTGTAAAAGGCGGAGCTAATTTAGCGGCTGTTACTAGGTACGAAGAAGGTATGCCTATTCCTGGTGAGGCACAAAATATACAGCGAGTTTTTAATGCTCCTGAGTTTGCAGGAAAATTTATTAAAACATTACCGTTATACAACATCGTTGAAAGAACTGGTGATATAAATTTAAAAGGAGAGAATTTAGATGTATCACGAAACGCTCATGGCGTGGCTATAGGTTTAAAAGGTTTACCAATGAGTTATTTCTACGAAGATTATATTGATCCAAGATCTCTTAGTAAAGATCCAGTAGTTAAAGCTGAATCTATTACTTCTCCAAAAGGTAGAAGTAAAGGTTTAACAAGTCAGACACAGGTAAAAAAATTAAAACAGGAATTTATAAATCCTACGCCGGAGACTATAGAGAAGTTTAAAAGAGACATAGGTATAACACCTAAGCTTGAGGAAAACGAATACAGTAGAGATATTGGCCAACTACAAAAAGGAGTTGCTAAGGTACTTTCTATGAACGTATCGTTATCTGCTGCTCAAAGAAATTTAGAAGCTAAACTTAACAAGGCTATTAAAGAAGGTAAGTCTCCAAAAGTAATACAAGAAATAAAACAACAAATAGCTAATATCACGGGCGCTCAAAGTAAAATTGCTTTTAGTAAAGGCGTAATAGAGCAAAAAAACAGAATAATGTTTAGCGAATCTTTACCTGTCGATCAACTTAGCGACGAAGAGTTTTTAAAAAGGCAAAAAGAAAAGTTTCCAGATATTGTAAAAAGATCAGGTCAACAACCAATAGACAATACAGTTGCAAGTAAAATAAAAGTTTTTAGTTACATTATAAATGGCCTTGAAGGGAGCAAAAAATTACCACTTGCACAAAGATTATCAAAAGGTTTTATTCTTGCAGGGGGTACTCTTGATGGTACTAGCGATCGTATAGTTGAAAGGATGGGAGTATTAAAGGAGGTTATGGGAGAAGACATAGCTCAAGAAGTACGTGGAGATATATATGACGAAAGTGGTGAGGTTATTAGGGTTGGTAGAGGTCCACTGTTATTTGCTACTAATACAGACTTAAAAAATGCGTTTCCAAAAAACTATAAGTTTGGGCCTGACAGTGAAAACCAATCAGAATTAGTAATTAGAAGAACGCCAAACAAAGATAACATAGTAGATTTAGCTAAACTGGCTAAAAGATCTAAAGGCTTATTAGAAGTGTTAAGTGTGTTTAACGAAATGATACAAGAAGACAGAGCTAACATACCTTACATTGCTTTTATATTATCTGGAACAAGCACAAATCAAAGTCACTTTATAAGAAAAGGTTCGTTACCTTCTTTTTTAAGCACTTATCTTGATGGTACAATTATACCTAAGTCTGCTAAGTTGACCATGGAAGAACACACTCAAGCTGCTACTGATTTTGCTAAGTTTATGTTAAACATAATGATAGACGGTAAATTTGAACAATTTTCAAAAAAAGCATTGGAAAATTATATACAAGGAGCTTTACTTGGTGAGTTTGACGATAAATTACAAAACCCAGCATTAGGATTTAATTATAAAGAAAATGCTGGTAAATATATTGAAGGTCAACTAAGAAAACAATATAAAGATTATGATACAGTTAAAAAACAAATAAAAAATTTAGGAATAAAATCTTTAAGAGAGGAACAACTAGATTTAATAAAAAGATTTGAAGGAGCAGACGGAGAAGTTCAAAATCGTATTAATAGGATTCTTACTTTTAATGATGAACAAGATGTAGCCACATTTTTTTCAGATTGGAACCCTATTAAAGGTAAAGCTGCTAGTAAAATCTTAACAAAAAGAGAAAGTATTCCTGATGAGATTAGGTTATTAATGGGTGAGTATAAAAATCCATTTACTAACTA
>NZQM01000003.1 GCA_002695905.1 Parvibaculum sp.
ATGAGTTAGTGTTACTTCATTATCATCACCAAAACCAAGAACTGCTGAATCACTATCTAATGATAAATCATCACCAACAACAATATCACCTGATGTTGTTAAACTTGTAATATTAGGATTAGCACCACTACCAGCTAAACTAGCCATGTCTGCTATAACCGAACTTGTAGCCAGTAATGAAAGATCCTCAACAATCGCTGACGTCGCCAATAAATTTAAATCAGTAACAATATCAGATGTTGCTAATGTGTTTAAATCGCTAACGATATCAGTGGTTGCTAATGTATTTAAGTCACTAACAATATCATCTGTTGCAAGTTTGTTAAGATCAGCAACAATATCACTTGTTGCAAGTGTATTTAAATCAGCAACAACGTCGGTTGTAGCAAGTATATTTAAATCAGCCACAATCGCAGAAGTAGCTAACGTATTTAGATCAGCAACAAAATCAGAAGTTATAAGAGAAGCAACACCAGCAACAGTTGTTACATGCGAAGATATCCCAGCAACAGTTGTAACATTGCCATGAATACCAGCAAGAGTAGTAATTGCATTAGTAGCAGTGGTTCCATCTTGTATATCAGCAAGTAGAGCAATATCAGATGTAACACTTGCAATAGCAGTAGCATCCGTTTGAGTTGGTCCAGCTTCTGCATTACCAGTTGTTGTATTAAAAGCAAGGTATCTACCTTTTCGTGCATCTTTTAATGGCAATGTTAAAGTTGAAGTTGCATCTTCTTCAGCTAATCTTAATGATCGACCTATATCATCTTCAAGTTCTTGTTGTACGGCTGTAATTGTATCAAGTTCTGTATTCAGACTATCAACCTGAAAAGATCCTGAAGTTGGAAAGTCA
This sequence comes from Parvibaculum sp., assembly GCA_002695905.1. Lineage (GTDB taxonomy): Bacteria > Pseudomonadota > Alphaproteobacteria > Parvibaculales > Parvibaculaceae > Mf105b01. The sequence goes on from NZQM01000003.1 coordinate 857, forward strand.
GTTGTCCTGGCAATTTCTACATCTCTTACAATAGTTACTGTACAATTTGTTAAGCCACTACCAAAGACAACATTACCACCTGATGTTGTACCTTCACCAGTAACAGAATAATGTGTTGTTAATGTTTTAAGTGTTGAGTCAACAAAAACTTTTAGATCAGCTTCCTGAAAGATTGGAAACCCATAAGCAAATGTCGTCGTCGACGAGCTACCTACAGTATATTGAACTCTTGGACTTGTTGCACTAATATCTAAAGACATAATCGCACCCTAATATTTGATTGAAAAAAACTCCACGCACAAACTAGAACCTTCCTCTTGTAAAATCTTCGACTTCACCAATTAATGTTCTAAAACCATATAAAGAAGATACTGGTGTTAATCGTAATGCTTTGCTAATTGCATCATCAGTATCACCATTAGCAAAAAGATAAGCTGAATCAGCTACATCAAATAAATAACTGGGTGTCGCACCAGCAAAATCTGTAGCAGTTTCTAAACCAGCACCTAAATCACTCGGAGGATTAACTCTATACTTTGGCTGTATAAAAGTATCATCTCTATCAAGATCACCTAGTCTGTGTCTTGCATGTAAACCCATATAAAATAAATCACTATAGATACCAGTAATACCAGTTTGATCGATTGCCCTTATAAGCTGATCTTCATAATCCATATTACTAAAACTACGAAAATTCTTTAAAGCTAATGTCATATAGCCAAGTGAAAGCATAGCAACAAAACCAGCAACTCTTCCACTACGTTCATTATCAAATCCACTAGCAAGAACTTTAGTCGTTGCACCCAATGTATAATTCCAGAACTGAAATGGAAATGCCATTAATCCACTTTCAATACGAGCAACTTCATATCCGATCGTACTCGTTCTTTTATCAACTTTATAACCCATTGCTTTAAGAACTGGGTTCATACGAGCATAAACAACACCATCAATAATAATTGGTTTATCAGCTGGAGTTGCATTGATAATTGTATTTCTTACCATCCCAGCTAAAGCACCACGATACTTTCGAACAAGCTGTTGATTACCCCATGCTTCCGTATTAGCCAAAAATAACCGACCACTTTCTGACGTTTCTACTGTGCCGTCGTCGACAAGTGTTTTTATTTTTTTTGCATCTTTCATCGTTAAGCCATAACGAGCAAGGAGTTCAATACCTTCCTGATCTAATGTTCCAGCTACCAGTTTTAATGAACGATCAATCAATTCATGTTGACCAAAATTGCCAGCTATCATTTTTGTAAATTGTGTTATTGGTGCAAGACCATTAACTGTATAAAATAATCGTTTACCTTTTTCATTGAGTTTGGAAATGCCTTTCATAAAAGGAGAACGTAAATGATCTTCATACATTCTATTTTGTGCAACCCCTAATTTCATATCCATTGCTTCACCAGCTAACTGAACTTCTTTAACACCCATACCAATAGCCTTAAAATCAGTCATTGCTTTTAATGTACCACCTAAATTTTGCCAACCAAGTGGACCTTGTTTACTAGCATGTTGCATTACAATCATGCCAAGTTCAGGCAATGAAGATAAACCAGCACGACCAAGAAAAGCATAGGCTGTCCAATCAGTTAACGCTCGTGATATTCTTCTGTTTAAAGCATCAGGTCTATGAACAGCTGTGCCGACGACACGATCATACCCATGAAACAAATTCTGTTTGGCCTTTGATATTTCTTCTGCTGTATTGTTGTTACGGATCATTGCAAGTTCTTCCATATCAACAAGGTCATCCATTGACTTGTCTTTAAACTTATTGGCAAACTCAATCTTTGAACCAGTACGCATCATGTAGTACATAGCAACATCAGTTGGGTCTGTTTCTATAAAATCTATTAACAGATGATTGGGTATATCAAGTTCACGATGCCGAAGATGTTTTGATAATCCATGTCCCATGAAATCCTCATCATCAATACGTGTCTTATTTAAAATTTTATCGGTTGTTTCGTTTACAGCTTCTTCAAGTGCTTGTTCTTCTTTAGTACGTAGATTTTCTATTTCACTTTCTGCTTTCGAAAACTTAGCCTTTACATCAGCAATTTCTTTATTAAGCTTTGACATCGCAGCAAATTGTTTGTCGGAATAAGGTCCACCCTTTTTAAATCTTTTTGGTTCAGCTTGTATCTTTTTGTCACCAAACTGTTTTTCTTCAATGTCATCTAATAATTTTTGTTTTTCAACTAACTTTTTAGTTCTATTTTCATTAAACAATTCTAACTTTGCTATTTTAATTCTTGCTTTGCTAATAAAACCTTTAGGATTATCAGAGTACCATTTTTTTAAAATGTTTTTAAAGTCAGTTGTTTTTGTTGAGACAGCATCAAGATTAAAATATCGTGGAAAGTAAACACCTTTATATTGAGGATCAAAATCTAGTTTTTGTAAAACTTTTTCATCTTCTAATTTTGTTGATTGTTTTTCAATTATCCCTCTGATTTTAGTTTTAGCTCTAGAATTTTTTTCAGTTTTTAATTGATTATTTAAATCTTCAATTAGTGTTTCTAAACGATTGATATTTCTTGTAACAGATTCTTTTGTAGAAAGTTGTCCATTATCAAGCATTTGAACACCATATCGTGTATAAAACAAATCCTCCTGATTAATAAATTCTTCTTCAATGTTAGATAATTTTGCTGGTGTGTACTTAGGATCTTCCCTTGCTATTCTTTCTCTTGTTAATCTGTTTCCAAAATCTCTAAAGCTTTGTGAACGAATACTAATACTTTGATTTGTACTGTTCATAAATTGATCGTAGATATTATTAAGTTTTTGATTATGAGCCTGATAATCTCCCATATAAGTTGCAGTTTTTAGCCACACAGATTGAGTACCTTGACCATACATATTTAACTGTTGTGTTAAACCACCATCTGCTAATATCTGTGTTTGTAGTTTCTTTGTTGATTGTGGGTAGTTACCTAAAAGAATATCTTTCATCGGTGTTGGAACAGCTTTAAATGCTGGTGAGTTTACAAAAGCATTGTCTTTGTAATCAAAAGCTGTATTTGGATTTACTTTTCGATTAACAGACTTATCTAAATCAGCTTGTTCCTGAGCAAACTTATTAACTGCTCTGCCACTAAATACACCAGTAACACCACCTAACAAACCAACCAATGCTGTTGATCCAGTTATATTAATACCAGTTTCAGTAATAGTTGATTGAGGATCAAAGGGCGCCCTGATTGCTTCTTGTGCAGAGCCAATAACAAAGCCTGACTTTGCACCTGATAAAAACCTTGCACCAATACCCACACCTTTAAATGGTAATGAAAACACATTCATGGGATCAAGTATCCCAGCTGTAATCATAGAACCCCAACCTGATCGAGAAAGAGTTTCTCTATTGTCTTTCATCTTTCCGACATGTGTTCTTAAATAATTTAAATGATCTTCAGATCTTGCCGTCGCCAACATGCGTGTAGTATTGCCATCTTCCAGATCTTCAGAATTTAAATAATCTAAAACATTAAAGTTATCATCTTCTTCAAAAGAACTGCCATACATTGCACCAATAATAGGTCTATATTGATAACCATAAGTTGCTGACATTCCTTCCCAGAATGAAGGGTCTTGTTCGGCAAAAGACATGCTGTCATAAGAAACAAGTGGTTTGCCTATATCAACCATTATTTAAGACCTTCATACATTTCCTGAACAGAACTGGAATCAATATTCACTATTGGCTGTTGAACAAAAACATAATCTTCTGCATCTTTAACAATCTTGGCAATTTGAGATGCATAAGATAAGTTTTCCAAAAGAACATTTTGATATTGTTCTTGCATGTCGTCGGCATATTCAAGAAGTTCTATTGATACTAGCTTTCCATCTTTGATAATTGGCTCAATACCACTGATACCTTCTTCACCTTTCATTAGATAATAACGTACATTTTGATTTGATGAATTAGGATCAACCATCACAAAAACATTCTTACCTAATTCTGCATCAACAACACCTGACTTATCTACGACAGCTTGTTCAAAATCTTGTAAGACTTTTGTGCCTTCGCCAAAGATAGTCTCAGGTGCAAACCTTGTTCGGATAGCTGTACCACCTGATTTAAAATCTACTGTGTATTGTGAGTCTTTCCACTTTTGTTTAACTGTTGATGTAACAACATTCATTGCTTCTTTGGCTGGCAATAAATTCATTAGCATTAATGTTTCATCAACAACTTCTTCTGCTATTTCATTGTCTTCAAACTCTTTGAGTAGTTTATTTAAAATAAATCCTCTTGCACCAGCATATGTTGTAATTGGGTTTTGAGGTTTAAGTTTATCATTAATATTAGTCATAGCACGATTAATACGATCATTCTCAGGTACATTTGCTAATGCTAGTATTTGTGCCAAACCTTCAGGTGTATTATTAAATGTTAGTAATTTGCTAATCCCTTGCAGTTTGGTTCTTAACTCACCATCTAAACCGACAGCAGATGTTATATCTCTTGGAACACCAGTAATTGATACATTATTCTCAAGACTTTGATAAAACTCCATTAATGCAATAGCTTTATCAGGATCATCACCCATAATCCCATTAACCATATCTTCCAGTTTAAATTTAATTGTATCAGGAAGTTTTTGTTGTTGAGCTAATACAGATAAGAACTCCTGACTTCCAGCTAATTGTGTTATTTCTTCAGCTGTTGGATTGTTATTATATTCTAAACCACCCATTGCAAAAGCATACTCTGAATAAGAAGCCATTTCTGATGCACCTATTTTAACTCTTGTTCCAGAACCTAACTTACTAATAAACTGTAGTCGTTTTATATTATTAACTTCATCTTCTTCAATCTTCTTTTGGTTTTGTTCAAGGTTTGTCAAAGTACGTTTAGCTGTTTCAAAATCTTCAGGCTTTAAAGTAGTAAGAATTGTTTTCAGTTCTGATCCATCGTCTTTAAGATTGCCTTGAACATACTCATTAAGAACAACTTGTATGTCTGCACTACTCATATCTTGAACTTCTTGTCCAAGTTTAAATTTTACAAACTGACGTCTTAATTTATTAGTTATGTTTGAAACTTGTGATGCTGTAGCAACTCGACTATCAATCATTCCATTTAATAAATTTTCAGCTTCTTCAAATCTTTGTTCAGCAATTTGTTTATTACCAATTTCATATTGATTGATTGCTTGTTGGGTATAAATATCAGCTTGATTAGTCATTAAGGCATAAGTTTTTTCTGATTCAATTCTAAGTCGATTAGCTAAAACAGTATTCTGACCAGCACCAATCTTTGTTGCAACATAATCTTTTAGTATACCTTGAAAGCTTGGATCTGCATTTTCAATCAATGCACCAACAGCAATCGATGCAAAGTTATTAAAGTCATCAGCATCAGAAGGATTGTTTTCAAGTGCTGTACGAATTTTTTGATCGAGCAAAGTTTTCATTTGAATTTCATATCTTTGCATCATATTCTTTTCAAATACTTCAGTAGCAACTGGTCCAAAATTAACTGGTGCTTTGGTGATGTTGCCGTTTTCGTCAAGCACTTCAACAGACATAGAACCAAGCAAACCTCTTTCTTTTGCTTCTTTAATTTCTTTTGCTTCTTTTTCTCTTTTAGCTTTATCTGCTTCTTTTTCTGCTAATCTTTCAGCTTTTAACTCAGCTTTTTCCTTTTCTCTTTTAGCTTCATTTTCTTCTTTCTCTTTTAATCTTTCAGCTTTTATAATTTCTTTTTCTTTTGTTTGTAAATCAAGAACAGACCTTTTCATGGCAATAGCAGATACAGCATTTGATGCTTCAGATATAGATTTCCAAAGATCAGATGTAGATGAAGTTTCCTGAGAACGAACAATACCAACTGGCTTATTAAATACTTTATTGTTTTGTCTAATGACTGCCATTAATTTTCCTCTCTCTTTTTAAGAGCTTCATTTTGTTGGTTGAGTGTTCGATAATCATAAATACCAGTACCAACAGAAGTTAGTAGGCTTGCTCTACCTTGGCTTCTCATAGATTTTGCACGATCAATAGAGGATGATAGAGTTTCAAATTTTTGCAGATTATAATTCTTTTCAACCTGATTAGCCTGAATGCCAATACGTTTAATATCTTCTTTGTAGGTGCTAAAGTTATTTTTTTCAAAAGCTTTAAAAGAAGCATCATTAACATCTCTTCCTAACAAAGCTCTATAGGCAATATTAGATGCCATTGATTCAGAAAAATCTTTCATCAAGTCTGATGTTTCTTGTTCAGCATTAAGTTTGGCTACTTGTTTTTCTTGTTCAATACGTTCTGCTGTTTGCTGACCAGCTTTTAAAGATGCCCTGGCACCAGCATTTGCCGATTGATAACTGGCAATACCTGATGCCACTGTTGTAAATAATAATAGTTGGGGTGGTAGAAGACACATTAGAAAGCAACCTCCACGATCATGCCGTTAATTTGTAAAGATACTGGTGCAGTTTGAGTTATAAAAACTCTTGGATCAGAACTATAACCCAGCATCCTAAACTCTTTCTTACCAGAGAATTTAGATAACCCATCTGAAAAATCATCAGTAACACTTTGCAATATCAAAGGAACAGATGTTCCTCCACTACCAACAGATACAGATAATGTTTCAAGTAAATCAAGATTAACTCTTGTTATTTGTCTTGGCTCTGCTGTTAAAGGACCTCCAGTAACTTGAGCATCAATCGGCAAGGTTGTAAGAATACCAGTAAACCCAAATCCAATCTCTGCTGAACTAGTTGTGTTAACAGCCGATACATCAACTTGGTTAGAGCCTTGAGTAAAGTTTCCCAAGTAATCATTGCCACTAACAACATCTAGTTTAGCATTGTTTTCAAATATAGAGTTGGTTGTAAACACTCCACTTGAACCACTAAAGTCATCACTGCAATCCAAAGTTGCTGTATCAAGAAACTCTTCCAGCATAAATGTAACTGTCCCACCACCTAAATCTCTTTTAGCAACACAAAATAATCGTTCATCAACAGTACAGATAGAATGAAAACCACCAGTTGTTGATGTATCTGACGTCGACCATAAAGTCCAACCAGCTTTTTCTTCATTACGAATAGAGTGAAATACAGCAATCGTTCCATC
>NZQM01000004.1 GCA_002695905.1 Parvibaculum sp.
AGTCAGAGGGATAACCGTTGTTCGTATACAGATTATCGTCATAAACGTTGTTATATTGGAATTTATTATTAGATGTATTCGGAACCACTTGAGAGAGAGGTTGTGTTTCGTTTAATACATTTGGTCCGCCATTGAAAGTAATATATTCAGCAACGTCCGGAACGCCATACCCTTCTAGTTTTGTTGAAGTTGTTGTGCTAGCAGGTGAGAGCGTAATATATCCAGTGGTTCTCGGATATTTATTTTCAAAGATGTATTTCTCAATGTCTAAAGATCTATTGTGGAAACTGTTTATCTCTTCATCTGATCCATCATAAGGGTAATAGTTTAGTATTCTGTCGAGTGCACTCTTATAGTATAGAGTAGCGGAACCGTACTTGGCAAAGGTATCCGGATTGGCATAGTCGATCTGTGGAACAAAGGCATCTTGCTTTGTTTTTATCGCGCTTATATTCCGTCCGGACTCGGCGTCTGCAGCTAGTTCTTTTTCATTTTTGTCTGGGAGGTAATTCCTACCAAATAAATCTTTAATACTCATAGTCTACCACTCTAAACTTGAACATTTCGTCTTGCTCAAGCCAGGATTTTAGTTCATCATCATAAAACGAGAATTTAAACCCATACTCATAACCGGGCTCAAGAAGTTTCATATTGAAATCAAAGTAATTGCCAGAGACATCATAAGACAGTCCAGTGGCAAAGTCACTACCCGTGTTGTGGGGGACCGCCTCTAAAGCATCTAAAACTCTGAATACTCTGTAAGAAGCGCTAACCACCGGGATATGTTCTGGGGTTGTCTTTGCCTTGGTATAGATTGTCGGATTCCAATACTTGTTCCGAATATATAAGTTAAATCGAGCAGTCTCTTCTGGGCTATATCGATTCTGTAAATTTGTGATGTTCATATAATATGTTGGTTCGCGAGTGTCGGTTGTGGCGCCGAAGACTTTTGTTTTAATCGAACCAGTGAAGAACTCTGTTACGTTGGTTGAGGGGTCCTCGCCGGAGCCGGACCACCATACGTCATAAAGAGTTGTTATATCAGTAGTCCCTGTGACAGCGACCGAACATGTATAAATACCAGTAGACACCCAGCCACCCGTTAGCGCTGTGGCACCGTTGTACAGTATAAGTTTATCCAGGCTTGCTGAATCATTCTTAATGGAACCAGAATACAAACTAACCATAAGTGAACCTGTTGAGCCAATTGCCGGTATGTCACGAAGGCGACCGCGGACATAGTTGTAAAGGTATAGAGTATTTAAATTGTCTGGACCGGGTGCGAGCGAGCTACTATAGTAAAAATCGCCGCGGTCGTCGCGTTTTACTGAATCCCATCGGGCTTCAATCGCTGGCTTCTTGAAAAAGTATTGAGTGCTGCGTGCGAAGAATCTCTTCGTATAATATGAGGTCGTAGCACCGCCGGTGTTGTTTATGATACTACCAGTATATAAAGGTTCGACTGCTCCCGGGTTTGGGGCAGAGTAGTATGCTTCAAATGACGAAGACAGAAATATGCCAACGCCGTAGTTTGCCTTGGTTCCCGCGATCCAGTGTTCCACAAGAGGCGAAATATCAATCTCTAAATCCTCAAGACCAGTATCAAAAGTCTGCTTAAAGCGCGGGTTGCCCGATCCTGTCAAGTACGAACCTCCGACTATCCCAGCAGAGCCAGTCCAAGTCTGGTCCTTGGTAGCCATAATCCAGTTTGAGCCAATGTTCCCCTTTGTTAAATCGCTATAATTTTCCAAGTCGAGACCCAGTCCCTCTTGCCACTGTTGGGACACCGGGGCGACCTCTAGTGCAAAATCTCTCGGTACGGTCTTGGACGTCTCAGCATTGTGTAACTTAAGGTAAAAGGACACAGATCCTGAGCCAGGAATCTTGCCTGCAGCGCGATCAGCAGTTATGTTTGAAACTGGGAACTGTATCAGGATTCTTGATAGTTCTTGCGAACCGGTTGTGAGAGAGGATGTCGCAGCGGGAGCGCGACCATAGATCGAATAAACCTCTAAAACGTCTGCCTGACCACAGTTGGCGCCAGTGCCGCGGGTTTTAAGATTAGGTTGGAAAGCGTTGACAATGGTGTTGTCAATACTGGCTGTATATCTAAAAATTGACATTATCTAATTTTCCCAGTAATATCCACATCTGCATACTTGAGTTCCATAATGGCGTTATTTGGAACTACGACATATGAACCGTCTGCTGATAAATTTTCGTTTATGTCGATAGCCGCCGAGGAGTATCCTCCTCCGCTCTTGCTAAAAACTTTAACCTTGGTTACATCAAGAACGCCGGTGACCTTCTTAAGCACTTCGTATATATCACTAATGTACAAGGCTTCTCCAATGAACAGGGGTTGCTCGAAATGCTCTCTTAACGCTTCGATACAGCGATCTAGAACAATATACTTATCGGACATCTTTTGTGGCTTCGCTACAAATTCTATTCCAAAGTTTAATATAAATGGATCTAAAATGTCAACAGTATCATTAATCATTCTATACTGGTTTATCCATGTTTTTAAGTTATTTTTAATGGTGGAGTTACATAGTGTCATCTTTCCTGATGTATCTTCAGAGATTACATACATATTAAGATTTCTTTTTTGGGAATTAGGGTCTTTTTGTACCGATACTCTCTTTATCGCTCCGAACTTGGGATGCATTCTGTACGCTAGGTTTTCGTAATCTGCTTGTGTTACAGCGCGGTTTTGTGTCGGGAAGGTGTCATACACCCTTTGTTTAATTTCTTTTGTAGATGGATAAGTCACATCGCCAGTAATTGGCTCTTCGTTCGAGACCTCAAGAGAATTTCTAATTGCTGCCACTTTGGCGCCAGATAGATTCTCTCGCTCCTTATATTCAAAGTTTGCGGAGTTCACTGAGTTTAACGCGCTGACGGCTGTGTTAGAGTTTGTTCCATTCGTTGTGCGGTAAGTTACGATGAGTGTAGTATTTGTTGGGACTATCCCAAAACTCTCATTCTCTGATAATCTGCTAGGATCAAAGGTTGTGGTGGTGGTATATGTTTTCCCAAATACGTTAACCGCCACATTCTGTGGGTTTGCCACTACATCTGAATTACTCATTTTGCCGCTGCCAAACTGGAGCGACACTTGGTCGCGGTTCATCTGTGTTATAAACTTTCTGGAGACCAACGTGGGCTTGATAATAGACGGGACATTGTCGTTCTTAAAGTTGGAGTTCGCGATCTCTTTGAATACCATATCCTGTACCAGGTAGTCGACCTCAAAGTATTCATTACCCTGGGTATCAAACACGGAGATTATTTCTGCAACGTTCTGGGCTTCTAGCGTGACCGTCTTGAATCTCTCAAAGGCTCCAACAGCGACACGTTCCTGTCCAAACTGTCCAGAGACAACGTTGCCATACGCTTTGACTGCGTAAAAGGTCGGAGCACCAGTGGTTGGGTCAACACGTGCTGCAACAAACGTGTTATTGGAACTTGCAAAGTCAATGTTCTCAGTTAAAACAAAACTCTGACCGGCGGTCGAGCCAAATGAACTACCTCTTTTCAATACGGGGAGATAATCTGTATCGGGACCGATACCGAGTGTAGAAGCCGGGACTAAAATATACAGAGCAACAGGTCCGTAGGTAGATGGTCGACCTCCAAATTTATAACCAAGGATGGCGCCATGACGGACAACATTGGTATACTGGTAGGCGGTGTCAAGGAACGACTCGTTGACGTTATAGTCAAGATAAAAAGACAGTTGGTCGCCAACATACGAAACGGCATCCAACATCAACGCACCAAATGATGCTTCACTAAAATCCTGGAATGAATCCGGGTAAAATCTTTCCGCTATCTCCAACAAATCTTGTTGGATTGTTTCGAACTCGCGATGAGTATAATCGATAGGGAGCAGCTTTTTTTGATTTTTAGACATAAAAAATCCTCAATTTAAATAGTAAATTCTAATAAATCTTTAATATTTAAATTTGGTATTGAGTACTTGATTCGGACACTAAGCGCATTTGCATTCTCATCTAGGGCTGTAAAAAATATTTCTTCAATCTGTATGGTCGGCATATAAATCTCCGCTTGCTTGAAAATATCTCTTTCGATCTTAGCAAATGTGGTCTCCGAAAAAGCCTCGAATAGGTATTTTTTCATACCAACACCAAAGTCAGGTTCCATCACTCTTTCTCCGGGGCTAGTCAAGAGCAACATCTTGAAGTTTTGCTTAATCATGGTTTTGAAATTCTTTATCATTTCAAAACCATCACCAACATCACGAGATAGCGGGAGTCTTACAGAGAGTGAGGACATAGAGTTTCCTGGTTTAAGATATTTAGATCCTTTATAAAATAATTATCTAGAGTTCTTTCTAGAACATTGTTCGCCGTTGGCATTAAATACGTTTCCTCGGGCTTGGGACTTTTGGAACCATGGCAAAATCTTCGCTGCGGGATTAAATCTAAACTTCTCCACGATACCAGAGATCCAAGATTCCACAGGGTCTGCTCCCGGCGCGTCGGCTAATCCAAACTTTCTATTCCGATAATGTACCTTGAAGGTATCTTTAATTCTTCTGGTTGTTTTTCTAAGAACTTGTTGGTCCCACTCGTCCCAGTCCAAATATCCAAAACTTGTAAACCAGCCGTTACGATCATCTTCGGACATCCAGCCTTCAGTCCATGAAGCGTTGAGTGCCACAGATACGATCTTGTCATCATCATTCGCGGGTCCATACAGGGGAGAGCCCGGTAGTTGCCCATTTCCGGTTTCATACACAAACGAGGGTTTAAGAGATCCACCAGGCTTACCCGAGTCGGTGTCATCGCCGCCTAGGCTAGGTGAGTTTAATTTGCCGCTCTCTGTTGTCCATTCTCCGATGGACGGAAGCAGTCCCATATCATTGTAGATAGCCATCATTGAGAGTGCCTTCTTCATCGAAAAGACATAATCTATAGTCAAGCGGAATCTTGATTCATTTTGAAGTTGATTAATCAGACACAGCAGAAGTTTGCTATTTGCCTCTATTCCGGTGAAGGCGCCACATTTTAAATCAAGAGCATCGATAGTTGTGGATGCAATCGGGATTCCACCGTTTGCTGTGAGCCCAAACTCTATCATGTACTGAACGCCAAGTTGACCTGTTACGCCAATGGGTTTCCCTTCTCCGATTACCTCTCCGTCTCTTACTAATTTCTCTTTTACAAGTTTCATCGTACCTGGGTAGTTATCAGAAATATTTCCACTTTGAGCGCGGATTTCACTTACGGCACTTTCATTATCAAGCTTGTTTCCATTGACTATGACGTACTTTTTGATGTAGAAGTCTCTGCCTGTCTCTGCGTTGTTGATGTCTCCTAGGAGTATCTCCTCCGCGCCGGCAGCCGTACTTCGTTTGGTTACTACTTCCAGTTTCTCCGCGAATGGAACTAGTCTGTCATGCTCCTCTTCATTGTTGTGTTCTCTGCCAGCCATATAGATGTTAACACCATCGATGTCTCTGTGGACATGGTATTCGCCGATATATGGAGTCCCATTAGGGAGGGCAAGTTGATCGCCCGTGGAATAGTGTCCAGAGCCACTCAGAGGCAGCGAGCCGGCTTTAGGGCGGGATATATGCTCACCATGAAGTTGAAGACCCTCACCGCCATCACAGAAGTTATTAAAGAAATAATAATTCATGTTGCTTATTGTTGGTGCGGCGTTTGCCTGGTGAAGATTGTTTTTGTAAATCTTGGCTAAGTGATTCAATTCTTCATGAATCAATTCCTGCATTACTATTTTTGCATCGCTTTCTATTCTCTGGACCGCTTCAAGATTTTTACTCTCTCTAAAACTCTTCATAGACTCAAAGAATCCATAATCTTCACTATTAAAGTCGTCGAAGTCACGCGGATATTTGTATCTTCTCTGGAGTTTATCAATGCGCTCAAGCGCTGTTCTTACAGACTCTGGCATTTTTTCAATAGTAATCGCATCATCCTGCTGGTCTTCCAGGCGGTCTACATATAACTGAACACTCTGTTCTAGGTATGCATACCAGAACTCCGTATCATTGAATGGATTAAGGAAGTTACCTCCCGTTGACATCATAGATTCTTTCATCACTTCAAGAATGTAGCCTGCGTAGATCTTACTATAATTGTTGTCGAAATCGGGAGCATATTGAGTGAACGTGGCAAGAGATTTCATGAAACCTAAACTCACAAATGAGCGGATACCTGCCATTATAAGTCCGCGGATGGCAGCCTTTCCGGGGCGTGTCAAGATTCTATCAAACGGAGTTTCGCGGACACAATCTTCGTCTCCGTAAATTCTCTTATCTTCGGGTATACGCGGGTATGCAACTTGGACCATCTCTTCGATATCCCCGAAGCCAACGAGACCTTGTGTCTTGGGATCACACGGGCTCCGCTCGGGGAACATGAGGTCCACTACACCAGTCCATCCAGAGTTCGGAAGTGGCTTGGCGTATACGGGTGGGGCGTTATAACTGCCTCCATATCTGCCCGGATCAAGATAAAACACGCGCGTCATATCGGGAGTGCCGGCTTTTTCCATTTCATACTGATTCCGACTTACCCCCAGGAAACCCCCCTCGCTAGCCCAAACGGGTCCGGACTCATCTTTGAGTTTCCACCATAGAACAAAATCACCAATTTCGCCGTCATTAAACCTCACTAAATCGGCATCCAATACGGCACCATATTCGAAATCCCTGCGGCTCAGGGGGTCGACTGTTGCTCCGAAAAGCCATCCTTTTTCATTTTCAGATATCTCTCTTGCAAACGTTGTATAGAATTGCTGGTTGACACGATTATAAAGCGACGTGGCTTCCGAAGTGCCCAAGCGGTTGTTTGTGAGATCCAACAAAGCCGCAATAGGGGGCGATGTGCTGGTATATCCCTCAAAACTGCGTGCTAAATTTTCAAAGTTTGATACATTTATATCGTCAAGACTGTTGTCGACTGACAAGAACTCAAATCGACGTGTCTTTACCACTCCTGAATCGCCATCACCATTTGCTACCTTTTTTGCTAACTTTTCTTTATCGCTTTCAGATAAAGTGGCGCTGGTATCATCGGATGTTTCAGCAAGCATATTTATCATTGTGCTAATCGACACCCTGATATTGTCATCGGGGCGGTTCTTATAGTTACCACCTTCCTCTACAAGGTCCGAGTAGAATCCCTTGACTTTGTATCCGTATGCCCATGTGGATTGCCCCCCATTGGCACCCTTGCGATATCCCTTAGCATTGTCTTTAAACTGCAGTGTGATATCCGGGGTATTCTTTCGAGGGCGCCGGGTAATTACCACCCTGTCGTCCGCGAAGTCTACTCTTGCTGTGGCATTGTAGCCGTAGTTAGGCATGTCAACCAACTCAACATCAGTGTCCCATAAAAACCCGATGAACCCTAAATCGTCAAACGATTTGCTGAAACTCTTCCGCCCTCTTCTATCATTGGTGCCATTAAACTCCATCGAACCATTCGTGTACATATCCTGCGCCAAAACAGACGCTGGATTGAATTGTTCTTTCAACCAACCACCAACGTAGTGAGGATAGGCGCCACGCTTTGCACCGAAGAAAAGTTTATCAATAATATGAATAATCAGTAAAAGCGGGAAGGCGACAACCCAAGCCAGGAAAGATACAAGCCAGAGAGGTATTTTCCACGGACTTGCAGGTGGGGATGGTGGTCCAAATGGCTTCTCATCGGAAAACTCGCCGTAGTAAGAAACCCATTCAGCACCATTGGCCACCTTATCTTGGTGAACTGTCCAAGGGTTACCATAAGTATCCGACAGTACCATATTTAAAAATCCCCAATCTTTTTGGCTTGAGAAGAACCCGGCGTCACCAAGCATGTCATCGGCGTACGCCAGCTTGATCTTCTTCATGTCTCCGTTCACTGCAGTTACAGCAGTAACTTGGATAGGCTCTGGCTCATACGGCATTAAACCATTATTGCAGCCAGGATCAGAAAACACTGGAGGCATATTTGCATCAATGATACCACCGACACCCTCATTGAGAATGTTAGAAATGTCATCTAAATCTTCTAGAAGTTGACTTTTGGCACTCATCGTAAGGACCTCACACTGTTCGGGAGACATTCTACCTTCTAGAAGAGCACACCGTTGTTGATTGAACAAATCTATATCTTCTGGTGTGGCGCACATCGATGGGTTCGCTGGGAATTCTAGTTCCTCTGGCAGCCCGTCGAGAAGTTCTCTAAGATCATTTCTTGTCTC
>NZQM01000005.1 GCA_002695905.1 Parvibaculum sp.
ATCCTATTGCCCGGCAAAGCGAGACGCCTGGCGACCGCCACCTGGGGAAGCTTCAGCACCAGCGTGCTGCGTGGATTAGGATGGGTGGCATTGGTTTTTGGTCTGCTGGTCGCAACCTACGGCCTAACCCTATAGGCCCTTCAGCTCATCAGAAGCACCGGCCGAAAAGCCTCTGTCGCGTCTGACAGAAATCGCAGCCCAAAATCGCGACCGGCTCCGAATATCTGGTGTTCTGGCGTAGCGCGACATTCAGGGCCGCTGCGTTCCCGGTTACGGTGCCGCTGATCATCTTCCTCTCTGCTCGCAACCGCATGCGATGACATGAAGCGACTAGTCGGACAGCTTGCTCAGGAAACACCGCAACGCCTTGGCAAAAAGTTTAGGCGTCTCAAGTGCTGGCATGTGCCCCGCCCTGAATGTCACCAATTCATGATCAGGCGTTGTGTCGACAGCTGCCCGGCTCTTCTTTAAAGGCACGATCTGGTCTTTTGTCGCCCAGGCATAGAGCACCGGCATTTTAAGCCTCGCTGCTACAGCACGGATGTCCGCTTCCTGAGTCGCAAAGCTGCGCCAGGCATCGACCAGCGGTTGCGCAATGTCGAAGCGGGCATCAATGATCCGTCGCCGTTGCACTTTAGCCGCCCGCCTTGGAAGCACACGACCATAATAAAGCTTGAAAGCGGGCGAGAACCATCGCTTCTGGTCTACACCTGCCTGGAAAAAGGCCACCATGCGACCAATGGCAAACCGGGCAAACCCGTCTACTGGCGCGAGTCCCCCAGGGTTCGACAGGACCAGCCCGCGCACATTTTCTGGATGCCGGTCAGCATAGAGAATGGCCGCCGCGCCTCCAATCGAATTGCCATACAACACAAACCGCCCAAGCTTTAGCGCCTCCACGAACCCCTCAAGCAGGACGGAATAGCGCTCGGCAGACGCCGACTCGGTGTCCTGCCCGGAGCGTCCCTGTCCTGGCCAGTCGAGCGCAATGATCTCAAACTGGCCTCCGACCAAGCCTGCCAGTTGCTCAAAGTCTCGGGCACCATGGCCGATGGCATGGAGACAGAGGACGACAGGCCCTGCCCCCCATCGCTGATAGGCAATATCGACGCCGCCTATATCAACCCGCGGCGACCCTTCTGCGGCGCCTGTTTCATATCTTTTCATGCGCATTCCCTAAAAGAGATATTTATATCACTTTTAGAATATGGGACACTTGCTGACGCGATTCAATAGGAGAGTTCCCATGCCTGCTGCCCCACCCACCAAACAACGTGCAAAATCAGAGGCAACGCAGGAAAAACTGGTCACTGCGGCGGCAGAAGAATTTCGCACCGTCGGTTATTTCAACACCGACACGAACAAAATCGCCGTGCACGCAGGCTATGCCCCTGCCACCTTCTACAAACATTTCGAAAACAAGCTTGCCATCTTTCTGGCAGCCTATGAAGCTTGGGTGGCTGAAGAATGGCGAGCTCTGGAGGCCACCGATGATGATACAGAAACCCTGATACGCACCGTTCTCACGCATCACAAAAAGCATCTGCTTTTCAGAACAGATCTGCGCGCCCTCGCCGCCACAGAACCGGAAGTGAAGCGCTATCAAAACAAGCTTCGCAGGGAACAGGTGAAACGTCTCGCGGTGCTTGCCCCAGACCTTGCGCCTGACGAAGATGATTGGTCTGTACCGGTATTTCTACTCCTCACGATGGAACGCGTGTCAGATGCCATCGCCGATGGGTCCGCCAGAGCGAGCCATGCCAGCGAGGCAAAACTCATTGCCCATATCATAAAGTTAATCGACAGCTTGAGACATTAGCCGATCGCCGCATCCACAGCCCGCTCCATCAGCGCGCCGCCGATCCAGGAGATCAATGGAATGGCGAGGTAAAACGCCAGCCGTCCGATGGTCGAGAAATCAATCGGCCATTCGCGAGCGGCCTGAATACGCGCTTCCAACGCCAGAAGCCCACCCATTTTGGAGAGAGCCACATCATCGTCCTCCGCAGCTTTAAGACGCGCCCAGCATCGATCGATCACTTTCCTCACGTCCTTCAGCTGCCGCTCCTTCTCCGCGAGGAGCACCCGGTGCCAGCCGACAAGAGGGGCAATCAGATACATGATTGCGACGCCGCCAATCCCAATGAAAAACGGCAACAGAGTACTTCGATCAATCTCGCTGCTCAGAAAAAAGAGCGTGCCGATCGTTGCGCCCATGACCCAGGAAAACGACCCACGCATGGCAGCTTTGGTAACTGGGCGGAGTTTCGTCAGGTCAAAAATGTCGGGCGCCGCAACTTTGCTTCGGAACCCTGACCACAGCTGGCCCTCGCGAAACGCGATATACACAGCCTTCGAAATAAGGGAAAACGTCAACGGGGCAACGACGAAGAACCACACTGCCGCAAATTGCACCGATTCAGGCGGCAGGAAGTTATAGCTCCCTTGCAGCCCGATCCGCTCCATCATACCCGGCAACGAGGGAAAGAGAGTGATCAGACCCAAAACATAACCGACTACGCCGGCAACCCGCGCCCCAACACGGTTCTCGCGATAATGCTCGTCCCAATATCTCAGCAGTTCATCTTCTGAAATGCCGAGCATAGCCGCTGCGTCCGCCGCTTCATTCCGCTGGGCGACCAGATTGTAGGAGGCAACAGTGCCCGCAAACCCTCCAAGCAGGCAGAAGACCGTGGCAGCCCAACCATAAGGCCCCAACCCAAACAAAAGCTGCGTCGTATCCGCCTCGTCTTCGAAAAAATTGTTGCGGGTGGCGAGTTCATTCACCCCCACTTCAGAATATATACCCGTCGTAAAGGCAAACACCCAATAGCTGACCCACAAGACCCCAGCGATCATGAAGGAAGCAGGCCAGGGACGACCACCCAGCCGCCAAACAAGCCACTGATCCCAAGCGTAAAGCTGGTCGCGTTTGAGCGATGGATCCTGTAGTGCCAAAGCCGCCTCCCTTTTTCGTTGTGTCAGATTGTTGACTGCCCCTGCGGCAAGGTCAAACCCGTTGCTCCCTATACGCTTGTCTCGTTAGGCTGGATGTCAGGGAGACACACATGACATCCATACCGACCGAAACCACCGTCACCAATGCCTGGCTGACCGAGCGCCTCAACAAAGCCGGACATGAGGTCGAGGTAACAGGCTTCACGGCAAAACGCATCGGAACAGGCCAGATCGGTAAATGCATTCGCTACGACCTGCAATTGACCGGCAAGACCGACGGTGCCCCCACCAGCCTGGTGGGCAAGTTTCCCTCGGACGATGAGACAAGCCGCGCCACCGGCGTGATGCTCAAGAACTTCATCAAGGAAGTCTCCTTCTACCAGCAGCTGCAAAAGCGCCTCACCATCGCGACCCCCAAATGTTACTTTGCGGCCATCGACGGCGAAGGGCCGGATTTTGCCCTGCTTCTGGAAGACTTAAGCCCCGCCATTCAGGGGGACCAGCTCGCCGGATGCTCTGTGGACGTCGCCCGTGCGGCAGTTCTCGAGCTCGTGGGCCTGCATGCGCCGAGCTGGAATGATGAAACCCTGCGCGGCAAGGACTGGTTAGGGGAACCCGACGCAGACAGCACCGAACTCAACCGTGCGCTCTACCAGGGGAATATAGACGGCTTCGCAGAGCGCTACGGAGCAAAGCTTAAAGCAGACGAATTGGAGATCATCCGCAAAGTCGCGCGCGCTGCACCCCCAACAGGCGAGACATTGCCCGACCCTTTCTCTCTCGTGCATATCGATTACCGTCTCGACAATCTGCTCATCAATGAGACCTTGTCGCCGCCGAAGATCATCGCAGTCGATTGGCAGAGCATTTCGTTGGGTAGTCCTCTCGCCGACGTCGCCTATTTCTTAGGAGCCGGACTTCGCTCAGAAACCCGCAGACAGGCGGAAGAGGAGATCGTTCGCGCCTACCACACGGCCTTGCTTGACGCGAGCATCAAAAACTATGGCTGGGAGGCCTGCTGGACCGACTATCGCAAAGGCGTGTTCGCAGGCTTTTTCGTGACCGTCATCGCTTCGATGATCGTGGAGCGCACAGAGCGAGGGGACGAGATGTTCCTCACCATGGCGAGACGCCACGCACGGCACGCCCTGGAGCTGGGGTCTGATGAGTTTTTGACCTGATAAAAATTTGCCCGCGTGTGGCAGGTCGAAAGGCAGCGAGGCAGCTTAGGCGCCAAGCTTGCCTTTGATGACAGCACCCGCTTTGCCGAAATCCATCCGGCCTGCATAGCGCTTTTTAAGCTCGCCCATGCAGCGGCCCATGTCTTTCAGGCTCTCAGCACCCAGTTCCGCGACAACCTCAGCCGCTGCCGCTTCCACTTCTTCCGGGGTCAGCTGGGTCGGCATAAAGCTTTTAATCACGTCGATCTCTTCCCGCTCTTGGGTCGCGAGTTCCGCGCGGCCAGCATTTTCGTACGTCACCGCTGATTCTTCGCGCTGTTTGATCATCTTGGCGAGGATCGCGAGGATATCATCGTCGGAGACAAGCGTGTCGGCCCCTTCGGTCCGTGCGGCAATATCACGATCCTTGATCGCGGCCTGCATCAGGCGAATAGTGCCCATGCGGCGCTTATCCTGGGCTTTCAGAGCCTCTTTCAAAGCGGCTTTGATTTCTTCGCGCATCTGTCTTCTGCCTCATCGACATGTGATCGGGACGCGGGGAGGTAGCACGGGGCACCCCCTCAGGCCAGCCCTAAGCTGTGAGGCTAGCGGAAAGCGAGAACGCTACTCCAAACACTTGCCCGGCGCAACGCCGTCAGGTGCGCCATAAGCCATTGTTTTTGAATGGATTTTTTTATGTGTGACTTCTGAGCGACTCGCTTGACGTGAAGCAGCCCTTCCCTTAGTTTCCGCGCAATTTAGCGGGTCTCTGCGGCCCTGCGCCCTCCCCAAGGAGTGAAGAAATGAGTGTGTCGACACTGTCCGCCACGGAACCAAGCTTGTCTGGTTCCGGGAGGGAGTCGGCCCCGTTCTGGTGCGCGCAATTCTCGCTGAAACCAATTGATAGCCATCTGACAGCAGGATTAGCCTCATGAGTGCGCGCACCCCAACAGCCCTTCTCGTCTTAAAAGACGGCACCGTGCTGGAAGGTATGGGCCTTGGTGCCACCGGCGAAGCCCAGGGCGAGGTCTGCTTCAACACATCGATCACCGGCTATCAGGAAATCCTGACTGACCCGTCCTATGCGGGCCAGATCATCACCTTCACCTTCCCCCATATCGGGAATGTGGGCGCGAATGACGAGGACATGGAAACCACCAACCTCGCCGCCAATTCTGGCGTGCGCGGCGCGGTGTTCAGAGCCAACATTACAAACCCGTCCAACTACCGCTCAGCACAGCATTTTGACGCCTGGCTGAAAGCCCGCGGCATCATCGCCATTGGCGGCATAGACACGCGGGCGCTCACTGCACGCATTCGCGATGAAGGCATGATTGACGCCACCATCGTGCATAACCCCAACGGCAAGTTTGACCGCGACGCCCTGCTGGCACACGCAAAAGCCTTTCCGGGCCTTGAAGGGGCAGACCTCGCCAAAGAAGTCACCACCGGCCAGACCTACACCTGGGACGAGACACGCTGGGAATGGGACGAAGGCTTCGGCACCAATGACAAGCCGAAGCACCATGTGGTCGCCCTCGACTTTGGCGTGAAGCGCAACATTCTACGCTGCCTGGCAAGCTCAGACTGCAAAGTGACTGTGGTGCCTGCCTCCACCTCAGCAGAAGACGTGCTGGCCATGAACCCGGACGGGGTCTTCCTCTCGAACGGCCCCGGCGACCCGGCAGCGACCGGCACTTACGCGGTGCCAGAAATCAAAAAGCTCGTGGAAAGTGGCAAGCCCCTCTTCGGCATTTGCTTGGGCCATCAGATGCTCGCCATCGCGCTGGGCGCAAAAACGGAAAAAATGCTGCAGGGCCATCATGGCGCCAACCATCCGGTGAAAGATCACACCACCGACAAGGTGGAAATCACCTCAATGAACCATGGCTTCACCGTGGATCGCGACAGCCTGCCCGACAATGTGGAAGAGACCCATGTCTCCCTCTTTGACGGCACCAATTGCGGCATCCGCCTGAAAGACAAGCCTGTCTTCTCTGTCCAGTACCACCCGGAAGCAAGTCCCGGCCCGCAGGACAGCCACTATCTCTTCGACCGCTTCGTAAAGCTCATCGCCGAGGCAAAGAGATAGTCATGAAACAAAAAGAGTTCAAAGGACGTCTGCTCGTCGCGATGCTGCGTATGCAAAGAAAAGTCGGACATGGAAAGTACTTCGAGCCCGCCGACGCAGCCGCAGAAATGAACCTGCAATACGAACCAGGACAAGTACAATTATCTGTTGATGATTTCAACGATATGGGCTGGATAAACGAAGCATTCACATTGGGTGGCGGACCTGACGGTGGCCTAAGTTGTTCTCTCACTTCGCGCGGCGTCGAAGAAGCTGAAGATATTGAACACCTATATCCAATTGATACGGACGAAGCCCCATTGACCGACGAGAGCGGTGCCCCATTCGCTCTTGAAGTTTCCGAACTAGCCGGTGATCAAGACGGGCTAAAGATTGACGAAAGCAACCCGACGGCAGGCACGCATCCAACATCGTCTGAAGGAAAACACTACATCAACATCTCAAACGAAAGCCTCGCTTTTGGCGAAGAACCCAAGGTAGTTCCGGGGGCCAATCGGTTTTTGAGTAGAAAAGACAATCAGCAGCCCATTGAAGCACTCACAAGTGCTGTTGAAGATCTAATTGAAGCTGTTCGGGCTGACCGAACCAACGATTTTGATGACAAAGAAGGTTACCTGGGAGAACTCCTCGTTCTCGAACTTGCGCTAGCACAACCTCAGGTTAGCGTCCCTCTTATAGAGGGAGTTATTAAGGGTGCCGTTAAGACCCTCACGACACTGTTTGCCGGTGCCGTAATTGGCAGTCTTGCTAGCAATGTAATTGCGCTTGCCAAACCTCTAATTGGATCGCTTTTCTAATGCCCAAACGTACTGACATTGAGTCCATCCTGATCATCGGCGCCGGTCCCATTGTGATCGGTCAGGCCTGCGAGTTCGACTATTCCGGCACGCAAGCCTGTAAGGCGCTGAAAGACGAGGGCTACCGGATCATTCTGGTGAACTCGAACCCCGCGACCATCATGACGGACCCGGACCTGGCGGACGCGACCTATGTGGAGCCCATCACCCCGGAAGTGGTCGCCAAGATCATTGAGAAAGAGCGCCCGGATGCGCTGCTCCCCACCATGGGCGGTCAGACGGCACTCAACACCGCGCTGTCGCTCGCCGACAATGGCACGCTCAACAAATATGGCGTCGAGCTGATCGGGGCGAACCGTGAAGCCATCTCCAAGGCCGAAGACCG
>NZQM01000006.1 GCA_002695905.1 Parvibaculum sp.
ACTGGTTCAGCTGGTGGTGCAAGAACTTCATCTTTAGATGCAATGGAAGTCAATTTCTTAAGTGAAAGAGCTGTATGTACTTTAGGTGCAAACAACTTCTTTATCTTTAAGGACTAATATTATTGTAAATATTACCCTCACTTAGGTGGGGGTACTATTTATATTTTACTGAAATCAAATTAAATTAAATTAAATACAATGAAAAAAAAAGCAAAATACGTCACTAAAGTATATAAACTTGCAGGTGACCAAACCCCTCTCTCTTACATGTTATCATCAAGACATTCACAAAGGTCTCCTTTGTTATATTTTGATGAAGCACAAGGAATTAATAGACCATTAAGATATGCACGAAATCAAAAAAGCCCATTTGAGGATGAGCAAGATGGTAATGCAATCCTAGAACCTATAGTGTTTGATGATGGAATGTTAGTAGCTCAAAAAGAAGACCAAGTCTTACAAGAGTTTTTACATTATCATCCAGGTAATGGTAAAGTATTTTTAGAAGTAAATAAAGAGCAAG
The DNA here is from genome assembly GCA_002695905.1 of Parvibaculum sp. Lineage (GTDB taxonomy): Bacteria > Pseudomonadota > Alphaproteobacteria > Parvibaculales > Parvibaculaceae > Mf105b01. The sequence continues at coordinate 524 of NZQM01000006.1, forward strand.
ATGCATTAGATGAGCTTACAGAAGCTGAAAGTGTTTTAGAAGCTCAAATAATTGCCAAGGAACTTTCAAGTAATACTCAAAAATTAATACAAGTATCTAGAGTTTTATTAGGCAATGTGGTTGACAATATGACTATTCCAGAATTAAAAAGAGATTTATTAATATACTCTAAGAATAATCCTGAAGACTTTATTAATACCATTAATGATCCTATGTTACAATTACAAGATGATGTTTATCAAATATTTAAAGCTGGGTTTTTACAGACACGAAACAATGGTAAAGAGGTTTACTATAACCTACCTAACAATAAAAAAAGATTAATATCTGTTCCATTTGGTGAAGATGCTAGTTGGATTGTTGGTTCGTTTTTTCAACAAGATGAAGGTGTTGAAATATATAAGCTACTTAAAAATCGCTTAAAAAAATCAGAATAAAATAATTATCTTTGTATAATTGTTTAACCCCATAAATTTATAAGATATGGAAAAATTTTTAAAAGTAACTGTAAGTGATCAAGATTATTTAATTAATGTTAATCACATTCTTACAGTAGAACAAGGTTCAGGAACTGGAGCTGTAGACATTTTATATGATATAGTAGGTCATTCAGCAACTGGTGCAAGTGAGGTTATAGGTGTTACATTAGCTGCTTCAACAGCAGATGATGCAGCTAAAGTAAAAGAGCAAATTGGTAGCATCGTAGAGGCTATTGAAGATGCACTATCTACAAGCTGGAATAGACCTATTTTCGTTATTTCACCAAAGTATCCTGTTACAAGTGTTGCTCAAGTAGAAAAAGCATGGGCATAGTTTAATCTATTACACTTAAATTTAGAAGAGGCTTAAACAATTGAGCCTCTTTTTTTTTGTTTATATTTGTAAAAAGAACTAGAATGATTAATTCAGTTAGAAATACAGTACAAGCAATCGCAAACAAGAATAATTATGGATATATATCTCCACAAGATTTTAATTTGTACGCACAACAAGCACAAATGGATTTGTTTGAAGACTATTTTTATCAATACAATAGTTGGATAAATAAACAAAACCAAAGGGTGTCTGGTACTGGTTATGCAGATATAGTAAAAAGTTTAGTAGAAGTGATTGACAGTTTTTCAATTACCAAAGGATTAATTAAGCAAGGAAATAATATGTTTAATCTTCCTGCAGATTATTATTATATAAATAAAATAAACTATTATCCAAACTTTGTAGACAGTGGTTTTACTACTGCCGCAGGAGTAGCTAATCGTTTGACTGATTCTGCTGCTCAATTCTCTACTAGTGGTGTTGTTAAAATAGGGCAAATAATAACAAATACAACATCTACCAGTGACTATGCAGGTTTTAGTGCATTTATTGTAAGCATTGATAGTAATACACAATTAACTTTAAGCACGAATATATTTCCTATAGGTGGAGCAGGTGGTGATACATATTCTACATATAATACCACTGGTATTGTAGAAGTAGAACGAGTTAATCAAAATAAAATATTTTATCTTAATAACTCACCATTGACTGCACCAACTACTGGCTTTCCTGCTTATGTATTAGGTGGAGCTACAAGTGGTATTGTAGGTGCAACAACAGATTCTGCACAAGGGCAGTTAGGTAATACTGTTACAGTATATCCAACCACCATAAGTATAGCGGGATCGGTTATAACTGACTATGTGAGATATCCTTTACCACCTAAATGGACCTACCAAACAGTTGGAGGAACTTCAGGAAGTCCAGAATTTGATTCAAGTCAAGCAGATTTTCAAGATTTTGAATTACCATTGTCTGATGAACCAGGTATAATAGCAAAAATTTGTCAGTATGTAGGTATAGAAATAAGAGAAGCTGATGTATATCAGTTTGGTAAACAAGAAATAGTTGAAGACAATCAAATACAAATATAGATTATGGCATATTTAAACGATTATCAATATTATGCAAATGAAGATGGTACTCCTAAAGATAAAAATTGGGGTTCATATCAATATGTTACATTAAATGAACTCGTTAACAATTTTATGTTAATGTATCAAGGTAACAATGAATTAATAAACAATATTACACGATATAAAGTTTTATTTCATGCAAAAAGAGGAATACAAGAATTGAACTATGATGCAATGAAAGAAATAAAAATATTACAATTATCATTAGATGATTCATTATTATTTGTTTTACCTCATGATTATGTAAACTGGGTTAGAGTGTCAATGTTTCAAAATGGAGTGTTATTTCCACTTACTGAAAATATACAAACACAATGGGCTAGTACTTATTTGCAAGACAATGACAATAATATACTGTTCGATCAAAATGGAAATGTTTTAAAACCACAAGATTCCCCATTAGATTTATCTAAAAAAACAATTTACTTAAATAATCAAAGTATATATGATGGCTGTGAGGGTTATTGTGTAGATGGTTTATGGTATTTTGATTTTGCTATTGGTGGACATTTTGGTTTAAACACTGAAACTGCTAACACTAATCCTACTTTTTCTATAAACAAACAAAGAGGTGTTATCAATTTTAGCTCTATTGCATCTGGGCAGTCTATTGTATTAGAATATGTTTCTGATGGAATGGAACAAGGCAACGATGCTGACATTAGCGTAAATAAGTTATTTGAAGAATTTATTTATGCATATATTAAATACTCTATATTAAATGGTAAATTAGGAGTGCAAGAATATGTTGTAAACAGAGCTAGAAAAGATAAGTCATCTTTATTAAGAAACGCAAAAATTAGATTAAGCAATATACACCCTGGTCGACTATTAATGAATATGAGAGGCCAGGCTAAATGGATTAAGTAATATGCCAATAGTAACTACAAATTTTGTACGCGGAAGAATGAATAAAAGCGTGGATGAAAGGCTTCTTCCTCCAGGCGAATATGTCAATGCTATAAATGTTAGGTTAGGATCAACAGAAACCACAGAAATAGGTGCTGTAGAAAACTCTAAGGGTAATACAAAACTTACAACTTTACAATTTAATGGTGCAGACCTTACAGGTGCTACTTGTATAGGAGCATATGATGATGGTGCTAATGAGACTGTTTATTGGTTTATTACTTCATCAACTGTTGACATGATTGTGTCATTTGATACAAAAAATGAATTAATTACTTATCATGTTGTTTCGTTAACAGTATTAAATTTTGACATAAAACACCTTATTAATAGTGTTAATAAAATAGGAGATTTGTTATTTTTTACTGATGATTTTAATCCTCCTAGAAAAATAAATGTTACTAGAAATTACCCTGGTCCAGTTTCTGGTGCCGATGTAATAACTGATAAAGATTTAAAAGTTATAGTTCAACCACCATTAGCAGCACCAACATTTAATTTAATATCACAGGCGACTGAAGCAAATTATATGGAAACTCGTATGATTTCTTTTGCTTATAGATATAAATATCAAGATGATGAGTATAGTGCACTATCACAATTTACTGATATAGCCTTTGTTCCGGGAGTTTTTAAGCTAGATATAGCCACAAACCTAAACAGTGGTATGAAAAACATTTACAATGCAGTTGAACTTAGTTTTAATACTGGTAGCTCTAATGTAGTTGGTGTGGACTTAATATTTAAATTTGCTGATTCTAATGTGCTAAATGTAATTGAAAGATTTAATAAATCAAATTATGGGTGGCCAGATAATACAATTCAGACACAAACATTTAGTAATAGTAAAATATATACAATACTACCCTCGAGTGAACTATTAAGATTATATGACAATGTACCAAGATTTGCAAAAACGCAAACTCTAATGGGGAATAGGCTTGTTTATGGTAATTATGTAGATGGTTATAATATGATTGATGCTGATGGTAATAGTTGTCAAATGACTTTTGAAGCTGAAAGAATAAGTTCTAATATAGAAACAAACGATTTTACTCCTACATTAGTCAGTGGTGTTCAATATACTATAGACACACCACAAACTATAGCCAACAGTACTGTTTCTATAGATTTATCTGATATATCAACTAAATTAAAAAGCGGTGCAGTTATAGATTTTGATTTTACATTTATAAGTTCAAAATTTACAGGTAATAATGGAACATTAACAACATCACAACCTTCGACAGATATTTCAACAATATTTACACTAGCACAAGATTTTAACAGTGTTTTTGAAATGGTAACTAGTGTTGATTTTAAAACAAGAATTGGAAGTGAATCTGCATATTTTACAACAGTTGCAAATGCATGTACAGATGGAACAAGTTTAACCGATGTATTTAATTGTGCAGTTACTAATCCTGGCGATAGTGATTCTGCAATAACTTGGACAAAAATCGAGAGTGGTATTTCTGGACTTAACCAAGGGATTAGAATAACATCGCAACCAGGCTCAAATGTAGTTACATTCCAAATACCTGCAATGAAATTTATAGATGCTAATGCTACATCTGGAACTGCAGCACCTTTGTATGAATATTATAAATTTACATCTGGTGAGGTATTATTTTTAGGAAATGGAAACACAAAAAGCTTACATAGTAATAGAAACTATGAAGTTGGTGTTGTTTATATGGATGAATATTTAAGAAGCTCTACAGCTTTAGTTTCACCAGACAATACAATATTTACACCTGCTTCCACATCAGCTCAAAAAAATCAAATAAAAGTTACTATACCGATTACACAAAAACCTCCATTTTGGGCATCTAAATATAAATTTGTAGTAAAAAGAGCAGAAGGTCCATATGAAACCATATATAGCAATTTTTATTATCGAGACACTACTACTAATACAGTATATTTCAAGCTAGAAGGACAAAACCAAACTAAAATAAAAACTGGAGATATATTAAGAGTAAAAGCTGATACATTTGGTCCTCTATCTAATTATCAAACACAAGAAGTGTTAAGTGTAGATGCAAAAGAACAAAACTTTTTAACACCAGCGGCAAATATAGAAACAGGTGGCGTTGCACCTTACATATCAGAATTAGCAGGATTATATATGGAACTGAAGCCTACAAATTTTAATGTAGATACATCAGAAAATTCATCTGCATGGAGTTCTGGTACAGAATCAGATCAGTCAAGAAGAAATTATCCTGGTGTTCAAATACCATGTTTCAGAGATAACACAACTAATGATATAAATGTTGTATTGCCAGAAGGGAGTTTAGTTACATTTGATTTTGAGTTTTTTAGAAGTGAAAGAAATAACAATGCAGGATCAGAAATATACAATTACAATAAAACATTTCAAGCATCTAATGATTACGATAATTTATATGATTTTGTAGTTGGTGAGGCAATTGATTTTACTGGAGGTACAGACACAAGCACAGATGATTCTGGTGCAAATGAGAATATATTTATAAACACTTTTCCATTACCTTCTAAAAGCACACCTGGTAGAATACAAGGTAAAAATCAATATAGATTTTCTACAACTAATGGGGGTGCACCATCTACAGGAACAGGCCAAACTAATTTTTTATATTTAGCATTAAAAAGTGGAACTAGAGGTATCGGTGGACACCCTTCAAGAGTAAAGGGTAGAATATCTGTTCAAGTTGCAAATTCAATAATAACTTTTGAATCAATTCCAGTAGATGTAGATAATGATATATATTATGAAGATGATGATTGTTATGATATAACAGGAGGATTTCACACTGGGACAACACAAACACAAACATCTACACTTCCAGCAATAAGCACATTAGGATTTTTTGATTGTTTTTCTTTTGGTAATGGTGTAGAAAGTTTTAAAATAGAAGATTCTTTAGTAGGTCAATCTTTTACATTAGGGCAAAGAGTTACATCCGTATCTGACCAAGATTATAAAGAAGCAGATAGGTTTGCGGGTTTGACATACAGTGGCTTATACAGTGAAGAATCTAATATTAATAGATTAAATGAATTCAATTTAGGTTTAGCAAACTTTAAAGATTGTGAGGTCACTTATGGTCCTATTGAAGTTTTACATGAAAGAGAAACTGATATTTTGTGTATTCAAGAAGATAAAATATCTTATGTATTAGCTCAAAAAGATGTATTAACAACTGCTGCAGGTGGTGGAGCACTTTCATCTTCACCATTAATTCTTGGACAACAAGTGGCTAGAATAGAAGAATATGGCATAAGTAGTAATCCTGAAAGTTTTGCTTCACATGGAGATTCTATGTATTTTACTGACGCTAAAAGAAATGCTGTAATACAACTTAAAGGATCAGGAAGGCAACAAGCTTTAATAGTAATATCGGAATTTGGAATGAGGTCTTATTTTAGAGACTTGTTTACACAAAACTTTAATAAACAAAAATTAGGTGGATACGATCCGTATATGAATGAATATGTATTGTCTTCTTCGCTAACTAGTCTTCCAGATGTTGTAGTGCCATTATCATGTGGTACATTAATTTCAAGACAATCCGTTACAGATGCTTCATCTTATTCAATAGATTTTGGAGCTTCTCAAGGTGTAGTCAATTTTACATTTAATGTAACAGGAACAGTCACTTTATTTGTTGTGTGGGATGGTAGTACTGTTATAAATCAATCTATTACAGGCAGTGGAACACAAAGCTTTACTAAAAACAAATCTAATCCATCAACAGCTACAGTAACAATTACGCCAAGTGGAAGTTCTTCTTTTGATATAACACCAGAATGTCCAGTAACTAATGAAATTATTGTAGTACAAATGACACTGGGTTCACCTGTAGATGATGGTAAATTTATTCATAATCAATATTACTGGAACAAGGGAACACAAACAAGTCCTGTTTCAAGCGAACTTATAACATTTACATCTGCTAATCCAGTAGAAAGTTTTATATCAACTACTGGACAAACTTCAGTAGGTATTATGCCTGTTTCTGGTGCAAGTATCACAATGCAATCTAATAAAAAAGATTTTGATGATTTTGTGTTTGATCCAACAGTTGATAAATTTAGATATTTAATAAGCCCTATTGAATACACTGCTAATGACTCATCTATTATTGATGCTGCAGCAACAACAGTAACACCAATAACAAATCCTTCAACTGGTTTATACCAAGCATCATTTACATACACCAATGGTAGCCCTATAACTGACAAGTATTTGTATATGATATGGGATTACAGAAATGTAACAAATATAAATTTAAGAGATGGCTCTACAGATTTAATTGCATGTTGTTCTGGAAATACAGTTAGTTATTACATAGACACAGATAGTTTTACTACAGCTACAGCAGTTTGGACAGACTCTAGCTTACAAACTAAAGCACCTAATCAATTTTATCAAGGAACAAGTATTGTTAGAGAACAATCAGCTGGACTTTTATTACCATCTGTAACTTGTGCTCCTTGTGGAACTACAATACCTTTGTGCTTTGGAACTACAGCCGATGATGTGTGTTGTACAGCATGTACATATAGTAGTTATACCTCTTCTATATTGTCCTCGACAAGATCGGGTGCATGTGGATTGTCTCAAACAGCAACATATTATCACAATGGAACTGGAACAACACCAGTTGTGAATAATTTTGTTTTTTCTGATGACAAAGGAACTACGATACTAGTAGCAGGATATTATTCATTAAGTGCAACATCAGTAATTTTTGTTAATTCCAGTGGAATGGTAGAAAACTTATTAACTTGTTAAAATTATGGCAACTGACAATACATTTTATATAGACGGAACAACATTTGCAAATGCTACAGCAGTTTACACTAATGAGGCTTTAACAATAAAAGCAGCAGATGGCTTTTATCAAGCTCCTATTGAAGGAGTCGCAACTTTTAGAGAACAAAGCGGAGGTGTTTTGTTGGCGGCTGCTAGTTGTACATGTGCTGTTAGTCAAGCCTTAGATTTTAATTCTACACCAACCAACTTGTGTTGTGTAAGTCAAACAGGTGTAACATATTTTATTGACCAAGGTACTACCTTTGATACAACAACTGGGTTATATACAGATGCAACTGGACAAACTCCTGCACCAGACAATACTTATCAAGTAAATGGCACAACAACTTTTAGAGAGCAAAGCGGAGGAACTTTAGCAGCAACAGCAACTTGTCCAACTTGTCCTGTAGCGTGTGGAGCAATATCTATACCTAGTGGAACTAAAGGATCTTATAGTTTAAATGTAACTTTAGGAACTGATGTTGGTTCTGTAGTTGTTTATTTTAACCCATTTAATGTTCCTGATGGTGTTAGAGGTGTTTATGATAGCACAAGTTACAATGCACTAGCTAGTCCAACTAATGGATATATAAAAACAACAAGTGGTGTTGCAAATGCATTTACAATTATAGGTAATGGTTCTGACGCGTGTCTTCCATCCACACCTAACACTACTGTATATGATTACTATGATTCAATAAGTAGTGGATCGTGGGTACAAAACGGAACAGAATCAGTAACTATAAATACAGGAGATATTCAAGGGGGAGGTTTAAATGAGTTTAGTGCTTTAGTAATACCTAAACCAAATGCTAATCCACAAACTATGGATTTAAAAGCATTAGGTCCTTGTAATGGAACATTATTTTCATTAGAAATTGTTTGTCCAACAGCTTTGCCTTCTTTTAGTAGCGGATCAACAAGATCTAGTCAACTTCAAGCTTGTGCAGACACTTTTTTAAATACATCTTATTTTGCTAAACAATATACAGATAGAAATGATGCTACTGTAGTGTTGCCTAAAGTTAATAATTGGGTGTTTTCTGATAGTACAGGTGCTACAGTTTTATCTAATGGATTTTATAAAATTAGTGCAACTCAAACTATAGAGGTTGCTAATGGTGTGGTAACTGCAATAGGAATTTGTCCTGGTACTTTAAATGTATACGATTCATCAACAACCGCAACAACATC
>NZQM01000007.1 GCA_002695905.1 Parvibaculum sp.
AACGCTATGCGAAAGAGACGCAAGGCTATGACGCAGTCTTGATGCCCACCGTTGCCATCTCACCGCCAGAGATCGAACCGCTGCTGACTGACGATGCAGCATATGGGCAAGCCAACAGCATGGCGCTCCGCAATACCACCCTTGGCAACCAGCTGGGCCTCTGCGGATTAACTCTCCCTGTCGGCTCAGATGCACTTGGCCTACCCGTCGGCCTCATGATGCAGGCAGCGCCTGGCAAAGACGAACTGCTGCTCCGCCTGGGCCGCGCCATAGAAATGGCGCTGGCTAACTAACGTCACCCATGAAAAACCCCGGCACTCGCAAAAGCGCCGGGACTCTAAATCATCCGCAAACTGCTTTATTCAGTGGGAAGCTGAAGCGCTCTGTCCTCAGTTGCCCGCTTGATGATGTAGGAATAGATATCCTGCACATCCTGCTCATTTAGCAAATCACCAAAGTTCGGCATGCCGTTTTCTTCAAGCATGCCTTCCCTCACGATCGCGTCGAAATGTTCACGCGTCGTTGGGCTCATGCGACGAAGGTCGGGCAGCACGCCGCCACTGACCGCCAGTGCGCCATGACACAGCCCGCAGACGGACATGAACTGAACTTCGCCATTGCGGAGTTGCTCTGGCGTCGCCGTCACTTCTGGCTGCTCAGGGATCGTCTGATCGCGCAATGTCAGTTCAGGTAACTCTTCCGTGCCGTTCAATTTGAAAACCAGAAGACGTCCGTCATTGCCATATTTTGCCGCAGCAGATGTGCGCGCATCGCCCGATGGAAGCGCGGTACCGCCCCAGCCGGCCATCACAGCCACATATTGCTCGCCGTCAATCTCATAGGTCATCGGCGCAGCGACAATACCCGTCTGGACATTTGCACGCCAAAGCTCTGTGCCCGTATCTGCGCGGTAGGCAACAAAGCGCCCATCAGCAGTTCCTTGCAACACAAGGTTTCCGGCAGTCGTCAACACACCCCCGTTCAGAATGGACGGCATCTCAATCGCCCAGCGCGTTTCCCCTGTCAGCGGGTCAAAAGCTTTGAGGTACCCATGATCGATCGGGAGCTCTCCGTTTTCAGCGAGCAAACCATTGATCACGTCGACATAGTCAGCCCAATCAAGACCCGTGTTCCACCAATTCTCACGGACCGTAAATTCTTTATCCTCTTTCCATTGGTTGGCGAGCGTGTAGATGCCGCCAATCTCCTGGGTCGGAATATAGACAAGGCCCGTATCCGGATTAAACGCCATCGGGTGCCAGTTGTGACCGCCATTGGCAGAAGGGAACACAAATTGCGGATCGATGTCATACCCCACGGCAGGGTTTTCAACCGGACGTCCTGTTTCCATATCAACGTGGCTTGCCCAGGTAACGGTTATGTAGGGATCAGCCGAGAGAAGTTCTCCGGTCTCCCGATCAATCACATAGAAGAAGCCGTTCTTCGGTGCCTGCATCAGCACCTTGCGCTCTTTCCCGTCAATCTCAAGCTCAGCGAGGACAATATGCTGCGTTGCTGTGTAGTCCCAATTATCGCTTGGCGTTGTCTGATAATGCCACTTCAACCGACCCGTATTGGGATCAAGCGCAAGAATGGTAGAGAGGTAAAGGTTGTCCCCACCGCCAGGTGACCGGATTTCCCGTGTCCACGGCGAGCCATTCCCAACCCCGACATAAAGCGTGTCGAGCTCAGCATCATAAGCCATGGAATCCCACGCGGTGCCGCCGCCACCAATTTCCCACCAGCGCCCACCTTTCCAGGTCTCGACAGCCACTTCCATTTCCGGATGTTCAAATCCATCCGCTGGATTACCGGGCACGGTGTAGAAGCGCCACGCCTGTTCGCCAGTCTCAGCATCATAGGCCGTGATATATCCACGCACGCCAAGCTCAGCGCCGCCATTCCCGATAATGACCTTGCCATTTACGATCCGCGGTGCGCCGGTGATCGTGTAGGGAGGACCTGGGATCGTGTTCACTTCCCAATGCACCGACCCGTCTTCAGCATTCAGCGCAAACAGACGTCCGTCGAAGCTCGCGACATAGACGCGACCCTTCCAGACAGCGACGCCGCGATTGACGATGTCACAGCAGCCATAGCGCGCCCACTCACCTGGAACTTCGGGATTAAATTCCCAAAGCTCTTCGCCGGTCTTCGCATTAAGCGCGTGCACCACGCCCCAATTGCCTGTGGTGAACAGCATGCCGTCAACTACGATAGGCGTTGCTTCAAGACCACGCACCGTGCCTGTGTTGAATGACCAAGCAAGACCAAGCTCGCTCGCATTTTGATCATTGATCTGACTAAGGGGAGAATAGCGCTGTTCTGAATAGGTCCGCCCGTGGCTCATCCAGTTGCCGGGCTCACTATCTGCATTAACGATCCGAGCGCCATCTACGTCTACGACCGCATGCGTATCTGCCGCCGGTGGCACTTCTTCAGCGGGTGCTTCCGCAACCTCGCCGCCCGACACAGGCACCGCATCTGGTAGGCTTGTTATATCGACGTCATCGCCGCCGCCCACAAACTGCATCACCACGACAGCTGCAATAAGTACCCCAGCGCCCGCGTTCACCAGAACCGGCCACTTCTCCCGCAAAAAGTCCGACATGCGGTCTCCATCCCTATTTGTTTGATGAGAGCTGTGAACCAGCTCTTCCTCCTCCGAAATTGGCTGAAAGTGTACCCCAATCCGCTCAAACAGGAAATGCGGAGTAACACTCAGCATTCTGAAAACCACATCGGCGCACTGAAACGCTTATATTTTGTGCATGTCGCACAAGGTGTCTAATGTTTAAGCAAAAAGAAACAGCATTCTGCACGGTGATGAGTCAGTCAAACCAAAAAATCGCTTGGAATCAACAGATTAGAGGTTTGTGACCAAACCGGCACGCTTCTTGGAGACAAAAGCCCACGGACCAGTCCGCACCCCCCAATAGCTGGGGAGCCTGGACCTCATTTGCCCCTCAGCACGGACAGGGGGCTGGGAACTGGAGCCACGTGAAAGCGGGCCCGAATAAACGAAGGGGAAGAACCTGATGAAACTCGTAATGGCAATCATCAAGCCGTTTCGCCTCGACGCTGTGCGCGAAGCGCTGACAGCTGAGGGCGTGGAAGGTTTGACGGTCAGCGAGGTGAAGGGTTTCGGTCGCCAAAAAGGCCAGACGGAAATCTATCGCGGTGCTGAATACGCCGTCAGCTTCGTACCGAAGCTGAAGATCGAAGTCGTGGTCAAGTCTGAACAATCAGACAAGGTCGTCGAAACCATCGTCTCTGCCGCCAAAACCGGACAAATCGGAGACGGCAAAATTTTTGTGACACCCGTTGATCAAGTCACGCGGATCCGCACCGGTGAGACCGATGCGGACGCTCTATAGGAGAGAGCTGATGACAGCCAAAATTTTAAAACTGGGATCTGCTGCCCTTATTGGTCTGACGGCCATGAGTGCACCAGCCCTTGCCGAAGAAACCATGACGTCCGGTGAATCGGCCTACATCTTTAATACCCTGCTCTTCTTGATGGCAGGCTTCATGGTCATGTTCATGGCGGCAGGCTTTGCAATGCTTGAAGCAGGCATGGTGCGCTCCAAGAACGTTGCCATCCAATGTACGAAGAACATCTCCATCTTCTCCATCGCTGGCATCATGTATTACCTGGTCGGCTACAACCTGATGTATGACGGCGTTGACGCTGGCTTTATCGGGTCACTGTCTCTCTGGAGTCCAGATGACACAGGTGCTCTTGCAGACGTGCCAGCTTTCGGTGAAGGCGAAGGCTACGCAGCCGCTTCCGACTGGTACTTCCAGATGGTGTTTGTTGCAACAGCAGCCTCCATCGTTTCAGGCACGCTCGCTGAGCGCATTAAACTCTGGCCTTTCCTGCTCTTCACGGTCGTTCTTACCGGCTTCATCTACCCAATCCAGGGTGCATGGCAGTGGGGCGGCGGCTGGCTCTCAGAGATGGGCTTCTCTGACTTTGCCGGGTCCACAATCGTGCACTCAACAGGCGGTTGGGCAGCTCTTGTCGGCGCCATCATTCTTGGGGCCCGCTACGGCAAGTTCGGCGCGAACGGCGAAATCAATGTGATGCCGGGTTCCTCCATGCCACTCGCTACGCTGGGGACTTTCATCCTGTGGCTCGGTTGGTTCGGCTTCAATGGTGGGTCACAGCTCGCACTGGGGTCAGCTTCCAACGCCATTGATGTGTCACAGATCTTCATCAACACAAACATGGCAGCAGCAGCTGGTGTGGTAACGGCGATGATCCTGACACAGCTTCTCTACACCAAGGTCGATCTGACGATGGCCCTGAACGGCGCGCTTGCCGGTCTCGTCTCCATCACTGCTGAGCCGCTGACACCAACGCTGGGGTCTGCTGCAATGATCGGTGCTGTTGGCGGTGCCATCGTGGTCGTCACTGTACCGCTTCTCGACAAGCTGAAGATCGACGACGTGGTTGGTGCCATTCCGGTTCACCTGTTCGCAGGCATCTGGGGCACCATGGCTGTGCCACTCACCAACTCTGAGACGAGCTTCTATGTGCAGGGCGTTGGCGTGGTCTCCATCGGCGCGTTTGTGGTGCTCGCAAGCCTGGCCTTCTGGCTGGCGCTTAAGTTCACCATCGGAATACGTGCAAGCCAGGAAGAAGAAGTTCTGGGTCTCGACAAAACCGAGATCGGCCTCGAGGCCTACCCGGAGTTCGGTGCCGGATCACAGCGGATCTGAAAAGTCTGAACCAAGCGTTTCCAACAAAAGTGGACACCGGTTTTGTGTCTGGAAACGCGCAGAAAAAAATGCAGTCAGTTAGGGCCACTTGAGTATCAGTGGCCCTGACAATCCTCCCTAAGCAAAGGCGTCATTGCTGCAGCCACCAACTCCCGCAGCTTTGAGGTCTCACTGGGACCCAGGCCACCCCCGGCTTGGGTCCCTTTTTTTACTTCATGCGGGCTTGTGGAACTCAATCACATTGCCATCCGGGTCGCGGATAAAAAAGAAAACAGCACCGTTCGGCATTTCGACGGTCTCGGTAATGGGCATACCCAACTCGCTAAGCTGACGTTCCACAGCTAAGCGGTCTGTAATTTCTAGAGCGATATGAGTGTAGCCTGTGTGCTTTGTACTGACATCCATCAAGAGGTTTTCAGACGCAGCATCTTCAGACGTATTCAGGATGAAGTTGATGTTCACACCGGACGGATGCTCCATGACAGCGACCGGTTCCGGTCCAATCGGGCCTTCAAGAAATTCAAAGCCAAGCTTTTCATAAAAGGCGCGCGTCACCTCAAGATCACGAACACGAATGCCAACATGATTGATCCGCGTAATCTCTTTCATTCGTCTCTTCTCTCCATAGACGCGCTCGGGCCAGAGCGCAATTAGAGCAAAAGCATATAGCTGTTCCCGGTCATCGTCAGGTTGATCACACCGCCCGCCTGCATCATTTTCGACGGCTTGATCGGCGCCTTTATTGCCTGGCGCATTCTCAAGGGTCGCTGGAAAATTGCCTAATTTTCGGGCGTAAAAACCAGCCATAAAGCACATAAAATGGGCAAGACCGTGTCTGCATAGAAACCAGGCACCTGCCAGTTTAGCAGCCAAGGTGCTGATTCTGAAGGCATTTTGGGAATCCTACGAGTCTGGCACAGGGTTTGAGTGGGGTGCAGATAAGTTAACGCGTGAGGGGGTCTTGCGCGTGCACTTTCATGTCTGCCGGATGCCGTAAAAACAGGCACTGCGGACGTCCCCGTCCTGGGGGACATGAGGCTCACACTGGGCCTTATGGGTGGCAACGGAGGCAATCTGATGGAAACCGCTTCAGCTGGTGGTGACGTATTTTTCTTGTTGATGGGGGCAATCCTCGTCTTCGCAATGCATGCAGGGTTTGCATTTCTTGAGGTCGGTACCGTCCGCCACAAGAGCCAGGTAAACGCGATGGTCAAAATCATCGTCGACTTTGCCATCTCAACAATCGCCTATTTCTTTATCGGTTACTCAGTCGCCTACGGGGTTGACTTCCTGGTAAGCGCAGCCGTGCTTCAAGGGGACGCAACTGCCGAAGGCTATGAGTTCGGACCACAAGGCATCAGCCTCGTGAAGTTCTTTTTCCTGCTGACTTTTGCGGCGGCGATCCCGGCCATTATCTCCGGCGGTATCGCTGAGCGCGCAAAATTCTGGCCACAAGCCTTTGCAACCGCAGTGATCGTCGGTCTCGTCTACCCCTTCTTTGAAGGCATTGTCTGGAACGGAAACTTCGGCGTTCAGGACTGGATTGAAGCAACCTTCGGCGCGCCCCTTCATGACTTTGCCGGATCGATCGTCGTTCACGCCGTCGGCGGCTGGCTCGCCCTTGGTGCGGTTCTGATGCTTGGCCATCGTAAAGGCCGCTACACCGCAGACGGGCGGCTTGTCGGGTTCCCGCCTTCATCCATTCCCTGGTTGTCACTGGGATCCTGGTTGCTTAGCATCGGCTGGTTCGGCTTTAACGTCATGTCCGCACAGTCGCTGGAAAGCATTTCAGGCCTTGTCGCCATGAACTCTTTGCTCGCCATGGCAGGCGGTATCCTCGCCGCTTTGATCGTCGGCAAAAACGACCCGGGTTTCATTCACAACGGTGCGCTTGCCGGTCTGGTTGCGGTGTGTGCGGGATCTGACATCATGCACCCGCTGGGCTCTCTTGCCGTTGGCGCAGGCGCCGGCGTGATTTTCGTGGTCCTCTTCGACATGTGTCAGAACAAGTGGAAGATCGACGACGTTCTGGGTGTCTGGCCACTCCATGGGCTCTGTGGTGTCTGGGGCGCAGTTGCAGCGGGCATCTTCGGCGCCGAAGCACTGGGCGGCCTTGGCGGCGTAACCTTCATGGGTCAGCTCGTAGGGTCTGTTATCGGTGCGGGCTACGCCTTCATCATGGGGCTTGTTGTCTACGGCATCCTGAAAGCCATCATGGGCATCAAACTTTCCGAAGAAGAAGAAGCTATGGGTGCCGACCTGGCGGTCCACAAGATCAGCGCCAACCCGGAAGCAGAGATGACACCACGCTGACCCCAACAGAGCGCTTCGGATAAGAAGCGCGCCGCACACCTAAGCGGAAGGGAGAAGATGAGAGGAGCGGGCACCTGATGGCGATCAGGTGCCCGTTTTTTTAGTGGCGTCTGATGTCCTGAAGCAAAGCCTGGAGCGTCTTACCATTCTTGGCGAAATTTCCACCAACTACCGACTTTAGAAGATCGATAACGTAATCTCGGTCATAAACAAGCTCCGACATCCCATCACATTCGAAATCTGGCCGTAGGGTCGTAACAATAACGGGGTCGGTCGGTTGTGAATCTGACTCGGCGGCTTCCCGGCGCCAATGAATAACGCGCGTACCATCTTGGACGCCGTGACGATCAAGCCCATAGCCCAATTGGTTCATAATAGCCTGAAGGTGGTCAAAGCTGACCGGGAATAGCGTCTTGGCCATCTAGCACCCCAATAGTTGAACGGGCCACTTGAATCTACGATCAAGCAGCCCGAATAGCCGTTTTAGATAATGGGGACACCGAGTTCAAGTATGAAGGTATACCTATGCTGCTAGTTGGCGCGCAATCACAAAGCCACTATCAAGACCTTCGCCAGGGCTTTCGAGAAATCTTGCAAACTCCTCAAAGTCCTTCTCTGCTTCATAAACTACGTGTTTTCCCGTAAGCTCTGAAAAATGACGCGACAAACCTTCAACCGCACCCTCAAATGCGGTCTGCAATTCGCCGCTTCCGATATGAAGTCCTGGCGCACCCTCGCACGTAAAGACATGCGTTAAACCCACCTGACGATGGACAAGCAACACCTTCTCGGGAACATTATCAATTATTTCATTCATCATCGCACCCTAGCAAACTAGGAAAATTAGCATTGTTCTCTACACCGAATTCGCAATAGAAAACAACCATAGCTTTTAATCTAACAGATTTTGGCGTCTCACCGTGAGTCTTTCTTGCAACATTATATTGACTCTTATCTGAAAATGGTGTGAACGAACAGCGAATCAAGTGACTCAAATACAATTGAGGTATTGGGTATAAATACCGTTAACAAGCGGTTAACAAAAACCTTCCGAAACCGGCCCTAACTATATGCTTTTTAACAAGTTTTCGGACTTCCGACTCTAGACGCCGCGCGCGCCTCATGGTTAAGATCAGTTCATGAGTGACCGATTTGCCAATATGCCCGATGGGCCCTTCGCCCAGTTGAATACTCTTTTGGAGGGAGTCCAGCCCGGCCAGGACCCGATCATGATGAGCATTGGGGAGCCGCAACATGCGTTCCCAGAGTTCGTCTCTGACGTTCTGCGCGCCCACGAAAAGGACTATGGCAAATACCCGCCCATCATCGGCACGACGCCCTTTCGCGATGCCGCCGCTGGATGGTTGGCGCGACGCTACAATTTGCCACCAGAGGTTTTAGAACCAGACGCCCGCATCCTGCCGGTTAACGGCACCCGGGAAGCTCTGTTCAATCTGGCACTCGTCGCCTGCCCGACAGAGAAAGCAGGCAGGCGACCCGCCGTCCTGATGCCGAACCCCTTCTACCAGTGTTACGCCTCTGCAGCGATTGCGGCGGGCGCGGAGCCGCACTATATAGCCGCGACAGCCGAAAACGGTTTCCTGCCGGATTTTGAAGCCCTGGATAGCGACCTGCTCGCCCGCACGGCCATGATCTATTTCTGCTCGCCCGCAAACCCGCAAGGCACAGTGGCACCGCTTGATTATCTGAAGCGCCTCATCACCCTCGCCCGCGCGCATGACATCACCCTGGTCATCGACGAATGCTATGCCGACATTTATGACAAAGAGGAACCGCCTGGCGGCCTGCAGGCGGCCCTTGAGCTCGCCGTGCCCACCTCTGGAGCGGCGTCCGGTGATGTCTTTGACAACATCATCGTCTTCCATTCTCTGTCCAAACGCTCAAACTTGCCTGGTCTGCGCACAGGCTTTTGCGCAGGCGACAAGGCACTCATCAATCGCTTCCGCGCCTTCCGCAACATCGCAGCCCCGCAAACACCACTGCCCGTGCTCGCCGCCGCAACTGCCTGCTGGAACGACGATGCCCATTCAGCAGAGAACCGCGCGCGCTACCAGGTGAAGAACGATATTGCCGAACGCATCATCGGGAACCGCTATGGCTTTTATCGTCCCGCCGGCGGCTTTTTCCTGTGGCTCGATGTCGGCGACGGGGTCGCCGTCGCCAAACAGCTTTGGGCGGACGCAGGCCTTAAGGTTTTGCCGGGCAGCTATCTCGCCCGCGACGATGCAGCGCTTGCGGACAAGAACCCTGGCGCACGCTTCATCCGCCTGGCGCTTGTACAAGATGAAAAGACAGTTGAAGAAGCCCTCACCCGCCTCACCAACGTTTTGAGCTAAGGGAAAAACCATGGCCCTCGTGCGATCCATTCCCAACCCGGTCAACTACCTGCCCATGGGTGTACGGGTGTTTTTCCGCCACCGCATGGCGGAAGCAACCGGACTTGCTCTGTTGGCACTTGGGGGTTTTCTGGCTCTCGCCTTTGCAAGCTGGTCCGCCGCCGATCCCAACTGGAACCAGGCGACAGGCGCGCCCCTGCAAAACTGGATGGGCGCAAGCGGGGCCATCACTGCCGATCTTACCTATCAACTTCTAGGTCTCGCAGGCCTCCTCCTCGTTCCTCTTGCGGGCATCTGGGGCTGGCGATTGCTCACCCATACGCCTGTCGATCAGGTACGCAGGCGAACACTCGTCGGGCTTCTCGCACTCAGTGTTGTGGCTCTGTTGGCAAGCGTACTGCCCACCACAGACAATTGGCCGCTCGCCGTCGGCTTTGGCGGCGTCATCGGAGATGCCCTCGCCTCTCTCACCGCAGGCAATCTGGGCATTCTGATTGGCGATGCCCCGGCACACGCGCTCATCGGCGTCATGGCACTCGGCCTCGCGCTCTTTCTTCTAAGCTATGCAAGCGACATCAGCATTGACCAGGTGTCCGAACTGAGATGGCAGCTCGTCGATTCCTACTATGACTGGGCAGACGCGCGGGCCGAGCGACGGGCGATCAATGCAGACGCCGAGCCAAGCCGCCTGCGCATCTTCTGGTATGCTGCAAGTGATCGAGTGACGGGCCTAGTCGAACGGTTCCGGAAAGAGCCCGCCTGGGAAGATGATGAAGAAGAGTTTGATCACGAACCTATGGTCGCACCCCGCCGACGTCTTGCCGTTGAACGCGAAATGCTGGACGAGCCGGAAGAACCGCGCCGCCGCCAGCGCCGTGTGCCTGTCAAACGCTCGTCGAAGAAAGCAAAGCCGAGCAAGCGCGCCAAGGCCGAGCGCGAGCCGATGTTGGATCTTCTGCCCGCAGAGGATTTCGATCTCCCGGCGCTCTCGATCCTGAACGCCGTGAAACGCCAGGCCGCAGACGAGAGCCTGTCTGACGAAGCTCTGCAACAAAATGCGCGGCTGCTTGAAGGCGTGCTTGATGACTTTGGTATTCGGGGCGAGATCATCAATGTACGTCCTGGGCCGGTCGTCACGCTCTATGAACTGGAGCCAGCACCCGGCATCAAATCGTCGCGCGTGATCGCCCTCGCCGACGATATTGCCCGCTCCATGAGCGCCGTCTCCGCCCGTGTCGCCGTGGTTCCAGGCCGCAACGCCATCGGCATCGAACTGCCAAACGTGCGCCGCGAAATGGTGGGGCTGAAAGAAATCCTGTCGTCTTCTGAATATGACGCGTCCAGCTCCTCACTCCCGCTGGCGCTCGGCAAAAACATTGGCGGAGAACCCATCATCGCGGACCTCGCCCGCATGCCGCACTTGCTGATTGCGGGGACCACCGGGTCCGGTAAATCCGTCGGCATCAACACCATGATCCTATCGCTGCTTTATCGGATGCGTCCCGATCAATGCAAAATGATCATGGTAGATCCGAAAATGCTGGAACTCTCCATCTATGACGGCATCCCGCATTTGCTCGCACCCGTCGTCACCGACCCGAAGAAAGCCGTTGTGGCGCTGAAATGGGTCGTGAAAGAGATGGAAGACAGATACCGCAAAATGTCGAAAGTCGGTGTACGCAACATTGACGGCTTCAACACCCGCATTGCCGAGGCCATCGAAAACGAAGAACAAATTATCCGCACGGTTCAGACAGGCTATGACCGCGACACCGGTGAGGCCATCTACGAAGATGAAGAGCTGAGCCTGGAGCGCATGCCCTATATCGTCGTCATCGTTGACGAAATGGCCGACCTCATGATGGTGGCGGGCAAAGAGATTGAAGCAGCCATTCAACGCCTGGCGCAAATGGCCCGCGCCGCCGGCATTCACATGATCACGGCGACACAACGCCCATCCGTCGATGTCATCACCGGCACCATCAAAGCAAACTTCCCCACCCGGATCTCTTTCCAGGTGACCTCCAAGATCGACAGCCGCACCATTCTGGGGGAACAGGGCGCGGAGCAATTGCTGGGGCAGGGCGACATGCTCTACATGGCCGGCGGTGGCCGCGTCTCCCGTGTGCACGGACCTTTTGTTTCTGATAGCGAGGTCGAGAAAGTCGTGACCTTCCTCAAAAAGCAGGGCACGCCGGAATATCTCGATGCCGTCACGGAGGAATCCGAGAACGAGGATGTGAACGAAATTCTCGGGCTAGGCGCCGCGCAATCATCCGGCGATGATCTCTATGACCAGGCGGTGGCGATCGTTGGGCGCGACAAGCGCGCCTCCACGTCCTACATCCAGCGCAAGCTTCAGATCGGCTACAACCGAGCTGCGCGCATTGTGGAACAGATGGAAGAAGAGGGCGTCATTTCCAAGCCCAACCATGCGGGCAAACGCGAGGTCCTGATTGGCGATCCGGGCGAGGGCGTGCGGTATTAACCGCACATTTAGGTCAGATTCCGTTCATCTCTCGAACGTTTCTGCGCCCTTTTCATTCCTTCATTCCGCCACAAAGGCAGCCTATGTTTCTCACCATGAGTGATTTTGGACGAGATAGCCGCAAAGCGGCACATGCGCGGACCCGCACCCTGGTGCTGGCAGCCATCGCAGGAATGGCTATCCTGGCCTTAGCGCTACTGACGCCCTTGGCTGGCGCGCAAGCTGCACCACTTGGTTCCCAGGACCGAGCGGATATTGACCGCGTCACGGGGTACCTCAATTCCATTGAGCATTTGCAGGGTGGCTTTCTGCAGGTGGGACCAGACGGTTCCATTACAGAAGGCATGTTCTATCTCCGCCGTCCCGGTCGCCTGCGTTTTGAATATGCGCCACCCACAGAGCTTGTGGTCGTGGCAGATGGCACCTGGGTGATCGTCAAGGAAGAAGATTATACGGCACAGCGCTATCCCATTGGCGCCACACCGCTCAACCTTCTGCTGGCCTCCGATGTGGATCTCGCAAGGTCGTCAGATGTGCGCGAGGTAAAGCGCGAGCCCGGTCTCCTGCGGGTGACACTGGCAGACCCAAGCGGCGAAGCACCGGGTGACCTCACCCTCGTCTTTGATGAGCCGCAGCTCCAGCTCCGCCAATGGATTGTGCGCGATGCGCAAGGTCTTCAGACCACCATCGCCCTGCGCAATATTGAGGGCGGCATTAAAGCCGACAACGCACTCTTCGTCGTCCGCGATGAACAACGCCCAGGCGGCAGACGATAGATCGCCCAAGGCCACGACCGTGGCCCGGCGCTCCTGCGCCGCTCCCGCGCCAAAAACAAGGGAGGGGGTGGTGAGCAGCGCGAACTCACCGTGAGCGCAAAAAGAGGCCGTTCGAGTTCTTAAACACTTAAAGCGCCTGCCGATCTCCTCGCCCTTGACGGCCCCCGGGGGCCCCGTGATAGCCAAGATGCATGGCTAAAACGCGCAGACGCCCACCCAGAAGACCTATTGTTGGTATTCCCTGTGACATCAAAATGATGGGGGAGCATCCTTTCCACGCGGTGGGGGAGAAATACATTAAGGCCATCGCAGAAGGGGCAGACTGCACCCCGTTTCTGATCCCGGTGCTGCCGGATCCGCTCGACCTGGAAGAGATCTTCGGTGCCGTCGACGGCATTTTCCTCACGGGCTCCTGGTCGAACGTGCATCCAAGCGAATATGGCGGCGAACCCTCAAGAGAAGGGACCCTGCACGACCCTCAGCGCGACGCGCTGACCCTGGAGCTCATCCGCCAAACCGTTGACCGAGCCATGCCGCTTTTTGCCGTCTGCCGGGGCTTTCAGGAAATGAATGTGGCCTATGGCGGCACGCTGCACGCCCACATCCACGAAATTCCGTCTGACGAGGGCTTCAAGCCCCGCTTTGACCATCGCGAAGGCAAGGACGATCCGCTCGAAGTCCAATATGGGCCTGCCCACAAAGTTCAGCTCACACCCAACGGCAAGTTTGCAAGCCTTCTGGGAACAGAGACCATTGAAGTTAACTCTCTCCACGGGCAGGGCATTGCAAAGCCGGGCAATCTGCTGACAATTGAAGGCCGTGCTGCCGACGGCACGGCGGAAGCCCTGTCTCATAAGACGGCCCAAAATTTCGCCCTTGCGGTTCAGTGGCATCCGGAATGGAAATTCTGGGAAAACCCGGTCTCAGACAAGCTGTTCCGGGCGTTTGGAGATGCAGTGCGCGATACTTGCGCCTAACAACAAACTAGGTGACCCATGCCAGCCTCAAAGAAGGCCACCGCGAAAAAGCCCGCTGCAAAAAAGAAAACCGCAGCGCCAGCAGAACCAGACCTCAACACAAAGGCCAAGATCGCCAAATGGCTGCGCGACCGGCGGGTGACGGAAGTGGAATGCATGGTGCCGGACATGTCGGGCATCGCGCGCGGCAAAATTCTTCCCACAGAGAAGTTCCTGGCCGCTGTCGATAGCGACAGCCTACGCATTCCCGAAAGTGTATTTGGGCAGACAGTGACTGGCGACTATATTGACGAGAGCGACTACATCCAATGGACGGAGCCGGACTGCATTCTCACACCGGACGGAAGCACGCTGCGCATGGTGCCCTGGTATGAAGAGCCCACCGCGCAAGTGATCTGCGATGCGGAAACCCGCGAGGGCAAGCCTGTTCCCATTTCGCCCCGCGCTGTCCTGAAGAATGTGCTCGCCCTTTATGAAGCCAAAGGGTGGAAGCCCATCGTCGCGCCCGAGCTTGAATTTTATCTCGCGGCAAAAAACATCGATCCCGACTATCCGCTAGAACCACCCATCGGCGCCAGCGGACGTCAGGAGACCGGCCGCCAGTCCTATGGCATTGACGCGGTGAACGAATTCGATCCGATCTTTGAGGACATGTACGACTATTGCGAAGCCCAAGAGTTGGATGTCGACACACTGATCCATGAAGCAGGTCCAGCCCAGGTTGAAATCAATTTCAACCATGGCGATCCGTTGGCGCTTGCCGACCAGGCGTTTCTATTCAAGCGCACGGTGAGACAGTCCGCGATCCGCCACGGCGTCTATGCGACCTTTATGGCGAAACCTTATGGCGGGCAGCCCGGCTCCTCCATGCACCTGCATCAATCCATTGTGGGCACGAAGAGCGGCAAGAACCTCTTCGCCGACAAAAAGGGGGAAGACACCGAACTCTTCCACGCCCACATTGCCGGACTGCAAAAGCATCTCATATCGGCCATGGCGCTCATCGCGCCAAACGTCAATTCCTACCGGCGGTTTGTGATCTGGAACGCAGCGCCCATCAACACCCATTGGGCAGTGGAAAACCGCACCGTGGGTCTGCGCGTGCCGATCTCCGAAGGCAACGACCGGCGCATTGAAAATCGGGTCGCCGGTGCCGATGCAAATCCCTATATCGCCATCGCAGCGTCGCTGGCATGTGGCTATCTCGGCATGGTGAACAAGCTGACACCCTCGAAACCCCAAGAAGGCAATGCCTATGAGAGCAAAACCCATGCGCTGCCAAAACACCTGCTCGACGCGCTCATCAAACTGAACGCCAACAAGGAACTAGCCGACGTGTTGGGCCAGGAATTCATCGCCGTCTACACGGAAGTGAAGATGGTGGAGCACGACGCTTACCAGCAAGTCATCTCCGCCTGGGAACGCGAGCACTTGTTGCTGAATGTGTGAGGTCTAGTCCTCACCCAGACTGTCACCCTCGGGCTTGACCCGAGGGTCCATACGATCTACCGAACGGCCCAATGGATCCCGGCTCGTCAGCAAGCTGCCGTCCGGGATGACGCTTCTATTTGTTGAGCCTCGCAAAACCTGCCCTTGGCCTCATCCTGAGGAGCATTGCACAGCAATGCGTCTCGAAGGATCAATCTACACCAATTGTCACTCTCGGGCTTGACCCGAGGGTCTATATAGTCCTTCGGAAGACAGAAGGGTCACCACTCGACCCACGGGTCTGGCTCCGCCAGCCCGAGGATAAACTTGCCGGGTGGCCAGGGTAGGAGACCGCAGATGCGCGGCAAGAACATCCCTCTGCAGAACTCACGCACATACTACCCAGCCTCACACCCGTGAACACGCAACGCCATCACCGACCGCCATGGATTGCCCGAATATATTGAGCAATGACGATCTGCATTCGCATTTCCACCAAAACACACCCATTGAGCCCTCATCCATCCCACGCTAAGCTTCCCTCATGAGACAGGATCACACTCATATTCCGAGCAAAACAAAGGGCGAGCTCTTGGTTCTTTGCGCGCGCATCGGCTTCAATCCGTAAGGCGACTCCCTTCGCGTGATTGGTCTCAACCGCCACGCCCGCAGACCATCTCACTTTTCATCTGATATTTGCGCCAAAGCTTTCCCAGGAAAAGTGGGCACCGGTTTTCTCGCCAAAACGAAAAAGCGCAAACGCGTCAATGGAGCAAAACATGTCTCAAGCAGCTACACTTTCAAACCAGACCAAACGCTGGCAGGAAATGGATGCCGCCCATCACCTGCACCCCTTCTCAACCCACCATGACCTTGCCGCGAGGGGCGCGCGGGTCATCACCCATGCCGAAGGCGTCTATCTTTATGACTCGGAAGGCCAGCGGCTGATCGACGGCATGGCGGGCCTCTGGTGCGTGAACGCAGGCTATGGCCGCAAGGAAATTGCAGAAGCCGGCGCCAAGGCGCTTACTGAGCTGCCCTACTACAATAACTTCTTCCAGACGACCAATCCGTATGTAGCTGAGCTCTCAGAAAAGCTCAGTACACTGACACCTGGAAATCTGAACCAGTTCTTTTTCGCCAATTCTGGGTCGGAGGCAAATGACAGCGCCGTCAAAATGATCCGCTTCTTCTGGAACCTCCAGGGAAAGAAGACCAAGAAAACCATCATCGCCCGCAAACAGGCCTATCACGGGGTCACCATGACGGCAGCTTCGCTCTCAGGCATTCCGTCCATGCACCCGCAGGCCGACCTGCCGCTGCCGGGCTTCACCCATATCGACTATCCCTACTGGTATGGCGAAGGCGGAAACAGCGACGTGGGCCAGTTTGGCTTGAAAGTCGCCCAGGCGCTCGAAACCAAAATCCTGGAGCTCGGTGCCGACAATGTGGCCGCTTTCTTTGCCGAGCCTGTGCAGGGTGCCGGCGGTCTTGTCATTCCGCCTGAAACCTACTGGCCGGAAATCCAGCGCATCTGCAAGAAGCACGATGTACTGCTCCATGTAGACGAAGTGATCTGCGGCTTTGGCCGCACCGGCAATTGGTTCGGCTCTCACACATACAGGATTGAGCCCGACAGCATGTCCATGGCCAAAGGCATGACGTCCGGTTATCAGGCGCTCTCCGCTGTGGCCGTCGGCCCGCGCATGGGCGACGCGCTCTTCAACGCAGATGAAGAATGGTCCCACGGCTTTACCTATTCCGGCCACCCGGTGGCCTGCGCCGTGGCGCTCGCCAACATTGACATCATAGAACGCGACCACCTGGTAGAGAAAACCGGTGGCGAGATCGGCGGCTATTTCCAGAAGAAACTCTCAGAGCTCTCCGATCATGTGCTTATCGGTGAGACCCGCGGAGTCGGCCTCTTGGGCGCCATGGAGATCGTGAAAGACAAAGAAACCCGCGAACGCTTTGGCGACGCAGGCGGCATCTGCCGGGATCATTGTTTCGAGAACGGCCTCATCATGCGCGCCATTGGCGACACGATGGTTCTGTCGCCGCCCCTCTCCATCACAAAGCCGGAAATCGATGAACTGTTCGGTCTGGCGGTGACGGCTCTCGACCTCACAGCCGACAGCCTTGGCGTTTCCTAAACCCTGCTCTGGGAAAATAATTCTTAAGGCCTAGGTCGTTAGAAGGGTTAAGACCGCGCAACAGGTCTTGCAAAAACTGGCGGTGATCCAACGAAAACGTGGGAAACATGAAGAAAATCATAGCGTTAACGTGCAAACACCCATTTATAAACTGTTAGTGAATTTCGCCAGATTGCATTGAACCCGGCTCTTCTCAGTCCTATCTATAGTCTCAGACAGGCGGAAAACCTGAGGACCTCGTCCCCCCGAAACTCCTCGCAGTGGGTTTTCTGCCCGACCCGGCGCCGATCTATCCCCTCTCGGCGCCAGCGCAGAGTAAGCGCATGAACGCCCCGCCAGCCCCCCTTAGGCGGGGCGTTTTCATTTCCACCCGCAAGCCAGCCCGCCGCCAAAGCGCTTTCAGGCAAAGTGTGTGCGGTTTGCCACCCGGAAAGCGCGTCAAAGAAAATGGCGGGGCGTTTTCATGTCCGCCCCCAAAGTGCACCGCACACGCTTAATCCCTTTGGGTGGGCAGCCGCCCGCGATATAAGGACCCCATGAGCATGGACTATTCAGGGGGCGAACCCCTTTCTGACGCAGAACTGGAAGAGCTGGCGCTTGAACTGCCGGCACTGGCATTGCTGCGTGACTTTGGTCGGCAGGTCGCCGAGATTCCCTGGTTTACAGAACTGGGCACCCCGCTGCGCGGTGACACCAAAACCATGGGCCAAGCCTATCTCGATGCACTGGGTTTCCCCGATGCGCGGCCCGCCCGCATTTCCAACTGGGACGATGCCATCATCGCTGCCGAAAGCGGTGACTGGAACGGCGGCGCCTGGGAGGCCGAAGAAGGGCTGCGCGCCTCGCTCTCAACAGACTTGCTCGATGTGTTGAGTGAAGAAGCCTTTGAGATCGGCTTCACCTACGCCGCCTCGGAAGCAGAGCCCGCAGTACGTACTGCGGCAGAGACCGCCGCCAATATCTGGGGCGTGGAAGACATGGAAATCGCCATCGCCGCGGCAGGCGCTGCGATGCAAGCCGTCCATGGAGCAGCACTGGCAACGGCAATAGGCGCGGACGAAGATCACCCCTTCTTGCTGCGGCTTAAACTTTTCGAACAAGGGCGCTGGCCCATCGGCGTTGCAGGCCTTACCTTCAACATCTTCTGATCACCGGTCTCTTCGTTTCCAGCTTAGACTTAGACCGATCGCACTTCATTCTCGCGAGGCTCCGCACCCGTGCCAAAACTAAAAACACTTAAAGTCGCCACCTGGAACATCAACTCAGTGCGTCTGCGTATTGAGAGTGTCGAGAAGTTCCTGAAGGACCAGAAGCCCGACGTGCTCTGCCTGCAGGAGATCAAATGCCACAATGATGTCTTTCCAGAGAAAGCCTTCAAGAAGGCAGGCTACGAACATATCGCTCTGAATGGGCAAAAAGCTTACCACGGCGTCGCAACGGTCAGCCGTGTGCCACTCACCAATGTTGAAGCCCGCGAGTTCTGCAACAAGGGCGATGCGCGCCATGTGGCCGCAACCGTGCCGGACGCAGGCGATGTGCGCATCCACAATTTCTATGTGCCCGCAGGCGGCGACGAGGCTGACGTGGAAAAGAACGATAAGTTCGCCCACAAGCTGGACTTCCTGAACGAGATGGAAGCCTGGTACAAAAACCACAAGAACAAAAAGACGTCGAAGATGGTGCTCGTGGGCGACCTCAACATCGCACCGTTCGAACATGATGTCTGGTCCCACAAACAGCTTCTAAAAGTCGTAAGCCATACGCCGATCGAGGTGGAACATCTTGAGCGTGTGCAGAAATCACATTCCTGGATCGACGTCATGCGCGAATTCGTGCCCCATGACGAAAAACTTTATTCCTGGTGGAGCTATCGCGCGAAAGACTGGAAGGCCGCCAATAAAGGCCGCCGCCTCGATCATATCTGGGTGACACCCGCCATGGAGGGCGCAGCAAAATCAATGGAAGTCCTGACCGATGCACGCGGCTGGGAAAAACCCTCTGACCACGCACCGGTCATAGCGACATTCAAAGTCTAATCAACCCCTTCCCGATAAAATGACAAGAGACTGCCCATGACGTTTCAGACATCGCTTATCCTGAGTGGCCCCTTACGCCAACCCCGTCAGATGCTTGCGGATCAGGAATATGGTGGCCACACGTCGATTCATGATGACGAGATGGCGGAGAAGCTCGGCTTCCAGGCAGGGCCCATCGAAGGACCTACCCACTTCTCTCAGTTCGACCCGCTGCTGGTGCACATCTGGGGCCCTGAATGGTTTGAGCGTGGCTGCATCTCGTCCCACTTCAAAAACATGGTTGTAGAAGGGGAAGAAGTCCGTGCCTTTGTGGAAACCCCAAAGCAAGGTCAAACATCGGTACGCGCCTGGGCAGAAAAGGCAGACGGCACGCCCGTGCTTGAAGCAACCGCTAGCCTCGGTCCTGATCATGGGCAAACCCTGCTGGAAGCCCGCCGCGCCAAACTCACACCGCCAGGCAAGCTCGTCATCCTTGAGGATTTGCATGTCGGCATGAAAGGCGCAAAAGATGAACATGTACGCATGGACACCGATCAGCATATGGGCGCGCTCTATCCTTTCTCGCTGACCCAGAAACTTGCCGCCATCACCGAGAACTCTCCCTGGTATGCAGACGCCTCTGCCTCGCCGTGGGGACGGACCATCATCCCCACAGAAATGGTGAGCGTGCTCGCAGAATATTCAAATCGGGAAGCAGGCTTCCCCACCAAGGGCCCCGCCGTCGGACTTTTTGCCGACCTTGAAATCCGCATGCTCAACGGACCGCTGTTTGTTGGCGAAGATTATCTGCTCCGCCGGGAAGTCGCAGCTATTGCAGAAAGCAAGCGCACTGAATCCTATTGGGTCCGCACCCGCATCTTTGACAAGAGCGGCGACACGCAGATCGCTGAGGTCATGCTGAACCACGCGGTCGTCAAAAATTCATTTGAGAATTACGACGAGTTGCGCGCCGCACGAGAGGCCTAGGGCGCGCCACCTAAGCTCTTGGCCTAGTCTTTCTTCTTGAGCGTAACAAATGTCGCCGTGGAAGAACCGGTCGCCAGCACAGTGCCGTCCGCATCTTTCAGCTCGCTCTCGATAAAGCCAACCGACTTGCCGCGCTTAATGACCGTCCCGCTTGCATAGAGACGACCCGGCCGTGCAGGCGCCAACATAGAGACTTTGATTTCAAGGGTCGGCGAAATCTGCCCCCAGTCAAGATCAAGCCCAACGGCAAAGCTCATGACATCATCAAGCATTGCCGCCACCATGCCTCCTTGAATACCGCCCCACATATTGCAGAGCTCTTCTGACGCATTAAACGCAACCCGGACCGTAAGCGTCTCCATATCCACATCAAGAATTTCCAGCCCCAGATAACGGCTGGCAGGCGACATGCGTTTGAAGGCCGCTTGAATATTGGGCGGCCAGCCTTTGTCTTTTGCCTGCTCTAATGTCGTAACAATCACACTCTCACTCATTAATTTTGCTCACTTAGGTAAGGGATCTTGTGTTGGGGTTTTGGTCGCCTGTCGTTTGCGGGCGTCCCGGGCGATCTTCATGGCTTGCCGCGTATCTCGTGCACCGGTCAGCCGACGGTCAAGATCACGCAGATCATCGGCAAGTGCACTCACTTGCGCATTGGCGCTGCGCAGGCACCCGGCCGCAATTTCCGGAAACTCATCGACGAGACGAAGGAAGACTTCGCGCTCCAACTTGAGCACCTCAACAGGTTGTGCCGCCCGGATGGTCGCCGACCAATTGACCGGTTGCATCAATGCCTGTTCGCCTGCCAGACCGCCCCGGTCAAGACGTGCAGCACTTCCCCGCCCATCCGCGCCAGTCGCCAGCACAATCGCTTCACCCGACAGCATCAGAAAAGCGCCATCTGCTTGCGCACCCTCTTCCACAAGGGTTTCCCCAGCGTCAAAGGCCAGGTGGGTACCCGTAAAGGCAAGCACCTCCAGGCGCACCGGGTCCACACCCTCAAACAAAGGCGTTGCGGCCAAAAGAGAAACTGCATCGCGTAAACTCATAGACGAAAACTAGGCGGTTCTGGCGCCGACGTCGAGTGCCTGGAGAGGCACGACAAGGAAGGCCAGTCTTGCGCCTGCCCCTTGGCAGCGTCGCCCAAACCTCCTAAAGAGATTGCCTGGAGAGCACCAAGTTCTTGAGGACAGGTTATGACAGAGAGCAAATTGCCAGCCGATAGCTGGGATCACCCAAACCCCTTCATTGTTACGGTCACTGTCAAACCAGAATATATCGACGACTTTCTGCATACGAATAATGTGGTCTATCTAACCTGGATGGCCAAAGTCGCCTGGGAGCACTCCAAAGCGCTCGGCCTCGACTTTGACGCTTATGCAAAGATCGGCAAAGGCATGGTCGTCCGGGCCCACGAGATGGAATATCTGGGACCTTCCCACGAAGGGGAAAAGATCGACATCGCGACCTGGATCACCGGCAATGACGGCAAGCTTCGTCTGCGACGGCGTTTTCAGATGGTCAATGCCGAGACGGGAAAAACACTTCTCAGGGGTCGGTCAGACTTTGTCTGCATCGACATAAAGTCTGGTAAACCCAAGCGGATGCCTCAGAACTTCGTTGACGCCTATGCGCTCACAGCGGATGTGCCCAGCGACCGTCCAGCTAGCCAAAAATGACGCGCGGCGGTTTGCCACGTTGAAGGCGGGCAACGGAATGACGATATCTCTCCCGCAATCTCTTGTGGTTGACCAGAGCGTCACTCACACGGCCCTTTAAGGAGATATTATGTCGGTCGACTTTACCAACACGCTCGATCCGGACCAGAAAACAGCGCTTCGCGCCCTCGGATTTTTAGCGAACATTGTATTGCTTCTGGTGCTTGCCACCTATTTCTTCGGGCCAGCAGCCCTTGTGATCGCCGCACTCTTCGGCACATTCGTCATGCTGGGTGTGGTAATCTACTTGTCAGCCCCGACCCACAGGGTCTGACAGGCTCACAACTTAAAGCTCAGGGAACGAGCTTGTAGCCGCCCGCTTCCGTCACCAGCAATTCTGCATTGGACGGGTCCCGTTCAATCTTCTGGCGCAGCCGGTAGATATGGGTTTCCAGCGTGTGCGTGGTCACACCGGAATTATAGCCCCAGACTTCGTGCAGCAGTACATCACGGCCCACAGTCTTGACCCCCGTGCGGTAAAGGAATTTGAGGATCGCTGTTTCTTTTTCTGTCAGGCGAACTTTCTTGTCGCCATCATCCACGAGCATCTTGGCCGATGGTTTGAACGTGTACGGACCAATTTTGAAGACCGCGTCTTCACTTTGTTCGTGTTGGCGAAGATGCGCACGAATACGGGCGAGCAGTACCCCGAAGCGGAAGGGCTTCGTGACATAGTCATTGGCACCAGCTTCCAGACCCAGGATGGTATCGCTGTCGCTATCGGCGCCCGTCAGCATGATCACGGGCGCTTTGAGGCCACCTTTGCGCATCAGACGACAGGCTTCACGCCCGTCCATATCAGGCAACCCAACATCCAGCAAAACAATATCTACGTGATTGCCGCGGACATGTTCGATGCCTTCTGTGGCGCAGGTTGTTGCGGTACAGGTGAATTCTTCATGCAACGCCAATTGCTCAACGAGGGATTCGCGCAGCGCGTCATCATCATCAACAATCAGGATTTTTTTGATCGTGCTCATCTTAGGGTCAGCTCCCAGTCCTACCATCTTATCACTCGGGACAAGCGTACCCCGCCCCCGTCGCTGCTGGTCATGTAGCTGTCATACCCCCTCTTGCCAACCACCTCACGGGATGCCTCACGCCCATTTGAGCCTTCCGTGATCAGGTTAATCATAGCCGAACTCACGAACAAACGGGGCCAAACGGGGCAGAATACCATCTAAATGCGTTTCATAGCGGCGCCACCGGTCCGCTGCCCGGTCATAAAGAGGCTGCGTCACTTGACCGTATGACGGCGTGCGAATGGAACCACGCGCCTCTGCATGAGCCACATGATTGCTTTGTCCTTCTTCCCAAGCGAGCCCAAGCAAGGACATCGCATCACGAAGCGCTGTCTGCGGTTCCGCGATCAGATGTTCGTATCGAACCTCAGCGACATTTAGAGACAGTAAGTCTCTGTACTGACCCCAAAGCGACATGACGGCGTCATAGAGCGCGGCACTGTCTTTAAGTGTGAGGAAATGCGCCATTGATGCATTCAACTGGAAGTCCTGCATGAAACAGGAGAGAACCGCGTCCGCCGGATGACGAAGAGCCAGAATGAATTTCGCCTCGGGGAAGACGCGCGCGATGAGACCAACATGGATGATGTTGAGCGGCAGCTTGTTGATCACAGTTTTTGCTGAAGGGTCGAAACCAGCTTGCTTCAGCTCAGACATGTAGAGACGACGAAGCTCATTGGTCTTGTCGACAGCGAGCTTCGCGAGCCCTTCAGGATACCCGCCGTTTGCATTCACCCCGTCGCGAACCGGCAGAAGAACCGGCAGCTCTTCAACAACGTCAATCTCGCTATGGGCATCAAGAAACTGGTCCAGAAGGGTCGTGCCAGACCGCGGAAAGCCGATCAGAAAAACCGGTGTAGGCACTGGGTCAAGATCGCCTGGCGCAACTTGTGCCCAGGACCGAACCCAATCTGACGTGAAGGCCTGTTTGAGATCGGTCACCTGAGACATATAGGAGGATTTATCAATCTCGCCGTCAGTCAACTGTTCAGCTGCAGCATCATTCTGGGCAACAAAATGATCAAAGGCGTCTGCCGCTTCACCCAGCCGGTCATAGACTTGAGCCAATTCGCCATGGATGAGGCGGCGCCCTCCTGGCGGCAGCTTCCCAACCGACACCCGTTCAAGCCGATCCCGCGCTTCCTCCGCAGAGCCTTGGCGGCGCTTAACGCTCGACCAGATCCGCAGCGCACCCGGCAGATCCGGCATGTGTGCGAGAACCTTCTCAGCGGCCGCAAATGCACCGTCCAGATCTCCGAGGCGCTCCAATGCGTTTGCCAACCCCAGCAGCAGCATAGGCCCATCAGGGCGCTTCTCTAGGCCAGCCTGATAGGTATCGCGCGCTTCAGCAAAGGCTCCCTGCGCCAACTGAAACTGCCCCAGGTTCAAATAGCCCTGGGGGTCGTTGGGCATCAGCCGAATAACCGTCTCAAAGTCCGTGATGCAGGCTTCAGCGCGGCCTTCCTCAGCGTTGAGCGTTCCCCGATTGAGATATGTCCCCGCAAAGTCCGGATCGAGCGCCACCGCTTTGTCATAGGCGGCCCGAGCTTCCGCCGACCTTCCCTGCTGTCGAAGCGCATTTCCCAGATTGACGCGCAGAAAGGCTTTGTCCGGCAAGATTGAGACAGCCATGCCGATCAGCTTTTCCGCATCCTGAGGATTCCCTGTTTTAAGACAGATAAGTCCCATTAGATGCAAAACATCCGGGTGATTAGGGGCCTGCTGGCGCAAGGTTTCAGCAAGCTTCGCAGCGTCGTGAATCTTGCCTTGATCGAAGAGCTGAAAGGCCTGGCGCAACATGTCCTGAGGAGTTGCGGCGGCGGTCTTTTGTGTCATGAGATCCTGAGAGATATGGGGGACTGCCGCAAGCTGCGGACAAACCAAATGTTTAGCTGAGTTTGCCACAGCCGAGCACAAATGCCCAACCGGCGGATGCTGCCCTTCTTGGATGCGCCAACTCGGCAATTTCTGCCGCCCCGCGCCAGCATCCATACTCTAATGCATTGAAAATGATACATATTTTCGCGGTCTCAGACTTGCATCAGAAGATGCAGGATCAATCGGAGAAACCGCCAGCATGGAATCCGTCGTCGCAGAGCTGCCGCTTTACCTTCAAATGAGCCGCTATACCAAAGGCTCAAAGGCCGTGATGGAGCTTCGGATAGAACGCTATCAGGCAGAACAGGCCGCCGCGAC
The DNA here is from genome assembly GCA_002695905.1 of Parvibaculum sp. Taxonomy (GTDB): domain Bacteria; phylum Pseudomonadota; class Alphaproteobacteria; order Parvibaculales; family Parvibaculaceae; genus Mf105b01. The sequence goes on from NZQM01000007.1 coordinate 25,156, forward strand.
CGCCAAGACAGAGTCCCACGACGACAATCTGATTACCGGGTCGCTTCCAACCGAGGGCACCGGAAAAGAGACTCCCGTCGAAACCGACGACGATGGATTCTCCTTCGATGACTTCCTGGACATGATCAACCCTCTCCAACACCTGCCCATAGTGTCGACCCTATACCGAGAGATGACAGGCGATCAGATGGAACCTGCGGCCCGGATTGTGGGCGGCGCGATTTATGGCGGGCCTATCGGCGCAGGAATCTCAGTTGCCGAAGCCGTTCTGGAACAAGTGACCGGCGATGATCTGGGCGGACATGTTATGTCGATGTTTCAAAGCTCAGGTACACCGCCAAGAATGACCGCAGCGACGTCTCGCGACGGCGTCCAACCAGCCGCCCAGTCCACCCCAATCACCGCCGATGCTCCGGCCGCCCAAGCCAGTGCGCCACTGCCAAGCCTAAGTGCTGACGCCTTTAATGCACTTCTGACCAGCCCAGAAGAAGCCAACCCAGCCAGGCCTGCGCAACAGCATGCAACGACAGAGTATGAACAAAGCGATGTAGCAGCGGCCATGGCAATGGCACTGGACCGGTACAGCGTCCTGAAACTCGTAAATGAGCCAGCTTACTAGTCTCCTGCACCACCTTGCAGGACTGCTCCTCACTTTTTAGATTCACCCCATGAACATCCTTGTACGCGGCAAACCGGGTGCCTCAACCGGAACACTCACCTTTGGCGCCAAGACGATTCCCTGCGCCCTGGGGCGAAGCGGGATCATATCAGATAGCGAGAAAAGAGAGGGCGACGGGGCAACACCGGCAGGCACTTGGCCACTCCGCAGGATTCTCTACCGACAAGACAGACTGAACAAGCCCATTACAGACCTTGTCACTATGCCCATCGGACCCACCGATGGCTGGTGCGACGACCCATCAGACGCACTGTATAACAAACCAACAGAGCTCCCCTATTCCGCCAGTGCCGAAAATCTATGGCGAGAGGACGAGCTATATAATGTCTGCGTGATACTTGGACATAATGATGAGCCCGTTATGCCTCACAAGGGAAGTGCTATTTTCTTTCATGTTGCCAAAGAAAGAGGTGGCAGATTGTGTGCGACAGAGGGATGCGTGGCGATCCCCCAAAATACAATACTCCGTATTCTGACGAGTTGTGGGCCAGGGACAACCATGAGAATTGAACTGCAGAAGTAAACTAGGCTGGTGTCCGCGCACCAAAAATGGCGCTCCCGACCCGAACATGGGTAGCCCCAAACTCAATCGCTGTTTCAAAATCAGCGCTCATGCCCATACTAAGCTGGCAGAGGCCGTTTCGAATGGCGATTTTCTCAAGCAATGCAAAATGCAGCGCTGGCTCCTCATCGACGGGTGGAATGCACATCAGTCCCACAACTGGCAATGCCAACTCATCGCGGCAGAGCGTGACAAACCGATCAGCATCTTGTGGCAAGACGCCAGCCTTTTGTGGTTCAGCACCTGTGTTCACCTGCACAAACAAGTCCGGGAGGGCGTGACCCTTCTCCCGTTCAGCCACCAAAGCCCGAGCCAGTTTCTCCCGGTCGAGCGTTTCAATCACATCAAAAAGAGAAACAGCCTCACCGACTTTATTGCTTTGCAGCGGACCGATAAGATGCAATTCAACATCTGCATATTGTTCGCGCAACTCAGGCCATTTCCCTAGGGCTTCCTGAACGCGGTTTTCTCCAAAGACGCGTTGCCCGGCATCCAGCACAGCGCGAATATCCTCCACCGGAAAGGTTTTGGAGACTGCCACAAGCGTCACATCGCCAGCAGGTCGACCAGCATCTATTTCAACTTGAACAATACTCTGTTCAACCGACGCGAGACGTTCTATCGAGGGGAGTTGGTTATCGGGCATGGGCCGCACATTAGAACGTTTACAGGTGCAGGGAAACCAGTTCAGTGTCCACAAGCGCGACGAAACAGAAGGTGTGAGGGCAACGTGTGACAAGCAAACACCGACAACTACCTGACCGGTTTGTGCTGACAGATGCCTTGCGAGATATTGATCCTTTCCAACAACTCGCACAGCTTAAGCCGACAGACATATTCATCCTCCGCCACTATGAATGGGCGCCCCGCGACCGCCTGGCGCTCGCCCACACCTTGCGAAAAGAAAGCAGGGCGAGGGGCGTTCGTTTTCTTGTTGCCGGAGATTATCGCCTTGCCTGCGAGGCGCGCGCAGATGGCCTTCACCTTCCCTCCTGGATGGTGAGGCGCGGGGATGTTTGGGGCCTGCGCCGGAAGCCAGGTTGGATCATCATTGCAGCGGCGCATAGTGAACCAGAGCTGAGAGCCGCATGGCTGACAGGCGCAGACGCCGCGTTACTCTCGCCAGTCTTCGCAACGGCGAGCCATCCCAGCGCGCGAACTCTTGGTGTGATCAGGTTCGCTCGGCTCGCAGTATCTGCGGCAATGCCTGTCTACGCCTTGGGTGGCGTAACATTGTCGTCCCAAAAGAGATTATCGAAGGTACCTAACCTAACGGGATACGCAACAGTTTCTGCAGTCTAGTAGCCGTCTGGAATATAATTGAAACGTTCCATCTGCTCGCGATGGTCAGAGATGATCTGCT
>NZQM01000008.1 GCA_002695905.1 Parvibaculum sp.
CTAGGGTCAATGAACTAGGCGGGTCATTCTGGAGTTTGGGGTCAGCTCTACTGGCCTGCAGCTCACCAACGGTCGGCTGCCCAAACCCCAATTCGGGTACGACCCAATCTGTGGGTGTTGACCACCATTTCGACTGCTTGTTTTGCTCCAGCTCATTTAGCCGTGCGCCAAGTCCCTCAAGAGACTTGCGCGGCTTGGGTGCAATCGACACAACATCGAACCAAGATTCTGCCCTATAGCAAAACCTATAGCGGGTGCCGTCACTGTCCGAGTAAGCCAACAGCACCCGAAACAGATCTCCAGCAGCATGGCGAAGTCCTATAACGGTCATTTCCCTGTCTGCCTCAATAACAACCAAATCCTCCTGCGGAAAACGGCTGATGCGGATGCCATCGCCTGCATCGATCTTTTCAATATCAGTGATGATCTGGCGGTGCCTTTCCTGCCATCCATTTGGCTTCGCAAATGGATCTTCCAAGAGTTCTTCTTTCAACAACCTGAAGCAGTGCTGATAAGCGTCTGCCATATTGCTCAGGTGTTGCTCCGTCATTGTCGCCCCATAGAACGGCTCGAACTTCTCTGCCTCGGACATGAGGGTCAGTTCCAGCGCCAACGCATCCGGTCCTGTCCACTTTGACATATCGCCGTTGGCCGCTATTCTCAGGATGAGATCCTGATGCTTCAGTGCCAGCTCTGGCTGCAGCACGCAGAACGCTGAGAGTACGCCATCAGCATCAATATGATTGTTGGAGACAATCGAAAACTCTCCCAACAGCTCCTTCCGCAGCGCGGGCGTCATGCCTGCAAGTAACAGCGCAGACCCTGTCGTCAGATCATGCCGAAGCGGCTCAGGCGTCGAATGACCTGGCCAATGGCTGATCGTTCGATACCCGTCCGCATAGCCATCGGCCATGAGCGTCTCAGCAGGGTCCAATTCGGGGTGGAACGGTTCAAACTTTTGATCAGACATGGCGTGCCTCCTTCTGTTTCCAGAAGGAAACACCTCCATGCCTAATAAATAAAGTTTTTTCTTTTTTTAATGTGTGGGCAGGCGCTCCGCAAAAAGCCGTGCATAAAGACGCGCTCGGGCATTCAAGTCGCCTGGTTCAATCCAATTTCGGTCCATGCGGTCCCACTCTTCTCGCTCCGGATCGAGCCCCAGGTCCTGAAGATAGTCACCGTCAGCAATGAAGAATTGCCGTCGGTAGCCCAGCAAATAACCACCGTGCTCGCGATGAATTTGCTGCGCTTCCTGATAATCAGCCAGCCAAATGTTCTGATGCACAATCATGCGATCAGGACACAGAATTGTCCCGAAATCGCCACCGACCTGATCACCTTCCATCACATGCGCCAAAGCCGCCCATGTGCGAAAGCCAAGCTCCATGGCAATAACGTTCAGACACAGACGGCGTTTGACCTGCCCGATCAACTCCTGGTCTGTGCATGAGGCCATGCGCGGCAGCGCGCGCATGCGTGCAACATCGACAGGCGAGCCTTTTTCAATCTGCTTGTGCAATCGACGGGCTTTGGATTTTAGAAATGCGAGGACATCTGTAACCGTTTCGCCCAGTGGACGGATTTGCGGTTGTTCTGACTCTATAGACCCCAATGTAGACATGGGCGTCACTCTCCTTATCGCCCCTCTTCCGCTCCACGGGGTCACAAGAAAGCAACATGCCGAATTCAGACGGTCGCTTAACAGATGGGCGGGTGCTTTCGCTTTTGGCGGACCAGGCGCGCCCGCAGCGCCTTGCCCGCGTCTTCTACCCCTCCATAGCCGGAATGGCAAGCAGCGTCAGGCTCTCACGAACTTTGAGCTGCGCGGTTCGTCCATCACGTAAAGCGTGTATTCTTCGTAGAATTTCTCACGTCCCAACTCCTGAATGCGAAGGTGCTCAGGGTGTGTCCGCCAAGCCTCCAGAGCTTCAGCGCTTTCCCACTCATGGAGGGATACACGCTCGCCATCCTCAGCGAAATACCCCTTCCACGAGATGAATCCTGGCAGAGCGCGGGCAATCTCACCCATCTCATCTGCCAAAGCATAATACTCATCAGCGTTTTCAGGCCTTATCCGCGCGCGAAATATTGCAACAATCATGAGGTCTCACCTCCGGCAAAAATGCGGTCCAAAAGGGATGCTACGCGATCTTCGACCGACAGTTTTGGCAGGACAATAGGCTCATAGCCAAACTCAGCGAAATCGACCTTCAGCCGTTCATATTCTTCAACTGCGTTGTCGAAGCTTGTTTGCCGCTCCGCGTCGTTCTGGAAAATCTCTGGCCAGGGTGGCGTCAGAAAAACATTGCCTGCATAGCGTTTTCTATCGATGAGGTGTCGGTGTTCCGGACTGAGCTCGCCCTTTAGATGGGAGACATAGGAGATCGCATCGATGAAGGAGCGATCGTAGAACACTGGGCCACTGGCACTCGCCGCATCATCAAATGCCAGGACCGACATCTTTATTGCTTTGGCGGCAAACGCCGCGGGGTTCACCCAGGGCAATGCTTTCTCGCCTCTCGCTTGTTCCTCACGCACGATCTGGCGGCCAGGCTCCTCAAAGGTTTGGAACCCGCGCCGCCCTAACTCTTGCAGCAATGTGGATTTGCCACCGCCAGAACAGCCCGACAGCACGTATCGCTGAGGTCCGCTCACGCCAATACGCTCAGCGCACGCCTGCCTCTTCCAGGTGAGGCCCCAACCGCCCCGTGATCCACGCAAAGAACATGCGGTAATCGCTCACAAGTGACCAGACCGGATAGGTGAAGGTCGCTGGCTTGTTCTTCTCTATCGTGAAGTGAGCTACCCAGGCGAAGAAGTATCCTGACAAAGGTGCGGCAAGAAGCCACCAGGCATTTACAAAGACACCCAAGCCGAGCGCTGCAATGGACAGTGCCGTTCCGATATAGTGCATGGTGCGACATGCGGGAACCGAATGCTCCTGAAGATAATAGGGCCAGAACTCCGCATAGGTTGCGATACGGCCGTTCTCACTTGTCTCAACTGACATGACACATCTCCTCTTGGTTAGAGTTCACGCAACGTCTGCAGGTTTGGCGACGACAGCAGACCGGGATCCTTTGCCCTGGAATACAGGCCAGGCCAGCTGCTCACCCAAGGTCACCGGCTCCAAATCTTCAACGCCGAACTCCTTTGGTACCTGTCTGGTAATCTTAGCGGTCCCAAACAGAACATCCCAGAAAAACAGCAGATTGCCGAAATTACCTTTGTAGTTGGTGATCCCATCGTCTTTGTGACGTCCATGGTGAGCCGAGTGCGTCGCCGGTGTCGAGATGGTGCGCTCAACAATCCACATAATCGGCGACAACCATTTGATCTTGTAGAGGGGACCATCCCACCGCACATCAGAATGGGCACCGAAGATTACAAGCATTTTGACAACGAGATAGAAGGCGTAGACATAGCCAAGTCCCATGTAAATCAGCACACCGGCAAACCAAATTCCCGGCATCATCGCGTAGTAGAACAAGTTGTTCCTGTAAACGACGCGTACGCTCAGATATTCAGAGTTATGATGAGATCGGTGGAGATTGTAGAGCCACGGGAATGTGTGGGACGCACGGTGCCACCAATATTGGGTCATATCTTCAAAGACGAGCAGGATGGCTACCTGGGCGATGATTGGAAGGCCGATCAGCATGTTCTCGGTACCCGGAGCAAAAGTGCCTGTCAGCCAGGTCGCTGAAAACAGGATCATTGGCTGAGTGAGCGCTATGAGCGCCAGCGTTGAGATTATCTCGACCTTTGCATCGTCCGGCTTCTCGCCGTCTTTTTTGAAGAACCCCGTCCGAATGGCCTCCGCCACTGCAAACGCGATGTAGAACCCCAATATCAACATTATTTCCGGTTTCATGCCGACCTCCTCTGGTTGCTGCCCCTTGATAGGCGACCTGAGATCGCTATAATGTATAATATTTTACATTTGGAGGTTTTTTTGTCAGGTCGGCTTGATTATGGACTTCCAGGGCTTCAGGAGACCCTTCCCGCCGCCTTGAGGGAGGCGCTCTACGATGCAGCTGTGTCGATCAGCTTTTCGGACGGGCAGTTGATCCAGGCACGGGGAGATACAGACCCCTCTCTCACGATCGTGAAAAGCGGGGCTGCCAGATTGGGCCAGATCGGGATCGACGGTAGCTATGCCGGCATGGCGGTTATGGGGCCCGACCAGTTCTTCGGAGAATTTACGATCTTCGGTGGGCTGCCGAGGGAATTTGACGCGTTTGCTGTGGGTCCGACGGTGATCGCGAAGATAAGCAAGACACGCTTTGATCGCCTGCTCGATAAACACCAGGGGATCAGAACCTACTTCCTGGCCTTCCTTGCGCAGCGCCTTCATGCAGCTCTGACCTTTGTGGACGACCTCAGACATCTGCCTCTCAACGCCCAGGTCGCAAAGACCATCAATATGATGCATCAGGCGGACGGTAAAAACCCGACGGTCAAGGTTACCCATGAAGAGCTTGCTGAAATTCTGGGGGTAACCAGGGTGTCGATTAACAAGGCTCTTCGGCAGCTCGAAAGAAGGGGGTTGATCGTACGCGCGTATGGAAAGATCGAGATACCGTCATCGGCAAATCTGGATCAATGGGTTCGAGGCCAGTCCAGGCCGAACGCCGCAGAGAGCTGACAGATAGTCATAGCTTTCCTTTCACGGACCACTCACCCTAGACTGAATTTGAAGCGTCACGTAGGGAGGAAACCATGGCTGCTGCTACCCGTAAAACCAGTGCAAGAAAGAAAACAGTCAGCCGAAAGAGCACCTCGAAGAAAAAGCCAGCCCCATCAATGAAAGAAGCAACGCTGATTACCGGCGCATCCGGCGGTATTGGCGAGGCGCTTGCAGGCGAGTTTGCAAAAGGCGGCTCGAACCTGATCCTTGTTGCGCGGTCAAAAGACAAGCTGGAGGCCATTGCCAAACGCCTGAGTAAAGAGCATGGAATTGCCGCCATCGCCCTTCCCGCCGACCTTTCAAAACCCAATGCAGGCCGGAAGCTCTATGAAGCAGTGATCTCTAAGGGTGTTCATGTGGAGACCCTGGTCAATAATGCAGGCGTGCTGGAGATGGGGGCCTTCGCAGATATCTCCACCAAGCGGCATCTGGAGCTGACGCACCTGAACGTCACGACGCTCACCGAGCTCACCAGCCTGTTCGTCCCCGGCATGGTGGAGCGGAAGGACGGTCGGATCTTGAATGTTGCATCCATCGCTGCGTTCCAACCGATCCCGTCGCTTGCGACCTACGCAGCGACAAAGGCCTATGTCCTGTCGCTCACGGAGTCCTTATCAGAGGAACTCAAGCCCCACGGCATTACAGCCACAGCCCTCTGCCCCGGCATGACCGCCACCGACATGGTGGCAAGCGCAAAGCAGAGCAATGAGACTGCGGCCAAAATCCCCGACTTTATGGTGTCTGATGTCGCTGGAGTTGCGGCTGAAGGCTACACCGCGTGTATGAAGGGGGAGGTTATCCGCGTTCCGGGTATGGTCAATTTGGCCGCTGCAGTCGCTGGACGGGCGTCTCCCAGGTGGCTCGTCCGGGCAGTGTCTGGGGCGCTCGGTCGCCTCGCCCTTTAGGACAAAACAACAAATCAACCCTTTGATTTCGCTACGGTTTGGGTCACACTATTTTCAAGCGGTCGGGGGACCGGGATCTCTTTGACGAGACCCATTTGACATTGAGGAACGCCGGAAAAACCGGTTCGATCGCCTGCGTATCTATGGGGGCTTTGGGAGGAAAATATGGATCACAATATTGGGCTGATGCTCGAAAAACGAGCGCATCTGAACCCCAACCTGGAAGGTTGCGTTGAGACGGAAAGCGGACGGCGCTTTACCTACGCCGAGCTTGATGCCCGGTGCAACAAGACCGCCAACATGCTTTTGGAGCAAGGGGTGAAGCCCGGCGACCGCGTGGCGCTGTTGATGATGAACGGTGTGGAGTTCATGGAGTCTTTTTTCGCGATTGCGAAGATCGGTGCCGTCTGCGTACCTCTCAATTGGCGCCTGACACCTGATGAACTTTGTTTCATCCTAAAAGACAGTGGCGCCAAAACGCTCGTGTTCAGCTCAGATTTTGCCGAAGCCGTTGAAGAGATCCATGGGCGCGGTGGCGACGCCACAGACATCTCCCGCTGGATCAGCGTTGGCGAACGAACTGCAATTGCAGACGACTATGATGCGTTGCACGAAGCAGCTTCTGACAGCCGACCTGCGATTGGTGCAGCCGAAGACGACATGCTCTTCATCATGTACACGTCCGGCACGACAGGCCTTCCAAAAGGCGCTGTTCATACCCACAACTCTACGCTGTGGGGATCTCTTACATCACTTGCAACAAGCGATATGCAGCAGAAGGACCGATATTTGCTGGTTCTTCCGCTCTTCCATGTAGGTGCATTGAGTCCGCTTATCGCCTGCGTACATGGCGGCGGTACATCGGTCATCATGCGCGGCTTTGATCTGGACGCCATGTGGACCAATATTGAAGCAGAAAAGATCACAACCATGCTGGCGGTGCCCGCCATGCTCAACTTCATGCTTCTGTCTCCGGCAAAAGACACCGCTGACTATTCCACGCTGAGATGGGTGATGAGCGGCGCGGCTCCGGTTCCTGTCACACTCATTGAAACCTATGCGGGTATGGGCATTGAAATCCACCAAGTCTATGGCCTGACAGAAACCTGCGGCCCCTCCTGCTTGATTTCTCCAGATGATGCAATGGCGAAAGCTGGTTCAACCGGCAAGTCCTTCTTCCATACGAATGTCCGCGTCGTGGATAGCGATGGTAATGACATCAAGGCCGGTGAAGTTGGTGAAGTCCTGGTCTCCGGCAAACACATCATGAAGGAATACTGGAACCGCGCAGACGCCACTTCGGAAACCATCGTCGATGGGTGGTTGCACACGGGCGACCTCGCGACAGTGGATGAGGAGGGGTTCGTCTACATTCAGGATCGCATCAAAGACATGATCATCTCTGGTGGGGAAAACATCTATCCTGCGGAAATTGAGAATGTGCTTTTAGCCCATCCAAAAATTCAGGACTGCGCTGTGATCGGGCAGCAAAACCAGCAATGGGGTGAGGTTTGCCTTGCCGTTGTCGTTCGCGAAGATGAAAGCCTGACAGAAGCCGATGTCATGAAACATTGTGACGGCAAACTCGCGCGGTACAAACTTCCAAAAGGTGTTGAGTTTGTTGATGCCATTCCACGGAATCCAACAGGCAAGGCACTCAAACGCATATTGCGGGATCAGTTCCCGGGCGAGGAAGCCAAAGCGAGCTGACCGTCACCTGCAGAATGCGGCTTGACAAGTTCCAAGCAGTGCGGCGCCATCCAAAGGGTGGCGCCGTTTCTGTTCGCTCTGGGTGCCGCCCATCCGTGCAATCTGGCGCCTGGAATGCTACCCCATAATCTTACATTCGTTGCAGATTCGGTCCCCGCGCCTGATCTGCAGGCCAAATCCGGGGGGAGCGCATGGCCAACAAGAAGCTTGAAAACCGGTATGTCAACGATTTGCGCCGTCAGGAGTTTATCCTAGATTCAGCGCGCGGGTTTCGTATCCAGGCACTCCCCATTGTGCTGTCAGTGCTTTTCCTTGGTGCCATCGGCATCTCGGTCGCCTCAAGTTCTCTCATAGGGCCTCAAGGGGGCATCAACGCGACACTGATCCTCGTCATGTCGGCGATCTTTGGCGGCTATATGGCACTCAATATTGGCGCCAATGATGTGGCCAACAATATGGGTCCTGCCGTTGGCGGTAAGGTGTTGACGATCGGTGGGGCCGTTGCCATCGCAGTGGTTTGCGAGGCAGCTGGCGCACTCCTCGCAGGTGGTGATGTGGTAAGCACTGTGGCCAAAGGCATCATCAGCCCAGAAGGCGCGGTTGACGAAAGTGATTTCGTTCTCCTCATGATGAGTGCTCTCATCGCGGCAGCTCTATGGATCAATCTTGCGACAATATTGAACGCCCCCGTCTCCACAACCCACTCTATTGTCGGTGGTGTTCTGGGCGGTGGCATTGCGGCTGCGGGTCTCAGTGTCGTCAATTGGCCCACCATGGCCAGCATTGCGGCCAGCTGGGTTATCTCACCGGTCCTTGGTGGTGTGATTGCAGCGGCGCTGCTCGCTTCCATCAAGGTCCTGATCCTCAACAAGGCGGACAAGCTCGCGGCCGCGCGAACATGGGTGCCGGTGTTGATTGCCCTTATGGCAGCAACCTTTGCCGCTTACATGGCGCTTAAAGGATTGAAGAGAATTTGGAAACCCGGACTGGAAGAGGTGGTCCTCGTCTCTTTCCTTGCCTTTGCGATCGCAGGCATTCTGTCCATTCCCTATATCAAACGGCTCTCGGTTGGTCTGCGAAACAAGAAAAAAGATATTCCACGCCTCTTTCATCTGCCGCTTATCCTTGGAGCAGCGCTTCTTTCCTTTGCACATGGCGCCAATGATGTTGCGAACGCCGTTGGGCCGCTCGCGGCAATCGCCTCTGTGCTCACTGAAACGTCAGGCTTGCAGTCAAAGGTCGCTATCCCTTTCTGGGTTTTGGCAATCGGAGGTGTGGGGATCGCCACCGGTCTGGCTCTCTTCGGCCCCAAGCTTATCCGTACCGTCGGCGAAAAGATCACCCGCCTTAACGCAATAAGAGCCTATTGCGTCGCCCTCTCCGCCGCAGTGACGGTTTTGATTGCGACGAGTATGGGCTTGCCCGTGAGCTCTACCCATATCGCCATTGGGTCGATTTTCGGTGTGGGTTTCCTGCGTGAGTATCTGGAAAACCCAAAACGGAAAGAGGGACGTCGCAAAGTTCTTCTGAGTGCAACGCCGGACGAAGCGCTCCGCCAGCCTACAATTCGCCAAAAGCGGATGCTGGTGCGCCGTCGGTTTGCCTATTCAATAGCTGCGGCATGGGTCATCACCGTGCCTGCCGCTGCAGCCCTGTCGGCAACGATCTATTTGATTTTGGCGATGCTGTGAAGGCTCGGTAACAGCGCTTCGAAACCTTCGAGCGCGCCATGGATATCAGGCCCCCTCGCGATTTTTCGCGCGTCAGATAAAATCACCCAGTGACGGTCCCTGTTTTTGCGCTCAGGCCAATCGTCATGCTGTTCGGCAAAATGCAGCGGTATATAGGTCACAATCAAATCGCGTGGACCATCAGGCATTTGTTTGATTGCCTGAACTTCGTGCGCAAACTGGTCCAGCATCCGGCCACGGATGCCTGCCTCCTCATAGGCTTCACGGAGTGCCGCTTCGGCCGCAGTCTCGCCTTCTTCTACGGCGCCTTTGGGAAATATCCAGCGTTCGTGTGTGCGCGACGTGATCATCAGAACCAATGGCTCTGTCTCACGAATGGCAAACGGGATCGCGCCAACCTGGCGTAGCATGACCAACTCCTGGATTGCAGGATTTTTGCAAAACCTTACATCGAATATAGGCATTCTCTTCGGATTCGACACAAAAACCAAGAGCAGTATCTCTTCCGCCCCTAACACCTCTCCTGACAGGAACCGTCAGCAGAACGTGCTAGTGTCCCCATGTGGCGGATATGTGGCGGGATACCGACCGAAATGACGAATAATTCTCAGATTCCATTTGAAGCCGATTGCGTGGCAGGCGTGTTTGATACCTACCAGAGCAAAGCCCGCCAGCAGCTTCTGACACTTCGCAGGTTGATTTTCCAGACGGCTGCTAAGACTGAAGGCGTTGGAGAGCTGCAGGAGACACTCAAATGGGGACAACCCAGCTACCTGACACCAGAAACAAAAAGTGGCACAACTGTTCGGATTGATGCGATCAAGGATGATCCAAATCATGTGGCAGTCTATTTTCACTGCCAGACAAACCTGGTCCCTACCTTTCGCGACATGTATGGCGACAAGCTGACATTTGAGGGCAACCGAGCATTGGTGCTCGATGTTCGACAGAAGCTCCCAGAGAAAGAGTTGCGTCACTGCCTGGCCAGTGCCCTCACCTATCACCTGGCGAAGAAAAAGAAAGCATAGATGCCAATCGGGTGAGCCCTACGCCTGCTGCTCGCTTTTCCAGAAATCAGCATGCGCCCTGTGACACCATCACGGACGATAATCAGATGATACAGAGCCGCTATGATGTGCAAAGCGATTAGCCGGTTAATCAGGTTTGTTGTCAGTTTGTGGAAGCCACGGATATAGAAGAGGAAG
>NZQM01000009.1 GCA_002695905.1 Parvibaculum sp.
AAAGTTACGAATAGCGAAGGCTCTCATTTTTCTAGTGTTATTTTTGTTCACTAGAATGAATTGCTTGCTTTGTTCGTACTTCTTCTCGCCATCGTAACCATATGAACCCTCTAGGTATAGGCTAAAGTTACGACGACCCCATGAATTAGGGTCAGGTTTGGTTGTAATTTCCGGCCCTAAGTCCCATGTTATCTCTTGTTTTATGCTTGCCATATTTTTTCTCACCTCCCCGCCTGTGTCTCGTCGGATATTGTGAACAGGCAAGCCATAGTATATGAAGCCAGTGATTGAGCGAATAACTCCGGCGGCTAACGGAAGTTAGTACCAAGGTAATATATTGAGAGAGAATGTATCAGTAAGAGGCTTCTCTTATATGACGGCTCAGTAAGAGAGAGAGAGAAAGAGAGAGAGAGAGAGACCCTATCATGAACGGTATATACCTATCATGAACGGGTATTCTGAAAGCAAAATCATGGCCGAAAATGCGAGCCGCCAACTCATCCGATATATAGTTGGTGATACAATGTGTCGGCAACTATATACCAAACACCGATAGTTGGGAATTGCTCTTAGGAGCCGAAGCAAGCGGAGTACAAGCAACGGGGGGTCGCTCCCGTCACAAGTCCTACGGTGAAAATCCGTAGGCACCCTAGGTATCGCCACAGGCCACAGTCGCTAGGGACTCAAGTCGAATCGACTCAAACAATGGTGGCCCTACGGGGTTTCATTTGGTGTTGGACTAGATTGTGTGCTGAGATGCGTCAATGAAGCACACACGGCCCTTAGATGGGACTTCAATAACTACGCTTAGTGGTGACAAACCGAAACCAACGGGAGATAGACGGCTTGAGTGTTCATTTTTACAATTCATATTCACAATAGATTGAGAAAACCGTTTTGACGGACTTAATCGAGTAAATCATATTCCACCCGCCCCAACAGGGCATATGGGTAGGAGGCTGAAAACAATGAATGGAATAGAAGCAAACGGAATGACTGCATTCCTTCCGCTACTTTGGGTCTTAGCACTCAATTTGGCGATTGGATTAGCGGTCGTTAACAAGCGTAAATATGAACGAATGAACAAGAGGATAGGTGTTGAGATGGAACTCATCAAGGCATCTAAAATCCGCAATAGCCCACATGAGAAGATGGCTAATTGGATAATGAAGCGAATCGAATTAACTGACTCGCTGAAAACCACCAAGACACGGAAGATGCTGAAACGCATCCGAGTTGCCTTCGATGGTTACACCCATGAAGTCATGAATCGGACTAAATTAGTCACCGATTCTTCTCTCAATGCTGGAGGCTTTGAGATAGTTTCGCCACCACTTTCGGGTGATAGCGAACAACGCTCTTGGCTGACTCGCATTTGCTCGGCTCTTAGAGGCGTAGCAAGCGTGGATTCAAGTTGCGGTGTGCATGTGCATGTTGGTCTGAAGGACTACAACACCGGCGAATGGTTAGTCAAATCATCTGATGAGAACTACCATTCATCTGATGCGGCTCAAGCCGTAGTCGGTCGAGTTGGTTGGGCCTATGGGTACTTTCAATCGGTACTCAATCTATTAGTTTCACCAAGCCGTCGTAACGGCCAATGGAGTCACGACACTAGATACATGCTAGATACATTCTCTGACCCCGCTTTAGTTGTTGAAGAATCGAGACGATGGTTCACCAACGAGAACGGCGAAGAAGATGTTGAGATGGTCAAGACTGAAATTGACAACCCTATCCGAATAGGACAAATGATGTATCGTACTTTGAGAAGTAACGGTCGTTATCAATGTGTTAATCCTGAAGCCTTTAGCAAATATGGAACCATTGAGTTTAGGTCACATCAAGGTAGTGCTAATGCAAACAAGATTCAGAATTGGATTGACATTTGTTACCTACTAACCGCTAGATGTGCAAGCGATTCATGGACCGACATAACCCAATACAACGGGAAGTCGTACCATGACTTCATGAGTTATCTTGGACTGTCACCTAGTGACCACTTGTATGAGGCCGGAATACGCCGAATTAGGTCACTAAATGGTGGCGACCCAAGTGTATTCGCAAACGACCCAAGCATCGCCCACAGTCAGATGTTCAAAGCAACTCCAAGTTGCTCGGCATGTGGCTCGGTCACTTGTGACCATGACGGTGAATGCGGCGTGAATTATGCCGACGAATTGAAGTCGGAAATCAGCGAACACTTCTCAGGTATAGAGTTCCCTTACAGGACATGTATCGACTGTGAAAGTGAGTGCGTAGAGGATTCACCCGAGATTTATCGGGAATACTCTCAACACACTGAAGCCTATTGCACTGAATGTGAGGAAACTACAACCTTCCAAATGTACGGCGGTCTTGTACTGTCGGTGGCTATGGGTATCATCCCACTAGCCTTAGTGGTCGTAGGATGCGGTATTGGAGCAATCCACGCCGTAGCCAAGCGATTCAAGCACAAGAAGGTGGCTTCCAAACTGTTCAAGGCATTATCAGCCCGAGGCAAGCAAGCCTCGGGATTTGCCTTTGAGAACGGGAAGGGAGTTTTCTATGTGAAGGCACCGCACTCAAGTCATGCTATGGCTCATCACATCAGCAAACAATTGACCAACCAAACCAAGTGGACTATGATGCACACAAGGTATGCAACTCATGGAGTCAATAACAAAGCCAATGCACACCCTCACTTGGGTCGCAAAGGAATAGTTACAATGGTACACAACGGAGTGGTACACAACCACAATGATGTGTGGACCGCACTCAATGAGAAGCCGACCGGACCTGTGGATTCACAGGCGGTTGCACAATGTCTTGAAGTTGGAGGCATTGAGAAGGTAGTCGAGCATTGTGAAGGCTCAATGAGTCTGATTTGGTCTGACTCCCGAGAACCGCAAGGTACTCTCAAGTGTTGGACTAATGGAGGCAACCCTCTAGTTATGGGTCGCCTTGACAATGCTGACAACGGTCCGGTCGTAATTGCGTCAACTTTGGCACTACTACGACAGGGAGTTGGCAAGCGACTCAAGTCAAATTGGGATGCAACCATTGGGCGTGAATACACAATTCATCCTGACGGGTCAATCACCAAGCGTGACATAGACGGCTCAGAGGAAACCGCCGGGTTCACCTACGATTGGAGAACTTACAAGGTCGAGACTGATTATTACAGTACAAGTGGGAAATCAAACCCACCTAACTATGCAGTAATCAAGCCTAAGTCATTGAATCGCCCAAACTATCGGATAATCAAATTGGCTAAGGACAAGATGAATAAATCGGCTTCGGGCGGTTTCTTACCGATTGAAGGCAAGTGGGATGGTTACGACGCAACCACACATGAAGGCATATGCGCTAACAAATGGGGTTACAAAGGCGAACCAATGACCTACACCCTACCACAGTGGCTAACACCGGATGTGTACGAGGATGACTTGGTGGCCTTGCTTAGAGGCGACCATGCACCCGACATGACTTCCGAGTGGGACTTGTGCGGATTTGGCGACGACTTTGAGTTGTGACCGGTGTTCATTCGTGAATAGATAACACGGCCTAGAGCCGACTTTGATTGGCAGGGGAGTTCGCTCCCCTGTCAATCTCCCCCTTACTTCTTCCAAATCATCAGCCCCCACCAATTCACTATCACACTTACCAGCCTCCTTCGGGATGCCCCGCCTGAGCAATATGCGGGATATAAATCGGCTCACCCACTCCCTTGGAGGACAACATCATGGCAGAAGAACCAACGATGAAGTATTGTCCGCACATTGAGTGTGGCGGTAAATTACAACCGCACACTTACGACGACGGTATAGGTGCCTTGGACTGTGACGGTCCATGTTCACCACGCCGAGTCCAAATGTGGCGAGACAAGCAAGCAACCAAGGAGGCAACCCCCACATGGGCTGACAAATTAGGTACTATGTATGTACTACCTGAGTGGTCTTATGTGTGCTTGGAAACAGGTCTAACCGACTGTGCATTTGACCACTGTTCAATGCACGGTTGGAAGCCTTGACCAAGGTTGCCTCTTTACCTAACGGTAGGTAGGGCGGTGTGGCCT
The DNA here is from genome assembly GCA_002695905.1 of Parvibaculum sp. Lineage (GTDB taxonomy): Bacteria > Pseudomonadota > Alphaproteobacteria > Parvibaculales > Parvibaculaceae > Mf105b01. The sequence goes on from NZQM01000009.1 coordinate 4,058, forward strand.
TTGACCCACACCCTCAGATGGCTCGAGGTAGCCGACTGGACTGAGTGACAAACCAGCAAACACACAAATGGGGTCGGCCTTCGGGCCGGCTCCAAATATGTGTTATTTTTTTATTTTTTTATTTAATAGTTCTATTAGTAAGACTATCTTACTTTTTATCAGCAATTAAAGAGAGAGAGAGAGAATAAAAGAGATACGGGCTAGGCGAGGGGGAGGAAGCGGGGGCCTTAGTAAGACAGTATATGTGAGAGAGAGATGCGTTCAAGAGAGAGAGACCATTTGATAGAGAGAGAGGCATAGGTGAGAGAGAGACTTACTTAGTAAGACAGATAGTCAGGGGGCGGGTTGCATTAGGAAAAAGATTCATTAGTAAGACAGAAGGTAAAAGGTTATAAGGTAGAGAGAGAGAGGCTTACTTAGTAAGACCGTGGTACTGCGAGCCTATTTTTACGAGAGAGAGATGGTCATTTGGTATAAACCTGCCGGTTGCAGATAAAAAATCCTGTCGCATGAGTATATGAAGGTAGGTAAATCAGGTGTTTCTAGCAACACCTACTGTTACCAAACACCGTTGATGTTTAACTAACAGTCCGGTGAAATCTCCGGTCAATCCGAGCAATCCGGCGACACACCCACAAGGGCGACCTAAACCCACGCCAAAACCACGGCGCAGTACAACCTTTAGCATATCAACGCTCATATACTCAACCCCGATTCTTGCCACCACCAACTTCTTATACCGGCGGCCCCATATATACAACTGAGGAACCAGCATGGAACAGAACGAAGCAGACAAGAAGGAGGACTCACAATGAAGGCCGGAGAGCGTTGCCCTAAATGTGGGTGGCACATAACCCCAATGAATATGATGTATCATCGTGGTGTATTCGTCACCGAGGCTCAAAAAGCCAACGGTGAAACACCTACTACGGATTTTGATTGGAAAAAATGCACAGAACCGCACCCAAATAAAGTGTACTTAGCCAAGTACAACTACAACCATGAAACGGAGGAATGGGAATGAAGATTAGAGTACCGGCGGCACTATGGGCGGCGTGGATAGTAATTACCCTGCCAATCGCCGTAATCAACCTACTGCTCTACATCACAGGTGTCGTCGAGGTCGGCAACTATAAATAGGGGCAGCCCCATATACAGACTGAAGCAACCCGCCAAAACAGGAGAGGAAAAAAATGGTAAAAACATACGCAATAACAATAACATACGAAGCAGAACTGACGACTGAAATGAATCTATCCGAAGAGGACATCGAGAATGCTCTTTGGGTAGGCGACCTAGAGATAGGACTAATACGCCTACCAAATGGTAGCATCAGCATTCGTGCAGATGCAATAGACTACGACATACAGGAGGAATGAATATGACACTAAAGCAACAAAAATCATGCAAGCATCTGAAATGCCAAGACTGTGGACTCATTGAGGACATCGGTTGGTGGACGGCCCAAGACGGCTCAGAATGGACGCTTGAGAAGGCACAGGCATACCAAGCAACCGGCAGAAAAGACAAGTCACTTGCACCCAAATGGCACGAAGAAACCATGAAAGCAAGAGCCAAGCGACACATCAAAGAAAACCACATGGGCGAGAGCAGTTACAACGATTTTACCACTGTCGAAGAGGGCGTGGCATCACTGATGTATGTCTCACAGTGCATTGATTGGGTGGTGAGCGAATGAATGACGAAATAAAAAATGAAATTATGAAAAAACTAAACGCAAGGGACAGTACAGTAGGATTGGGTAGCCAAGGCGAAGTCAATTACTTGTGCGGTGCTATGGAAATGTACCTACTACTGAACCCCGAATCAGAAAAAGATGGGTCTTGGTGCCCGCCATCATGGGTGATACCCATTTTGGGTGGCAGTAGCCCTTTACAGACATGGAGGAATAAACAATGAGAACGACAAGAGAATACGGATTAGAAACGAGACTGATATTGAAAATACTACAAGATGAAGGGGTTACATTTGTCAAGACGACATCATGTGACTCCGGTGACTTTTGGGGGCCAGCAGGTACGAATATGGACTACTACGGCATCTCATGTGAGGGACTTGGTATAGATGAAATAGCATACAATCTATGGAACCTTGAGGACTCATTCTTGATAGCAAAAAATAAGGATGGGGAGCGCACATGGGCACGATTCATCTATGGTAATTCATGGGGTGAATTGATGGGCGATTGGCTAACCAATCTGTTCGGCACCACAAAGAACGGTGGCATGTCTGCAAATGACAAGAAGGCCAAGGCACTATACGAGTACGAAAATTGGACTGTAACCGAGGTACTGCGCCACTTTGGAATCGAAAAATCATTGACACAAATCGTTGATGAGCAATTGAAAACTATAAATAGGGGAAGCCCCCTTATAGAAAATGAGGCCGACTCAGAAACCGGACACACACAGGAGGAATAAATATGCCAAAAGCAAAAACAATTAGAATGAAGAAGAACGAAAAGGTAAATGCAAAACTACACTTGGCGGCAAGCGGATTATCGGTAGCGAAATCTGCTATCGCTACGGAGTTTAACAAAGCACATGCTGACTTTGATACGAGCGAGTTCGACAAGAACCCGGCCCCCAGCAAGGAGGCCACACGCAAGCGATTGAAAAAGGGATTGAAAGTTAACTCGCATAGTATCGGGCCAAGCCGATTTGTTAGCGTACAAGCACAGTATGAATGGACCCCGGAGTATGTCGCACAAGAAACCAAGAAAGCCGAGAAGCAGAATCGCAGACCATATCTGTACGGCCCCGGCACATACGGGCCACACAACCCAAAGATTACTGATGCCGAAGGCATACCACAAGTACACGAAGATGGTAGTCAAAAGCACCGTTGGGAGTGGAGAGGACTTGAGAAGGATGCTATCGAAACCTACATGCACAACTGCTTGAAGGAGGCTATTCATCAAGTGACTCGACCCGATACCGAGCATGAGATAAAATACAAGCGCAACAATAGAGCAGGTGATGTTCACCGAATAGTAACTAATTTGGAGAGGCTACAAGCGTACTTAGAATTGGACTACCACTATCACCCAAAAGGCGCAAGAACCCTTGTGTCGAAGCGAGCAAACCCCTACCATTCTGAACATTATGTCATGCGTGAAGAGGGCTACAACGGTAGCGATAGTGACTACTACACGCACACATTGTTAGGGCTTAAATTGCCATTCGCTATAATCAAAAAGGGCCGTGACATTTTGGCTACTATCAATGACTTGTACAGTACCTTATCAGACATGATTACTAAGGGTGCCAACCGCAAATATCACACAGGCTTGGTTGAAAAATATGTTAAGAATGTGAAGCATAATGAGGCTGAGTACGAGAATCTAATCAAGAAGGTCACTAACGATGGTACTATTAAAATCGAAGTGGCAATCAGAAGTGATGAAACTAAAAGAGCAGAAGTCACGGAGTACATGAAGAATGTACCACATGCTGACATGCTCAACAATTCATCACTAACACCAACATTCCGCCTAATATCACTTGGAGAGCGTATCAAGCGAGCCGAAGAACGCATTGTGAATAGCAAGGCAACGCTGGCCCGTGAAGAGTCGAGAGTACAAGAACACACATCAGACCTGCCTAAACTAGAGTACCAAATCTCGCTGATGAAGGCGCAGAATCTCGCTGAGAAGTTGGGATTGAATGGCGGAGGTGAAGAAGAATGATTGACATACTGCCGATTATCGCTGGCATCGAGGGGGAGTGGATTGAACACTGTGGGCGAAAAGTTTTCCAGCACAAGATTGACAACACTCAATATATTCCTTGCCGACACCCATACCATAGAAAAGGCTCTTGGTATCTGATGATTGAGGTTGATGGTCGGACTTGGATTTGGGATGGCTACACCATGGAGGGCTGAAGAATGAGTTATGAATGGTTTCCGTACTCTAATGTCAAGATGATGTATAAGTGTAGGAAATGCGGAGAGTATGGACTACGCTATTCATATGAAAAATGCCAGTGCTGGAAAGGTATAAATAGGGGCAACCCCTATATCAAATCGGAGCAGTGATACAATGGATAAACTAGCAAGAGCAAAACTAATACTAGAAGAATACAAGCGAGCGATTAACCCGATACTAGACCACTTTGAAAGTGCTAGTATCAAGTCGCTACACATGCGGCGTGGCAACATGCTAACACTCGAAGAGTACAGTTACATAGACATACGCATAGCGGAGGCTGAGTCACAACTTAGAGCCGTACTGAATGACTACGAGGAATTGATGTACGAAGCATTAGATGAGAAGGAGGATTTAGAATGAGAACATTATACGGAACCGATAGCAAGCAAAGACTGTGGACTAAAATTGAATATGCTGATGATAGAGTCGAGATTACGATGCAAAAAAAGTCTGGTGACAAGCCAGTGAAAGTTACACCGCATTCATATCGTAAGGATATTGTGTGCTTTGAATCGGGCAACAGTTTCTACCACGAACCAATAGAATATATTGCTTGGGGGTTGGAGAAAACCGTACCACAACGGGATATATCGCTTGGGGCTGAGGCTTTCTTTCACGAAATGAGAACACATTGGGGGCTTGACCTTGAGTGAAATTGATATGAACAAACTGTGGTGGAGTAAAGAGCATAAGGAATGGTATGTGCAGGTGACCGCCGACCATGAGCGAGCCATAGTCAAGGCCGACTGGTGGGAAGGTACTGAAATCGTAGTCTCACAGGGCTACGATTATAGCAAAAGGTATGGATGGTTTCAATACATAGCCGTACCTGCAAAGCATTACTTGAAGCACCATCCCGAAAATATATACACGCTAAACGCACTAATTGAAAAACTGGGTGGGTGGAAGTAGTATGATGAACGACCACCAAGATTCAGAACACTTCATGGGAGTGCG
>NZQM01000010.1 GCA_002695905.1 Parvibaculum sp.
ACACTTTTGCAAAGTCAGGATCTACTAATAGTAGTGTTCTTTCTCTGCTAAAGTTAGATGGTACTATTTTAAGCTCACCAAAATCTGATGCATAAATAGAAACAGAAGCCTCTACTGTGTTTGCATCAATCATTTGTCTAGCTGAACTTCTACCTGTAAAACCAGAAATTACCTGCTTGTTTACAGGGCCGCAGATTGCCATTGAAGGCTCGCCACCGTTTGTAAAACAAGATTGTAATACTGCTTTAAGTAGAGCTTCAGTTAAAGCTCTTTGAGTTCCGTCTGTTGGAGCTGTTCCGCCACCAGTAGGAGCGCCTGCTGCTGCTTTGCTTACATTAGACTTCATCCAAGATTCAAAACCACCAGTTTTTCTAGCTGTTGTTGCGTTACCAGTTGTCTTACCACCATTTTGACAGAGAGCTGTTTCCATATCTCTTTTTAGTGCTTTAGACATAATAGCAAGTTGATGAGCCATTTCTGACTTTTTGCCTGCTGGATCACTAGCTTGTTGAGAGCCAGTTACAGTTGCATCTCTTGATGAGATCATTGCTACATTACTAACTCTTGTAGTAGCAGTTGATGCAGCTCTTGAAAGTTCAAAACCTTCTAGCTGACCAGTTCCACTTGGAGTTGGTAATGATTCTGTTTGCCAATCAAAAACTACATTCTTGATTGAGTTCTTTCCGATTGATGACATAAACGGAGTCTGCTGAGGAGAAATGTTATAAATAACATCACTAAGTTGTTCTCTATCAGAAGTCGCTGTATATGTATCAAAAGCGTTTGTTACTTTAGCCATATTTTTTCCTTATAAAAAAAGTTTATATTAATTGTTCAAATAATTTAGCTGCATCCTGGACTTTTCCAGTTTTAGCTAATTTTTGACGCGCTCTTTTCACAGGAGTTGTTGTCTTTGGAACATTTGAAGTGCCAGGTCTTGCAGTACGAGCAACTGCTTTTTTCTCAGTTGGTTTTACTTTAGTAGCTTGTTGTGTCTTGTGCTGTAACCAAGCATTTCTCAAACCAAGCAAAACTCGGTAATCGTAAACTTGATCCATCTCTTGTGGTGTATAACCCAAGACATTCATACCATATTCTTTGATAGATAACTTTTCTTTGTTAGCTATTTCAGAATCTTGCCATTCTGGAATTTGGTCAAGCAACTGCTGATTACCATACTCAACAAATTTTTGAATCTGTTGTTGCTGTTTAACTGCTGACTCTTGTTGGAGTCTTTGTGTTTCAGCTTGTACGGCTTGCAACTTCTGCTTTTTCTCATTCCATACGTCTTTTTCACGGACATAAGCAATAGGATCTGCTTCATAAAGTGCATTCCAATCTGGCTCGTTTTCTAACTCGCCCTTCAAAGTTGATTCCATTCTTGGTAACAACTGTGAATAAATTGCATCTTTTTGAGAAACCTCTTGTTGTTGAGCTTCAATAGCTTTTCGCTGTTGAGCTAACTCCTGAGTTTTTCTCGTATAATCTCTTTGGCGACTGTATCCGTTTTGGAGTTCTTCAAGTGTGACTTCAGTATCAACGCCATCAATTTTGATGGTATATAACTGAGGTTGCTCGGACTCCTCTTCTTCTACTTGATCTTCTTCGAGTTCTTCTTCTTCATCTTCTTCAGGCTCTTCTTCAATGATTTCATCATCTTCGATGACTTCCTCTTCGTTGACTAGCTCTTCTGATGCTTGTTCTTCAACTTCGTTTTCTGGTTGCTCCTCTGGAGTCAAAAAACTTTCAAAAGACTGTGCAGTCTCTTGCATGTTCGTTTGTAAACCAGTCGGCTTTGCGTTATTGGTCATAATCATTCCTTAAAAATGTAAAGTAGTATTTTACAATACTAGCTATATTTTACACAACTTTCTGTAATCTGCCTAATTGTGACTTAGTGATTACACCCTTCTCTACAATAATGCGTAAGTGTCTTTCAACTTCAGGGAGCAGCTTAATAGCTTTGTGTAAATTTTCTCTTGTATTTATATCATCACTTTTAGATGATAACCATAAATTTATATACTCATCTTTAAGTATTTGTATTGCGTTTTTAAATGTTTCAGCTTCAAGAATTATCTCTGCTTCGTTTGAATGTAAAATCTCTTCTTGTGTTGCCACTAAACCACACCGACCGTTTTAATTGGTGTTATTTTTTTAGATGTATCATCTATGACTGGAGGCAAGACTGGTGACTTTGCATTTTCTAATGCGTCTAGTCTTGCTATTAAATCATCTATGTTTGGAGCTTGGTAAGTTGGCATGTTGCTAAATTGATTTTGTAAACCACTTATTTGTGACTGTAAATCAGTTGGATCAAATGTTGGACGTTGCTCTATAGAAGTTATTTGATCTCTTAGAGCTGTATCGTCATATATAGGTCTGTTTTCTAAATCGCCTCTTGTAACAAAGTTGTTAAAGTCTGGTAAGTTTAAACTAGAAGGATCAAATTGCGGTATGTTACCTATTTTATCTTGTAAATTACTTATTTGAGATTCAAGTACACTTGAATCAAAACCAGGTCTGTTAGTGTTTGCCTCAATCATACTTCTTAAAGCCGAGTCATCAAAACCTGGACGTTGACCTATTGAGGTTATTTGATCTCTTAGTGCCGTATCATCGTATATTGGTCTATTTTCTAAATCATCTCTAGTAGCAAAATTGTTAAAATCTGGAAGATTTAAAGTTGACGGATCAAACTGAGGTATGTTTAATATTTGATCTTGTAAACCACCAATCTGAGACTGTAAACCAGGAGCATCAAACATAGGTATGTCTAATATTTGATCTTGTAAACCACTTATCTGGTTGTTAATACTTGATGGATCAAACTGAGGTATGTTACCAATCATGTTAGAGTTATTGTTAATCATATCTCTTATAGCTGAATCATCAAACTGAGGTATATCAATACCTTGTCTAGCAATACTTGTAATATTGTCTCTGTAATCGTTAATATCAAAATCAGGCAGATTTTCTATAGAAGTAATTTTATTTCTAATGTCTGTGTCATCATAGATAGGTCTATTCTCTAAGTCATCTCTTGTAGCAAAGTTACCAAAGTCAGGAAGATTTAATGTAGATGGATCAAAGTCAGGAATACTATTAATACCAGTTGTATTTGCTGCTATTAGGTCTTTTAGTTCTGTATCATCAAAACTAGGAATAGTAAAATTGTCATTAACTATTTTCATTATGTCGTCTTTATAATCGTTAGCGTCTACTTTTTGTGCTGGCAGATTGTCTAGTAACTTTTGGAAACCAGAAAAATCAAAACCTTGGTATCCGCCTGGATTAAATGTTGGGCCTTGTTCCATAAATGTAGAACTTCCACCTGGATACATTCTAGGATCTCCCATTCCATCGTTTCCGCCTGGGCCACCTATAGAAATAAAATCATCTCTTGGTGGTCGCGTTGGATCTCTAAATGTTGGTGGTGGTGGAATAAATCCTGAATCTGGTGGTGTGCCTGGATTGGGTGTTGGTACATTTGCTTGTGTATATCCTTGTGGGTTTGCAGCAGAAAAGCTCATACCAGGTGCGATCATGTTTGGAACATTTTGACCACCTGCTATTGATTGGGCGTAACGATTACCGCTTGAAAAAGTTGGATCACTTGGAAGAGGCATGTAACCTACACCAATTCCACCGCCAATATTGGGGACATTTCCACCTCTACCTACGCCGCCTCTGTTGACGCCGCCGACACCGCTTTCTTGTAAACCTTTAAATAAGTCTTGTATGTTAATCATAATGTTTTTTATCCAATTATTATTTTATCAAACATTTAAACTTCGTGCCATTCTTTACCTTCAAATAACAAGGCTTCAGCTTCTCTACGTCTAATAAGACCTTCTAAAACTTTACCGCCTGCTTTATTCCAGCGTTTGATTTGATTAGGAACATCCTTCCAGTCTTTATTGTTAATTCTAGTAAGTAAAGTGCTTGAAGATAGGTTTGATGGGCCTAGATTAAATACCCATGACACAAGAGCGTCAAATTGATTCTGGTTTAAATCAACTTTTACCATGTCGTTTACATAGCCTTCGTATTCATCCATTTCATGTTTTAATAAGTAGTCTGCTTCTCCTTGGGTAAGAGTGTCGCCTTCTTTAACTTCTTTTGTAGAACCATAACCAATAGTCCAAACACCTGCTGCACACTTGTATGCTTCTAGTTCACAGCCTTCAAACTTTTTAATTAAACCTAAACCTTCTAAAGATATTTTCATATTAATCTTTTTTGTCGCTGGTGTTAGATGCTCCAAAATAGAACGAAATAATTGCACTTGCTAACCCTCCAAGATAACCAAGGACTAAATTAATTAGTGCCTCGCTGTTTTGCTCTGGCGGTTGTAGTGTTACAAGAAATATATAACCCAGAAAGCCACCTATGACAGCTATACCAATAATTCTAGCAGTCCAGTCTTTGCTGAACATGCTTCTAGCATTTTGTTTGTCTTGTGTTTCTAATTTAAAAACATCAACATCAAGTTTTTTCATTTGAGCTTCAAACTCTTGTTCAGCTTTTTTTAGCTCCATCATTTGTTCTGGTGTTGCGTTTTTTATTGCTTGCTGTACGGATTTTTGATCGTTAGATACTCCCAATACTTCTGCTATCTTACCCATAGCCATGCCGCCTAGTGGCCCGCTAATTGCCGTACCTAGTGTTGGTGCTACAGCTCCAACTATGTTTTTTAAAATGTTTTTCATAAAATTACCGTTATTATTGCAATAGATAAAGCGCCGATAAAACCAAAGACACCAAATGTTGCCATTTTAATGGTGTTGTTAATTTCTGATATTTGTTCTTTTATATCTGCAAACTCATTAAAAGCTGTTTTCCAGCGTTCTTCGTTTTCTTTTTTTGATACCGCTAGGTCGGCTGCCACGTTGCTTGCTGTTATTCTTTTTGTAGTCATATATTCGTATAAATTTTTAAATATTCTTCTTTGCCCTTAACTTTGATAGGTTTTAAAGATTTTAACTTAAAATCAACCCTTTTTGCAGTATTTTCCCCAATTAAAATATCTACGCCAACTTCTTTGGTTGCAGATTCAAGTCTTGCTGCTACGTTTACGCAATCACCAATGGCTGTGTAATCAAACCTGGTATCTGAACCCATGTTGCCTATGACAGCATAACCAGTATTTATGCCGACACCTATTTCTACTCCCAAACCAGATAATTTTATTTCATCTTGTATTTCTGTAGCGCAAAGGATTGCAGCTTCTTTGTGGTTGTCTAAATCTAAAGGCGCATTAAAAATAGCCATCATTGCATCACCAATATATTTATCTACCATGCCTTCGTATTTTTTTACTGCGTTAGCTTGAATGGTTAAAACCTTGTTCATTATTTCTGTAACTTCTTCTGGCTCTAATCTTTCTGACAAAGAAGTAAAACCTCTGACATCTGTAAATAAAAATGTAGCTTCTTTTTTTTCTCCACCAAGTTTTAATAAACCAGGATCATCTTGTAATTGTTTTACTTGGCGTGGATCAAGATAATGTTCAAACTGTTTTTTTATCTCTTGGCGCAATTTATATTGTTTTTGGTAGTTAAGATAGAAAGAAATCGTTGAAGTTATGATTTGTGATACAAAAGTCCATGAGAAATCAATCAAAACACCTTTTTGAATGCTAAAAACTCCTAAGAAGCTCGTAGTAAGCAAGATAATTCCAAATAAACTTGCACCCTTAACTACATTGAAATAATTGATTGTGAGCCACGTCAAGGACACAAAAATCAGCAAAATTAAAATTTCGGCTGCCAAGTGCCAATCTGGTATGTAAGGAGAGTTTTGTATCAAAATTGACTCAGATAATGCTGCTTGAATCTTGTGTGGTTCTAATAAACCAACTGGAGTTGCAATTTGTGGCATGATTCCGTTGGCAGTTACGCCAACAAAAACAACCTTGCCTGCAACATTCATTTCTTGTAAATCAGTTTGTGGTGTGTCAACCCAACTAATCCATTTGCGACCAAGGCTGTCTGTTTTAATTGGTGGTATTCCTTTTATTGATATTTCTTCTATGCCATTATCATTTGTTTTTATAATGTAGGTTTTTACATTAAACAAAGATTTATATATCTGAGTACCAAAACTAGGCATCCATTCGTTGTTGGTTGTTTTAACCAAAAGAGGAAGTTTGCGAACAAGTTGGTCAACTTCGGTGGGAGCAATCGCCAATCCTTGTAAAGTGTTGTTAGATAGTGTGGGTAAATTTGACTTTACTCCCGAGCTAACTATACCACCATTATTATTACCCATAACAACTGTGCCAGGAGAGGAAGGAAAGTTACCCTTACCATCTTCAAACATAGCTATAACTGATGGCGCGTAACCAAGTGCCTCTGCAAATACTGCATCACCACCCATGCGGTCTGGTTGCGGAAAAGATATAACCCAGCCAATGCCTATTGCACCTTTGTTAATTAAATCTATTTGTATCTCTGCTAGTCTTTGTCTTGGTAACGGATAACCACCTTCACGTTCTACATCTTCTTCGGTTATATTAAGTATGACAAAGTTACCAGATGGTTCTGGCGTTGTTACAAAAGCATCAAATATTTTTAGTTTTAGTATTTCTGTTGGCGTGCTTTGAAACACCAAAGGCAAACTTAGCAAGATAAGTAAAGGCAGTAAAAGTTTATTCACTTTGCGTAATAGTTATGTTGGAGTCACCACCACCGTTGATCTTAACAACATTAGATACTCCGTCTTGGATAATGATAAGTGTATAAGAGCCATTGCCGTTTAAATCTAATCTAACCGAATCATTGACTTGTCTTCTAAGGCTTATTACATCGCCTGCAACCAAGGTAGTTATTTGGGTATCTGGATCTTGTCCTATTCTAGTACCTGTTAAATTAATACCGCCTGCATCTGCTAATACATCTTCCTCTTCACCAATAGCCAAAGAATCTAATACATTAAGCAAGTCTTCTAAAAAGTTAGTATCAAGGTAGTTAATATCAAGCTCGGTAAACTCCAACTCATCTTCACCCAAAAAGTCTTCATCAAGATAATCTATATCAAGATCATTAAAGTCTAGTATGTTTGCTTTAGCGTTTTGTGAG
>NZQM01000011.1 GCA_002695905.1 Parvibaculum sp.
CGTAATGGAAACAGAGCCTGTAGAAAGTTTATTAGATATATTTTGGGAAACATCGTCAAGTGGTTTAATAGAAGATTTAAATACTGCTATACTTTCAGAGGATTTATCAGCGTCTATAATTTCTGGGTTTAATGATTTTGCTTTTACAGAAGCTTTAGCTATTGGATCTAGAGTAGGCACTACAGCTCCAGGCTTTACTGCTCAAGACATATTTGGCGTTGACATACCTGCGGCTGATTTTAAAATAACATTAGAATCTGAATTTCCTGGTGAATTCGCTATTGAAGATGGAACAGGGGCTGATAGAACTAGTGATTTTACTTTAGTAGATCTTGGGGCGCCCGGTGGAGCAGGACCCAACCCAGGTTTTTATAACCTTCAAACAGCTTCTTTATTTGCTTTTTTATCTGATCCACAACCAAGAAATTTTACTGTTAATTTTAAAATAACAAGTTTAGTTGATGGAACAGTTGCCTTTATTACCAAAACACTTGAGCTTCAAAATGTAGCTCCTGAATTTGTACTTCCTTTAACAAAAACATCAAACTACGCGTCATTCACCGAAGGTGGCCCTATAGATCCTAACGGCGCAACAACCGCCCCCATTACGCCTAACCTTACAATGACTCAACAGGACACAAATCCAGCGAATGGCACCATACTAGCTAACAACGGCTCTGCATTTTATACTCTCCCGGCTGCTCCGGGTGGGGATAGATGGCTTGGAAGTACAGAATTAAAATTTGAACTAGTAAATCAAGTATCTGCTGTCAGGTTTTTTAATGACCCTTATACAGAGCAAGATTATATAGATCGCATAGATCCAAGCACTGTAAATCCTTTTGCTGTGCCAGGTAGTATAATTGGAGGGGGCGACGGAATTACGCCTGCAGGCCCTGGGGCCCAGCCTGGCTTATTTAGTATAACTGAAACAATAGCAACTAGTAATAGTACTCCACAAGGAATTGTTATTGGATCGGGAGCAAGTTATTTCCAAATACAAAAACTAGACCAAAATCGACCTAGTTTTAATTTTAATGGATTTCAGCTTCCTGGCAATCCTCCTTGGAGCACACCAAACTATATAGACTTTATACTTTGGGTAAGAGTTACAGATGCTAACGCCACAATTGGTTCTTTGTCTTCTATTTTATATACACCTCCGCCATCTGCGAGTGTTCAAAGGCTAGTAATAAGAATAACACCTTCTACTTTTCCAAAAGGATTATCTTGGAACTTTATAACACCTAAGGATTTAAATTTCTTTAGTTTTGTTATAGATTCTACGTGCACAGTTGCAACAACTCCAAATTCAACCACATTTACAACAACCACATTAGCAGGAGACAACGTTGCTTATGGCGGAACTGTAGATCCATCAGAATCAAAAAGGGGTCCTATATTTTGTAATTCTTTATTTGGAGCAGAAGCAAATGTTTCTGAATATTTTCAACCATCTGTACTTATTGGACCTAATTCTCCTAATCCAAATTATTATCCTCCTAACGCTTTAATATTAGATGCAGCGGGGGTTTCAACAGGTGTAAGAGTGAGTGATGTAAACTACACGAACACTCCAGTTGGAAGTAACTATGGAACAGACGCGACAGTAACAACATTTGCAGCTCACGGTTTAAATCCAGGTGATAACATTAAATTTACAAGTGGAAGATGGGAAGTAACAATGCCTAACGTAGCTGGTATTAACTTTACTGAAAATATTTTTGGAGGGGTAAGACTCAGTAATGTTGTTCTTCCTTTTTATTCTCCAACTAATCCAACACAGCAAGCTTCAACCGGTGAATTATGCGCTCAAGTTACTAACGCTTCACCTCAAAAGCAACAATCAGGCTGTTGGTTTTTATCTGAGCCCGTAGAAGTAATCAACCAAGCGCCCACGAACCCGCTAGCTGGCGTCACGCAGTTAAGGGCTGGTTCAAGCACGCCTGGAGCTGGAACAATAAGTGGCTGTCAAGAAAACTGTACAACAGGTCAATAGTGTTAAATAAAAAAAAAATAAGTGATAATATAATATGGCAGCAACAGTAGAAGTAAAATTTTTTAATACTTTTATTCTTAAAAAGACTAATAGCGACAATACTCCTGGTAATGCTGATATAGCTATGTGGAATGGCTCTTTTGGGATACCTAGTCAAATAGGTGGCTATCCTAGATCTACACCACAAGCTCCAGATAATAATGACTTAAGTAATTGGTCTATAGAAGAGGCTAGAATTAGAGGAGGATTCAATAACACCTCTACTGATTACGGAGCAAAAGCTTATTTAGTAGAAGAAGAACCTAATTCAGCTAATAGAATAAATACTCTGATATATTCAGGTGTATTTAATTCTAGAACTGGTGTTAATAATACTAATGTTTTTAGCGTGGGCGAAGAAATAACTAAAAGTTTAGATCCAGCAAATGGATCTATTCAAAAGCTATACGCTGAAGATACCAACCTTAATATATTTCAAGAACTAAAAGTAAGTAGAGCATTGATAGACAAAGATGCTATATACTCGGCAGAGGGAGGTGGAACTGTTACTTCTGCTAATTTAGTTATTGGTGCAATAACACCATATCTAGGTGAATACGGTATAGCAACAAATCCTGAAAGTTTTGCAATATATGGATATAATAAATATTTTTCAGACGCCAACAAGAACGTTATATTAAGATTATCACGAAGCGGACTAGATGAAATATCTTCCGTAGGTATGAAAGATTATTTTAGAGACGAATTAAATAGAATAAAAGTAGCATCAGCACCTGGAAGAATATTAGGTGGTTGGGATATATATACAAGTCAATACTTTGTTTCAACTCAAAAAAATATAACTCTAACAGATAGTAGCACGCAAGATACAACTGTAGCTTGGGACGAAAAAATAAATGGTTGGACTAGCTTTTTTAGCTTTAAACCAGACCAAATGTTTAGTATTAGAAATAAATTTTATACCACTAAAGACGGTAGTTTGTGGCTTCATAATTCAGATCAAAATACAATATCTCAAGCTTCAATTAATGGAGCTGTTGATAACAGTGATAATATCACTATTGATAATGTTTTGGGTGTTATAAGTAAAGGTGATATTGTTTTTGGCCCTAATGTTTTGCCTGGAACTTTTATAATATCAATTACTGGTTTAGATATAATTTTAAATAAAAACCAAACAATAGCCGATAATGCAGTTTTATCTTTTAGCAGTTTAGCAAGAAATAAGTTTTACGGTGTAAACAATTCTTCTAATATTACATTTGTTTTTAATGATAATGCAGCTATTTCTAAAACATTTAAAAATATAGAATATGAAGGTTATAATGGTTGGGCTGTCGATTCTTTTATTTCAGATCCCACTGGTGAAAATGAATTAAACGGTATTTATTCTTTTTCAAATGACTCTGTTAACTACGTCTATAGTTATGATGAAGGAGCGTATGACAGTGTTGGAAATATACATCCTCAACCTTTATTAGGAAATATTTTTAGAGCTGGATTTTATCGTAAAGAAAATAAATACTATGCTAATCTTGTAAATAAGAGTCAAGCAGTAGAAGGAGAGGTTCACTTTGGGGCTGATATAACAGGTATAAAAGGATTTTATGCTGTAGTAACAATGACTACAGACAGCACCACTGACTATGGAGGTGAAAAACAATTATTCCAAGTAGGAACAGAATACATAACTAACAATGGATATTATTAATAAAAAAATAAAGGTATGGCAATAGCAACCGCGGCAGCAGTCATAGGAGGAGCAGCCAATATAATAGGTGGTATCTTTGGTTCTAGCGCTGCTAAAAGAGCCCAAAGAGCCGCTGCTAAAAGAGCTAGAAAACTTCAAGCAAAATTAAATAATTTAGAAGCTAATAGACAGGCTATAATAGACCCGTATACAAGCGTGACAGATTTGTCAAGTATGATAACAAATCCTTTTTCACAACTAGGAGTTGCTACACAAGCGGCTGAAATGCAAATAGAACAAGCTGATATATCTTTAGCTAATACATTAGACACAATCAGATCAACTGGTGCTTCAGCTGGTGGGGCCACAGCCCTAGCTCAAGCTGCTTTACAAAGCAAAAAAGGTGTTGCGGCTAGTATAGAACAGCAAGAAGCTCAAAATGAAAAAATGAGAGTAGAAGGCGAAAAGCAACGCCAACAACAACTTATGTCAGAGCAAACCCGTCAACAAGAAGCTGATGTAGCAGGTGCTCAATTTACTTTTGGAATAAGAGAAGGAAGAGAGCAGGGTCAAATAGATAGAACTTATGCTGAAATGCAAGCTGCTCGACAAGCGGCGAGTATGGCCTCTGCAGATAGAACATCTGCTATAACTGGCGCTATAGGTGGCATAGCTTCAATAGCTGGAGGGTTTTTTGGTAAACAATAATAATTATGGAAGATAAAAATATAACAAATAATCTTATAATAAAGCAATTTAACGAAAGTAATGCTGTTGCTTACAACAAAGACTTTATATCGCAGTCTTCTGATTACGAATTTAAGATGCTTGATAATGCGTATCAACCTACTATAAAAGAATATGCTAATTTAACAATGGCTATAAATAACAATCAGTGTTCAGATCCTAGTTGTTACTATGAAAAAAATGCCTTAAGACAGTTAGAAGAAGCTCCTGCTGCTTCTATCGAATTTATTGAGAATTTAATTGGTGAGCTTTCTGTTACAGATGATTCTAATTTTGATGTTAACAATGATTATAGATACATGGTAGCAAATTCTATTATGAACGCTAAACCAGGTTTTTCTAAATCAGATGGTTACGCTTTAGATCTTTACCTGAATCAAGACGGTAGTCAAACAGTTGTTTTCCAGGGACCTATGCTACCAGAGCCTTTAGTAATAAATAATACCGCGTTAAGTGCTCTACTTGAATCTGAAACTTCTTTAGTTGCGGTCACGCCAGATGTAAACAAAAGCATGCTGGCATTATTAACATCTATTAACATTTTCAACGCTAAAGATATTTTAGAAGATGGCTCACTTTCACCTACAGCTAGAATATCTGAAGAGTTTGTAATGAAAAATCCAGATGGTTCTTATGATTATGAAATAGTAGATATAGGCAATGGCAAAGGAAGAAACATGCTTAAGTTTGATATGGATAAAATTGAACGTAAAGCTGATCCGTTTATAAATGCAGAAGTTTCTGGACTATTAAGCTCAGAGCAAGAGACTGTGGCAGCTTGGAATGTATATATTGCTCAAGGCACAAGTGTTAACGAAGATGATCAAATGGTTCAAGATGCTAACGCTGGTTCAAAAGCTTGGAGTTACAGCAAAGATTTACCATTGTCTCAAGATAAAAAAGTTTTATTTGAAAGTAAATACAAAGACTATTTTATGAATAATTATTTAAAGCCATTTATGACAAATCAATTTCCAACTGTTAAAGAAGACGCTGCGGTATTTGATTTAGCTGAAGCTAGAAATGCTGCTGTAGAAAAGTTTGAAAAAGATAATAATATATAAATTTAATATAATAAAATTTTATGGAAGAGTGGAAAAAAGCTAAAGCTGATTATTACGCTAGTATACAAAATCTAAGCAGAGAAGAAAGAGATGCAGCTCTAAAAGCTTGGTTAGCAGCTAATCCTAAGCCACAAGAAGAAGTTGTTGAAGAAGTAAAGTCGAACGATGTAGGGACACAGGATGCGAGCCCTACATCAACCCCGGACCCAGCATCCGAGAGTTCAATTTCTTTAGATGGACTATCACCATATCAAAAAAGTCTAGCACAAAATTATCTAGCTCGTAGAGATTATGATGAAAACATAAAGAAAGTAGATTTCTTAATAGAAGATTTAAATAAAACAGGGGATTTTAGTAAGATATATGCGTTTAATGAAGAAAACCCAGGATACGTAAATATAGAATCCATCCAAGAGTTTGAAAAAAAATACAAAGATCATCAAGCTAAAGTTAAAAAAGAAAGAGAAAAGTTTACAACTGTAGTAGATTTTGGTGAAGTATATTCTCCAGGTGATGGCTATGATTATAAGTTTGATGTAAATGATACAAACCAAATACAATACTATTCTAAACCCAGCACTGCAGAGGATTTTATTTTAGTTAATCCTAACTCTGATGATGATGACAAAAGACTAGTAGCTTTAACAGTAGTAGATAAACTTGGTCATTTAAGTGGAGATATCAAAGAGCAATTAGATGCTATTTTAAAAGCAAATAAAATTAGATCTCAGAGACTAAAAAAAGAAACTCAGCGGTTATCACAATATTTAGAAGAGCAATCTAGCGCTATACCTTTAACTCAAGTACAAGAAGCAGGAGGCCAGTATATAAGCTCACTAAGTGAAAATGATTTTAAAGCATTTAATAATTATTTAGAAAAAAATAAAAAAGCTAAACTAACAGATTTTAATCCAAACGCTTATCTTCAAGGCAATATTATTTCTTACGATTTTGAATATCCAGATGTTGAAGAGTATTTTGATACTTTAAATTTATCTGAACAAGAGAAAAAGGATAGGTTAGAAATGTTTAAACTACAACAAGAGGTTGAAAAGAATAGAATCCAACAAAGTACTAGTTCTACTTCTTTTACAACAACACCTACATATGGTGGTTATGTTCCTTCTCCAGAACGCCCTTTAGATAAGTTTAAGAAAACTAAAAAATATAAACGTCTTTTAGAGTTAAATGAAAAATATAAAGGAAGCGCAGACACTAAGGATGTATTAGAGCCTACACCAGAGGCTAAAGCTTTGTTTATATCTAAAATTAATGATGGGTATGCTGCTGATTTACTAGATGATAAAGATGACAGTGCTATATTCAAAAATGTTTTTAGCGACGCTGTTAAAAATGATCCATTTATAGGTGCTCAATTAATACAACTAAAAATAGCAGCAAGACCTTTGCTTGAGCAAAAAAGACAAGAGCTTCAAGAAAAATACGATACATCAACTCAAGAAGGTTACGACAATGCTAATAAAGAGTATGAAGCTTACTCAAAAGAATTAATACAAGATAAATTAGAGGCTGACCCAGAATATCAGCAAAGATATAGAAGTTTAATGCTTGTAGCTGCTTCTGCTCAAAAAGATGTGCTAAGAACTAAACAAAGAGAAAATGATCCCTTTTTTATTACTTTAGATTATTTACAAAAAAATACTTATAAAGGAGATTTAACTTTTGGAAGTGTTGAACAGCTACTCAAAACGTTTAAGTCTAATCAAAAAGCATTTAATGCAATACAGTTAGATATAGCTTCAAGCGATCTAGATAAAACAATGTCTAAAAGACAGGCGCTGATAAGAGCTGTTGAAGAAGGTGATATTAATGAGGACGATATTTATTCTAATCGACAGAGATTTGGTAGAGCTAGAGATCCTAAAACCGGTTTGTTTGGCAAGTATTTAACTGTAAAAGATATTATTGCAAGATATGACAGAGAGATTAAAGAAGATTTAAAAGAAGTTGCTGAACAGTTAGATGATATATCTCAAATAGAAAAAGCTTTAAAAGGTTATAAAGATATAGATCAAGATGATCCTTGGTTAGTTAAAACAACTCAGCAATTTTCAGCTTCTTTACCATATATGGCCGCGGCTCTCGGAGGAACAGCTGCTACTTACTTTAGTGGAGGTACAGCAGCTCCTTTTATAGCTACTGGAATGAATGTTTTAGGTGCTGCATATATGGGCTTAGATTTTTATGGGCAACAATGGTATGACACGTTTATGCAAGGTGTTGAAAACCAAGCAGAAACAGAGGGTCTGAGTCTTGAAGATATGCCAGAAGAAAAAAGAAAAGCGTATTTAGTAAATGCTTTAGAAAGCGGTAGATATGACGATTCAGCGGGAGCGGCTGGTGCTTCTGCGCTAATGACTTTTACAGAAAGATTTGGTTTACAAAAACAATTTTCAGCATTTGGAAAAGCGTTAGGCTTAGGTAAAAACGGAGTAGCCTCTTTAGTAAAAGGTCAATGGAAGCAAGCTGGTAAAAGTTTTCTTCGAGGAGGTTTAAATAAGTCAGCCGCTTATTTGTCTGAGTTCGGCACAGAGTTTTCACAAACCACAATAGGAGATTTACAAAAAGGATTATCTTTAGGTTTAGGGGGTGAATATGTAAATTGGAAAAATAGTTGGGAAGCTGGAACGATCGGTGGTAATGTTGCTTTGCTTATGCCTGGGGCAGCTGGTATTGTTTCACAGAGTTCTGTAGAAATAAGAAATTTTGCTAGAAAATTAGCTATCAACTTTGATATGGGTGATTTTTCAACGTCAAGTAAAGCTGTTGATAATTGGTTTAAAATGGCTAATCAGGAGCTAGATAAAAGATTTAACAATGGTAAAAATCCTGAATACACTAAGCAGCAATACGAAGCAGATAAAAACGCTATTAACACCACTTATAATAGCAGACTTAAAATACCAAGTAATGCTACGCCAGAAATAAGAGAACAGTTGTTAGATTTAATGTCTCAAAAAAATGCTCTAGAAATGGAGATAAATAAAATAGACGACAAAGATTTAGCAGCTCCTCAAATACTACAACTAGGCATTGTTAAAGGTCAAATACAATCATTAGTTAAGCAAGAAGCTAACATAAAAAC
>NZQM01000012.1 GCA_002695905.1 Parvibaculum sp.
AACACTCCTGTCCCGCTACCATATAAACCATAGTTACCACCAAATACATACTTATTCACTCCACCTAAAACTTCAAATGTAACAGAATTAGTAGATGACAAACAATAGTCAGGCACAGCAACAACTGGTGCGGGTGACGGCGCTGTAGGAACTGGAGTAGGAATTGGTGCTGTAGGAACAGGGCTAGGCACAGGTGCTGTTGGCACAGGTGCTGTTGGAACTGGAGTAGGAACTGGTCCTAAACATATGTTATTTCCATTGCAATCAAACTTATCAGTTACTGTTCCGTCATTAGCTATTAAAAATGTAGCCTCTCCTGTTGCCGGTGAAACTCCAGGTACAGCGTTATAATATTGGTTACTACCTATAAAAGGTAATGTAAGATTTGAGTCTAGCCAAAAATGCTTTGTTCCACAAACTATAGCACTTTCAGTTTGAACATCTGACCATACAGTTGTTGGACAGTTTACACAAGAGGTTGGTTTAACTTGTGAGCCGTTTCCTTGAACAGCATTGAATTGCCATGAATAAGACGTAGGAGGAGTGGCTGAAGGTGCTGGGGTAGGAGCATTACAACTTGAACATCCGTTTAGTCCATAATCTGCTGCGGGATAAACAAACTGTCCGCTATTAGCAGTTCCATATACTCTCCAACAATTACCTACACCTTGACCAGGCGCAAGACCATATATTAAAAAAACATAATTAAATGTTTGCTGTGCCTGAAATTGTGCATCGACAATAACACTTGCGTTGTCACAACTTTGTAATTGATAATAAAAAGCCATACGGATTTATTTAACTACAAATTTACAAATTTAATTGCTTGCATCTTTTAGAGCAAGAAGCCTGATATCTGAAGAGTATACTTATCTTTCATGCCTGCATTTGCTGATAAATGAAGTGGTTTAGAATCCCATATGTATCCGTCTCCAGCAGTCCAATTATCGGATGTTTTCCAAATATTATCTTCTTCAGATTTGTATTGTAACATATGTCCAACTTTCCAAGGTTCAAGATATACATTAGCTCTTACCTTTGTTCTCTTGTCATTAGGAAACCTTTTGTTTATTTGAAAAAAAGTATCTCTATGTAAAGCAATGGTATTTCCTGGAGGCTGTAATATGCTAGAGATAGTAATTACTTCCATTCCAGTTTGTTTTCCTAAGTCTTTAAAATCTACCTGTTTGTCTGTGTACCATAGCTGTTGAATTACAGTATTATCTTTAGTATATGTTTCTCCTAAACCATATTCTTCGTGTATGTCTGTTAGCTCATCAAGCTGATGCGCCAAACAAGTTCCTTTATGAACTGAATAGTCTTGCATTGGAGGTAAAAAATAACTCCAATCATAATCTAATTTTATTTTCTTTAACATTATAATATATATTTATCGGTTATTACTTCATCTACTCCTGTGTTTTCTTTCATCCACATAGCTTCTTTATAAGTGTTTAATATTGGTTTACCTTGAATATTAA
This sequence comes from Parvibaculum sp., assembly GCA_002695905.1. Classification (GTDB taxonomy): domain Bacteria; phylum Pseudomonadota; class Alphaproteobacteria; order Parvibaculales; family Parvibaculaceae; genus Mf105b01. The sequence goes on from NZQM01000012.1 coordinate 1,482, forward strand.
AAGAGGTATTTAATAATACAGGATGATACTCTAGCAAATCATATATAAATTTATTTTGTTTTTCAGTAACTGTTTGAAGCCTACAAGTTTTATCTACATGGGTTATTCCAGGGAACTGACCGTCTTTTACTTTTACATTGTGAGTCATCCACCTGTGCCTGCCATAAAACTTAAAATATTTATGGGCATCTTCTTCTCTACACACTCCAGCAAAAGGTCTAAACCACTCTCTATTTTTTACCTCTGAGTTTAATCTTTCTTTTACTCCTTGTTTGGGTGTACAAATTATAGAGCGATTGCCTAAAGCTCTAGCACCGTGTTCTGCTCGTCCTTGTACTAATCCTATTATCTTATCCTGTGATAACATTTGAGACACTTCGTTTACGCCTATATTTTTACCTTTAGGCATATCATCGTATGGTTCAGAGCCGAGGTAAGTGCTGTCTACAGAATTAAAAGGTTTTATTAAACTTAATAAACAGCCTAATGCTATACCTCTATCATCTGAGTTGGGAGAAACAAAAGCTTTATATGTGGTATTGTTTAATATATTCATAGCTCCACCACCAGCAAATTGTATTTCTCTATCTGGATATTTAAATATAAATGGCAATACAATATCGGCAAAGTTTTTTTCAAACATATACTGATTAGCATAAGCTAGGTCTTTAGATTTTTGCTCTTTTTGATGACAACCACAAAACATTTCTGCCCAATTTTGATGAGCTTTATCTACCTCATTGCTGTTACTCATATTATATAAACGAGCTACATAACCAAATATTTCATCGTCTCTTTTCCCATATGATGATAGTCCCATAGCTTTTCCGGCATAAGTTAAATTACCAAACCACCAATCTCTTTCTCTTACTATGTCTCCCATATAGTGGCCTAAAGCAGCATAGGGAACACATAAGTCTTTTTCTGATTGATGTATAAGCTGAGGTTCTTGTCCTTTATTTCCTAAATAAATATTAAAATGCCCATTGTCAGAACCGCCATCAAAAGAAACAATTAACGACTCCTGCACTACACTATGATACATTACATTACAAGCGTGCGCCACATGATGTGGAACATGAACAATATTGTTAGCTCTAAGATATTGAGTTTGGTCTTGAGGCCAAGAGTTTATCATAGCAAAATCATACTCTTTTGCTCCGTGTTTTAATTCAAAATAATCTAATATTTCATTTAAAACTTCAATAGGATTTAGTATAGGATGATAAAAGAAAAAAGCTGCATTTTTTATTTGCACCCATCTTTCTAGCTCAACCACCTCAAGTATATCTCCGCCATAAGATATTGCCACTGCTGCATTATGCGACCCGTGTATGCCTAAATTAAATTTTGCCATAATATAATTCACCCCAAAGGTCTTGCCAGTTGTAAGGTTCTGACTCCCAAGGGTATTTATTGTACTTAATTTGTTTTCTATCAAAGTTTAAAGACTTTCTGTGATGGTCTATTTTACCATTGTAGCCTCTAACTATATTTATGTAGTCACTATATGTGGACATCCTAGAACCATAAAAGTTTTTAGCATTTGCACATATAATAGTGTCTAAAACTAACTCATGGCTTTTGCTAGACTGTTTTAAGTCTTTTAAAAAAATAGTATTATATTTTTCTTTTAAAAAATCAAACATTGATAAGTCAGGTTCATCAGTGGCTATGTATAAAGGTACTGATTTTCTGACAGTTCCATCTAATAATGCTTCAAGATTCTTGTAAAGGTCTTCTGTCCATTGTGTCTGTGTATATTTAAAATCTCCTCTTCTTATATGCACAGCGTCATAATCACCGGGCATAAGTTTATTTGACTCTACAAAAAACTCTTCTCTAAACTTTATACCATCTTTTACTTTTTGCTGTATTATTCTTCTTGCATTGTCGTTAGGAGGATATACATGGTATCCAAAATGTCCTAATAAATTCCTAGGAAAATGTATTATTTTATCTTCACACATAATATCATATAAAAATTCTCTGCTGTCACAATTAAATTCGTTAAAGTGATTTATATCTTCTATACCATGATATATAAGACCTTTACCTATAAACTTTTGAGGCCCCCAGTTTATGTCTGTATCGTTAAACATAACACATTTTATATCTTTACATATACCATCATAGTTTTGTATGTCGGAAGAGTAGTTTACAAGGTCAGTATCTTTATAATCGATACAATCAAAATTATCTGTAAAAGCTTTTTTATCTAGTATTTCCCAGATATCCCAAAAAGTTTTTTTGTCGTGATGCTCTGCTAAAAATAAACAATACCCTGGAGGAGGTAATATAATTTTTCTTCCTGAAACATATGACATAGCGCCAACCATCTCATAGCACATCCGAATATTATTAAAACCACCCCACCACCAATCAAAAGATATATACCTATCCTTCATAAGGAGTAAACGGTTCTGCGTAAGTAAAGTGCGTGTATATATTGTCAAAGTAAGTTCCTTGATATTCATCAAGTCTTCCATGCATACAACATCCAGATTCAAACATCATCATTTGACCAGGCTCTACGTCTACACCCCACCACTGGTTGTCGTGGTCTTGAATATTTAAGTTCCAAGGAGCGTCTTTCCCAAGAGTAATACTAGAAGCCACATGATGCGTATCTTGTCTGTCAAAATGTGCATCAAAAATAGTGTTTGCACTATAGCTTCTTACTCCATATACCACCGCTGGTTTTAACATTCTGCCACACCATTCTTCATGTAGGTCTAACATTGTGGCTTTTATAAAATCAACTTTATCTTTATATTGATTTATGTCTTGTAAAAAACTTACTTGTTTTGAATATGTTCCTTTGCCAGGATAATTTTCTTCTTTAAATTTAGCCCTATCATAAAAATCAACAAGTATGCTATATACCGCTGGAGGCACATCTAATACTTGAAAACCTTTTTTAGTTGCTCTTGTTATTGGCTCTAAGGGGCTAGGGTCATATGGTATATGCTCTCTTTTTTCTTTTATTAGTATCATGATTATATTTAATTAAATTTTAATAACAGATTGAAGATGGTGAGCCAATGTTCCCGGTGCTTGGACTCATGGTTACTGTATTAACTTGAGCGCAAATTGTTTGAGCTGGCTGACCTTGAGGAATGGTTCTACTTGCTGAGGAACCATTACACGCTGTGTAATAGAAAAAAACTGTATTAGAGCTACTATTGCTTATTTGATAGTTATAGCAAGTAGCAGTTGGAGCTGGCGCAGGCGCTGGTACAGGCTCAGGAACAGGCACAGGAACAGGCACAGGCTCAGGCACAGGCACATAAACAGGCACTGTTACTGGCGCTGGTACAGGCTCAGGAGCTGGCACAGGAACAGGCACTGGACTCGGAGCTACTGGTGCAACAGGAGTAGGAGTAGGAGTAGGACTAGGACTCGGAGCTACTGGCGCTACTGGGCTAGGCACTGGGCTAGGCGCTACTGGTGCTGGTGCAGGAGATGGCACAGGCACGGGTATAGGTGCTGTAGGTGTAGGCACTGGCGTAGGCACAGAGCAAGACTGAGCTGCAAATAATACACCAGATACTTGTTGTCTTACAATAGTGTCATCAGAATAAAATCCATTGGCAGAAACAGTAGACAAAGCAGCGTCATCATAAACTGTTGTTGCGTTTGTAAAGCTTGCTGTGTCAAAATAATATGTTCCTAATGATGCCATAATTTTATTTAATTGCAGACCCCTGCGGTGTCTATATTTGATGCTGTTCCTAAATCTGTCATTCTAAAAATTCCTTGTGACTGTCCATAACCTTGATTTGGTTGTCTTACTCCAAAGTAATTATTTGCACCTTGGAATAGTTGAGTCATTGCTTGGTCAGTGTAAAACTGTGTGTTATTTGCAAATGTTGTAGTAAACGAACTAGAACTACTATACAGTGCATTTGAAGAAAACGGACAAGTTGAAGGGCTAGTAGCTGTTCCTGTTCCGGGTTCTATAAGCCATGTATAAACAGACACTACTGGCGCTGGTGCTGTAGGCACAGGTGTAGGACTAAAGCTACATCCAGTACACGCATCATTACTACTTGTGTTTGAGTAACATAATTCAGCAGATGTAGAGTTTCTATAATCCCATATTAAATACAAGAAATTACCACCTACTGGTAATGTAAAGTCGGCTAAGTATTGAGTAGGATTAGTAGAACTTACAATAGGAGTGGCTTCTGTAGATAAGGATAATAAATTATTTATATCTGTTGCATTATTGCCGTAGTATGTACTTGTTCTTAAATATCTAAACTCATTATTTGCGGAGTTAAACACAAAATTATCAAAGTTTTGTTTTCTACTTATAATAGAAACTGTAGCTCCATCTCCAGGAATTTTACCTGCTCCTTGAGGCCCTGACACTTCTGAAAAATTAGACACTATAGGATTTGTTGTACTTGATGAAAACTCTATTTGTGTTGGGTGCGGAGGTGAATTAAATGTTCCATCTGTCCATCTGTAGTCATTTGTTATAAACAATCCTGCATCTGCATTACTTGTAACCGTAACATTAAATACTGTCATGTTTACAGCTTGAGGACAGCCTGTGGTTATTTCAATAGTGTCGGCCAATAAACTGTCTTGTGTTACTGTTAGAGATACTGTGCTAGCAGTAACATTGTTTTTATTAAAAGTAAGTTTTCCGCTTTGGTATACCGTACCCGTAGTATGAGAAACACCATCGTAGACCGCTGTAATCGTATATCCTGTTCCTGTTAATGGCATTTCAGTAACTATGTCGTCACTGTTTAATTCTGTAACTGTGTTCTGACTAACCTCTGTAACTATGTTATCAAAACCTTCAAATGGTATAATGTAATCTATATCAACAAGACCTAGCAAATTACCTACGTCCACGCAATAAGTAAAACTTACAGCAGGCATAATAGTTAAATTCCTAGTGGTATCACAAGGGAAACATTCTGTGCTTACCGGAGGTAAAAGAATATTAGAGTGTAATACATATTCATTCATGTATGGGTCAAATCCACCTAGCTTTTGAGTTGTAAATGCTTGTATAAATAAATCTCTAAACCATGAGCGCATACCTGACTCTGATATAACTTGAAGCTGCTCGTCTCTGCCCGCTATGCCAACTAGGTTTATTACTGCTCCTCTTTTGGCATCAGTAAAATATTTATTAGGGCCCCACACTGAAAAGCTTTCAGGGTTTTCACTAATACCATACTCTTCTATTCTAGCGACTTGTTTTCCTAATACTTCAGGAACTGCCGTAACAACACCTCCGCCAACAGCATCACTTAATAGGTTTACTCCAGCCAACACATAAGATATCTTGTCTTCTTGCAAAGTAAGTATGTCAGTTTTTCTTCCATATAATAATTGTATAGGCCCAAATGAATCCTCTAACGGTTTAAAGTTTAATAATCCAAGATTAAACTCATTAAACTTGTTTACATTTGTTTCATCATTATATACGCCACTATAAGTTAAATCTGCAAATCTGTGCGCTTGTTTATAATCTACATTTGAAGTAGAGGTGACTCTTTCTCCTATGTTTAAAGTTTTTCCTGTAATAGAATCTAAAACCTTATAACTTTCTACTCCATTTCCAAAAGTAAAACAATCATAAAACTCTGTATCAACTATTGCTGATTGACTAGATGTTTGTGTTTGTACATTTCCAGTATGCATTCCGTCTGCACTAATAGGAAAAGATAAATGGTTTTCATACCATACATCTGGAAGAGCATCTGTAGGCGGTGTTTCAAAAACAACAATTGAATCAGCTCTATATACCTGTATGTCTGCTGTAACTGTAGAGCGTCTTTTGTTGGACAAAATACCTCCGCATCTTACAGTACCGGTAATTAACAATGCCAGCTCATTAGTTGCGCCTCTAAAAAACTTGTAATAGTTTGTTCCTTCGGCAGTTGATACATCTTGCTTGGTAGTGGCCGTCCCCGACTCATATACATTTGATATGCTTCCTGTATTTCCACCTACTTCTGTTATGGCATCATTTAACACCACCTCCGCATTATCTCCATTCCACCAATCTTGCATATTTGCATAAGTAGTTGAAGATATAAGCTCTACATTTAATTCGCTTATTCTACGCTCGCATTTAGCGTTTCCTTGACCTACTCCAAGTCTTTCTTGTCTAATAGACAATACAATCCTGCTTCCAGCAGGTACACTGTAATCTGTGTGTGTACTGCCTGCAATATTAGGGTCAGGTACATTAAGATTCATTGGATAGGATAAAATAGGATATTGATTAGCGCTATTTTCAATAGCTGTTAATGAACCTGGAGTTATTATATCATCATCCCCCCTAACTGTAGAAAAATTATTAGGGTTTATTTTCATGTAAGTGCCGGCAGGTGATATAATGTCAGCACCCGCTGCATCTTTTAAAAAGTCTGCTGACTTAGCTTCTTTTTCTAATACAGTTGCTTCAACACACCTTAATATAGGACCATTACTATCTGACTTTACAAAATACCTGTCTCCGGTTTCTACTTTATTCGCATTCTCTCCTTCTAATAAAAAATATGTAGCATTACTTAAAGGGTCTTGATAAAAAATATTTGAGTATATAGTATCGTATGTAGATTCAGAAGGATTAAGAACAAACTTATACCTTGTAGCCCAGCTTGGAGCTATTTGTTGAGTAGGTATAGAAACCTGAATTGTGTTTTTTGATATAGAAGCAGAACACGGTACTTGAACTGTATTATTTGGACTAACAAGCGCTGTAGATGAGCGATTAAAACTGTCCATATATACTATACCTATTTCGTATCCACGATTGCTATGTAAGCTTCTAGTAGTGTCGGTAGTTCTAAAATTAGCTGTAGCAGCGTTAACTTCATAAAACTCATAAGCATTGTTGCCACCATCTACATAATTCATTGCTATTAACTGTAAACCTATAGTATTACTAGCTGGCGTTGCAACAATATTAATAGGCTGTCCAGCCCCTGATATACCGCTTGCTGTTTTAGTGTAAGTGCCTAATGCCGATGGTAACGCACAATTTACCTGGTCAGTTAAAGTAGCGCCATTACAAGCATTAGGAACTGTTTGAATGTTAGAAGATGTTCCTATTTTTTCTATAAAATCCGTGCTTGTAGCTAATGCATATACATTAACAAAAGTAGTTGGCAAAACATATTCAAAAACTATCTCAGTATTTGCTGTAGTGCCTCCAGGAGTAGTTCCTGTAAATTGACTATGTGTAAGAGTAAAATCTAAAGTTATACTTGCTCCTGCTGTTAAATCAAGAGTGCTTCCGTTTTGTTTAGATAAATCAAAATAAACAATAGAGCTATTTATAGTAACAGGCGTAGGGCCATAAGTATAACTACCACTTCCTGTTGAGTCTAAAATTTCAGTAGTTGCTATTTCTGAGCTAATTAATGAAGCGCTATATTCTAACTTAATATCTTCATCAAATTTATCTTTTAAATTATATCCTTCTGTATAGTTACCAAAAACCAATCGGTTTCCCATAACTGTTTGAGATTTAGCCAGCAAAGGAACATTATCATAAAGCCTTAGTATTTCAGAATCAGGAAGTAAAGTAAATATTTTACTATTATCAAAGGTGTAAGTATAAGTAGTATTATCAGCATACCCTAAGTTTTCTTTATCTAAATATTCAAGTACTTTTATATTAGAGGTTGTAGACTCTTTAAATAAAAGTTCAATTCCTGTTACTAAGTTGCTCCCTGAATTAAAATTAATAACAGCTGCATTTTTAGTATTTTTCATACCTTCATTTAAATAACTGTTATAGCTAAAATTAAAAGTAGAAGGTGTAAAAGCGGGGTCACTAAATTGTGATGTAGCAGAATACTGGTTGTCGGCATATTTATACCTATAAGCAAATGATATAAATCTTTCTTCTAAAAAATCATCTTGCTGCCCCGGAACATTTAATGTTTGAATAGTAGGAGACTCTATAGGAGGTCTTTTTATAACCAGTATAGACTCAGCACTAAAACCATCTAACAAATTGTTAGGAGCATTATACCTTGTATTTACATTTATAAATCTTGGAGGATTTAAATTATCTGTAAAAAATAATAAATTATCAACTAAATTAACCCCTGTAATTAAATTGTAAACACTAAAGTTTAAAGTTGTATTTAAATTCCCACCGTCATTTAAACTAATTAAATGATAAGTAGTAGAATTATCTGTAATATTATAAGAAACTAAAAGGTCTATTTTTGAAGTAGCGCCTTGAGTATAAGCTGGGTCATGAACAAACCAATAAATAGTTTCATTCGCTCCATCTTCAAATGCACCTATGCATCTAGCATTATTACTTAGCTCTACATCATTAAACATTAATGTTGTAAGTATGGTATTACCCTTAGAATTTTCAACAGAACCTACCTCTGTGCTTTCTGTAGAGCCTAGCCTAACATTTAATGCATCAACATATTCACCGTTTGGTAAAAGCCTTTCAT
>NZQM01000013.1 GCA_002695905.1 Parvibaculum sp.
CCCGCCGCATCTGCAAGGGCAGCGATGAAGGTGCTGGCTTCGGTGAAAAAGACCACTACGAGGCCCAACAGCGCGATGTTAAACAGAACCGCTCTGATCTGATTGATCCGATATCCTGGCAGTGAGGTGAAAGCACGAAGAAGCATGCCGATATAACCGGCGATGGGCGTCAGCAGCATAGAATAGATAAAGGCAAGACCAACGGAGCCCAGTGCGGGGAACAGATACTCATAGGGCACGTTGGGCTGTCCCCAGCTTTCTCCCAAAAAATGCATGCCAGTCACTAGAGAGAAGCCCAGAATAATCTGAACACCCCGTTCCATCTGAGTCCAGATTGGATGGCTTGGGCTGATATCGAACGGCCGAAGAGTATCTTCTTGTGATTTACTTTCGTCGATCATCAGAAATCCTCTGTCTCAGCTGGGCGCTAACTGCGGACAGCATACCTTATTCTGGCGATGGTGCGACTCTGCTATGCGGTATGAAACGGTCAAGGGTGACAGCAAAGGCGGGAAGGGCAAAGATCGCTGAGATCATGTTGGCCATAAACATGAAGGCGAGCAATATCCCCATATCGGCCTGGAGCTTCAGGCTGGATGATGCCCAGGTCGCAACCCCACCGGCAAGCGTGAGCGCCGTAAACACAACCGCGACACCGATCTGTTCGAGGGCCAGCGTATAGGCTTCCTGAAGCGATTTGCCCTGTTCGAGAAAAATATTGAGTCGACTGTATATATAGAACGCATAGTCAACACCGATGCCCGTCGCCAGCACCAGCACGGGCAAGGTCGAAACCTTCAGGCCGATGCCGAGCCAGGTCATGAACCAATAGCCAAGGAAGGTGGCAAGGAGTAGAGGCATGCAGCAACAGATTACAGCGCGCCAATCTCTGTAAGCGATCAGGACGAGGACGATGATGGCGATGTAAACCCAAAGAAGCATGGGGAGTTCTGATGTCTCAATCACTTCGTTTGTCGCGGCCATAACGCCCACGCCACCCATGCCAAGCCGAATGTTGATGTCATCGCGCGCAACAAGTTCCTTATCAGTTGCGACAAAACTCTCCACTGCGGCGATGACCTGATCAATTGTTGTTGCGATATGATCGTCCATGTAAACGATGACCGGCAAAATGGTGCAGGTCTCATTCAGCAACCCTGAACTTGGTTCGATGTGTGATGTTGTGCGAATCAGATCGGACTGTATTCGCGGGAGGTCCTGCCATTTCAAATTTCCTTCGCGCCAGATCGCGGAAACGGATCGGGCTGAGACGGGCAGGGACTGCACGGACGTGACGCCTGGCACGTGGTCCATGTGAGAGGAAAAGCGATCGACCAAACGCATGGTGGGGTAATCGACACAGCCATCGACAGGTGTTTCCACAACGATGATGAGGGCGTCGACGGAAATGGAAAAATCGGTGACAATTGAGGCTGTGTCTAGATTGTATCTTGAGCTTGGCCAAAGCTCCGAGAAACCTGGGACAAGGTCTCCAATGTGGCGCTCACGTGTCTGGTAAATCGCAGTTCCCAGGAGGATCACAAATGCCACCAGAACCAGCTTAGCATTCCTGGGTTTGGCGACGCGGGCGACAAATCTCATAGCGGCCTCGCGGCGAACCCGAACACGTCGATAGGCGAAGGCGTAAGTAGGGTTTGGCGGCAAGTAGCTGGCCAATAGGGGCAGCATGATGAGATTGGTGATGATCTTGAGGGCAACGCCTAGGGAGGCCATGATTGCCAGTTCTCTGATGACATCAATCGGGATGAGGTAAAGCGTGGAGAAGCCCACAAGGTCAGTCACGAGCGCCATGCTGCCGGGCACCAGCAATCTTGTGAATGTGAGTTTTGCCGCGTCCATCGAAGACGCGCCATCGCTGACTTCAGAGGCAATTAGATTGATTTGTTGAACGCCATGACTCACGCCGATGGCGTAGACCAGAAACGGCACCAGAACCGCAAGCGGGTCGAGGCCAAATCCCATAATGTTGAGAAGCCCAAATTGCCAGACGACAGAGATCAGTGAGCTGAAGATGGCCAAAAAGGCGAGCCAGACTGAACGGACATAGGCATAGACAGCCAGACCCGTCAGGAGAAATGCGTATCCGAAATAAAGGAACACATCTCCGGCGCCGTCAGCCAGGTCCCCAACAAATTTCGCGAAGCCGATAATCTCGATACGAACGCCATCGGACTGGAAAGGGGTGCGGACCTGTGCTTCAAGGCGGGCCGCCAGATCAAGATAATCGAGACGTTTTCGGGTAAGCGGGTCTATCTCCTGGAGCTCAGCTATGACCAAGGCGCCGGAATTGTCGTTGGCGAATAGCGTGCCTTGGTGGCCCCCGTTCATGGCGCGGTCGCGGATGCCTTCAATGTCCTCCGGTGTCAGACCATCTGGCGTGATGCGGCTGGGAATGACCTGTTGTGACTCGATGCCATATTCGGTGTTTTCCGTGACCCGTGTTGTTGGTGCCCAAAGAGAGCGCACTTTTGTGCGTCGCACACCAGGCAAAAAAGTGATCTCTTCTGTCACGGCGTGCAACGTTTTCAAGAAATCTGGTTGCCAAATATCCCCACTCTCAGCGCGGACAGCGACGAGCACCAGATTGGCGCCTGGCACCTCGTCCTGATATTCAAAGAATGTCTGGATATAGGGATGTTCCGTAGGGATCTGCTTGAAAAATCCAGCGTCCATGCGCAACTGAGTTGCGTAGACTCCCATCGCAATTGTGAACGCCGCGAGGGCCAACAAGATTACCAATCGCAGCTTGAAGACTGCTAACTCAACAAATTTCACTCGGTCCCCTCCCCAGCACTCGAAAGTGCAGCACCGTCAAAACGCCCTGGTAAACCGGCCAATTTGTGACTGGTCAATGTCAGCGCACTGAGGCACTCTTAGTAAAACATATTTATCTGTTGGGGGAGAGTGTTGTGAAGGTTTTAAGTGTTTCTTTAGTGGTCGGCCTTTGTTGGTCCGGCGCTGCCGTCGCAGGTGTGCCTGAATCCGAGGCCGCGAGGTTGGGGCAGGACCTAACGCCTATTGGTGCTGAAAAGTCGGGAAATGCGGATGGATCTATTCCAGTGTGGGATGGAGGGTTAACGGCGGTGCCAGAGGGAGTCGCTTTTGTCGGGGGGCATTATCCTGATCCCTTCCCTAATGATGCTCCTGTCGCGACAATAATGAGCGCGAATGCAGAAGACCATGCATTGCTTCTGACCGATGGGCAGCGCGCCATGTTCGACCGTTATCCGTCCTATAAAATGGACGTGTATGAAACGCGCAGAACCTGTTCGTTTCCCGATAGTGTCTACGACGCGACCCGAGCCAATGCTGTTAACGGCACTATCTCAGATGATGGTCGGCAGCTTTCAGGTGTTGTGCTCGGGGTGCCATTCCCTATTCCGCAAAGCGGTGTTGAGCTTGTTTGGAACCACAACCTTAGATTCCGCGGACATAAAGTGCGTCGCACGTTCGCATCGGCTGCGCCTTCACGTGCCGGGTCGTTTACACCTATTCGCGTGCAAGATGAGCTGGTGTTCTCATATGCAGATCCAGCACTTGGGTCGATTGATGAGTTGAACAATATTTCTTTGAAGTATATCCAGGAAACATTGAGTCCGCCGCGTCGTGCCGGTCAGCTTCTTCTGGTTCACGAAACCATTGACCCAAATATTGCGGAGCGGAAATCCTGGCAGTACACCGTCGGTCGCACGGAGTCAGCGCCCAACGTGCAGCGCACGACGGCGGTCTCCTATGACAGCCCCCAGATTTATTCTGATGCCATGTCGACCGCTGACAATTTCGACATGTTCTCCGGCCCGCCTGATCGCTATGACTGGACGCTGCTCGGCAAAGAAGAGAAGTATATTGCGTATAACTCCTATCGGCTGAGTTCACCGAGCCTGACATATGAGGATGTTGTGCAAGCCGGGCACCTCAATCAGGATTATGTGCGCTACGAACGGCACCGTGTTTGGGCTGTTGAGGCGACATTGAAACCAACGACCCGGCACGTTTATTCCAGGCGTACAAATTACTTTGATGAAGACAGTTGGAACCTCGCCTCGAGCAATCTCTACGATGCACGCGGTGGTCTCTGGCGGGTACAGGAAGCACATCTGATGCAGTATTATGATGTGCCAACCTGCTTTAACGCATCCGATGTGGTCTACGATCTGATCGAGGGTCGCTATGTCGTGCAGAATTTGAAGAACGAAGAAAAGGGCATTGATTTTGCGGCGAACGATCTGATCGAGTCGTCGTTCGTTCCGCAGGAGCTGCGTCGTCGGATTACCCGCCGATAAAATCTCAGCACTGGAAACTAAGAGAGGCCGGGTCAGACACAGACGCGGCCTCTTTGATGTTGCGGTTCCCTTGTGTCGCATTTCCGGACGCTGAACCGGGACCACTTCAGCTGGAAATGCTTTTAGGGCGCTTCGTTTGAGAAGATGATGGTCCCTGAGGCGCCGAACATGCCGCCGACACCGTGGGACACGGAGATTTTGGCACCGTCGACCTGTGCCGGTGCGCTTCCGCGCAGCTGGCGCACACTTTCCTGGAGTGCATACATGCCGTACATGCCGGAGTGCATATAGGAGAGGCCGCCGCCATTGGTGTTCAGTGGCAGTTTGCCACCAGGTGCTGTGTTGCGCTCCCAGATGAAGTCTGCTGCCTCTCCAGGTTTGCAGAACCCCAAATCCTCAAGCCCATAAAACGGTAGATGCGCGAAGGCGTCATAAATCATGAGATGGTCAACATCATTGTGGGTGATGCCTGCTTCAGTAAACGCTTGTGTTCCTGAGACTCGGAAGGCCTTGGACGATGTAAAGTCTTCCATTTGACTGATCATGGGGGTTTCGACACTTTCGCCTGTGCCCAAGATGTAAACCGGTTTCTGTGGCATGTCCTTTGCGCGATCAGCGTTAGTGAGAATGAGCGCGCCGCCGCCATCGGTGACTAGACAGCACATAAGGAGCCGGAACGGGTAGGCGATCATGCGGCTGTTCAGAACATCATCGACAGTGATTGGGTCTCTAAAGCTTGCGCGCGGATTCATCGCCGCCCATTCCCGCTGAACAACCGCAACATTGGCGAGTTGTTCCTCTGTCACTCCCTGTTCTTTCATGTAGCGCAGCACCGGAATGGTGAACATGGTAGGCGGGTTGGTGACGCCATAGGGCAATTCAAACTGTCCCTGGAGGCTTTGAGGAGAGCGGGCAAAGCGCCTGGCGCCGACGCGGCTTCGACCCGACTCCGCATGGGTGATGAGCACTGTTGAACAGAGGCCTTCATTGATGGCCGCCGCTGCGTGGCGTACGTGGAGCATGAAGGAACAGCCGCCGACGCTCGTCCCGTCCACCCATTTTGGCGTAATGCCCAGATAGTGCGCGGTTTCGGTTGGGCTTTCTCCTGCTGTGGCAACACCATCAATGTCGGAGGGCTTCAACCCAGCGTCGGCCATGGCATTGAGCGCGGCGTCCGCATGAAGCGCGATCTGAGACATGTCTGGGATTTTGCCGAGTTCAGTGGTTTCCGCCGCCCCGACAATGGCAATTGATTTTTGTTTCATGTGTCTCACGCTCCCGCTGGCTTAAACTTCGGCAAGCTGACCGTGTCGCTTGCTTTCTCGAAGGTGACTTCTAGCGGCATATCCAAGACAAGAGCCTCTGGGGTTTGCGGGCAATCGACGATGTTGGTCATCATCCGTGGCCCCTCAGCGAGCTCAACCACGGCGATGGAATGCGGTTCGTCGCCAAAGTCCGGGCGGGGTCTGTGATTGATGACATAGGAATAGAGCGTGGCTTTGCCGCTGGCTGTTTTCACTGTCACATTGCGCGAGCCGCAGGCTGGGCAAAAGGGGCGCGGCGGGAAATAGCTTTTTGAGCACTCATCGCATGATTGCAGGCGAAGTTCGCCCGAACGACACCCTTCCCAAAAATGTTCCGTCTCCGGGGTTGGTTCTGGCAACGGGCGCTTGAATTCAGCCATGTCACTGCTCCCTATGGTCTGGTTTTTTGTTGGCGGGAGCATAGCGGGCAGGGTGTGTTTGGCAAACAGGCAAGCGACACGATGTGTCGTGCCGATGCTGGACGTAGGGTGTCGCAGCGTTACTTAAAGAAAGCGAAGGAAGAGAGAGGTTCGCGCTCCGCAACCAGTGTGTTTACTGATGCCGTTTCGTCGGCATAACCGAGCGACATGCCGCAGACGACATATTCTTCATCTGGAATGTCGAGAACGTCTTTCGTCACCTTCCAGAATTGATTCCAGGCGCCCTGCGCGCATGTATCTAGGCCTCTCGCGGTGGCCGAGAGCATAAGGGTTTGCATAAACATGCCAATGTCGAGCCAGCTTGTGCGGTCCAGGTCCTTGTCGATGGTGAAGATGAGGCCGACGGGAGCGTCGAAGAACTTGTAATTTCGGCCCCATTGGTTCCAGTTGGCTTGTTTGTCGCCTTTGGGAATTTCGAGCAGCGTGTACATGTCTTTGCCCAAATTCCGCATGCGGGAAATGTAGGGCTCGATGCGCTTGCTGTTGGAGGGCCATTCCTTGCCGCTAGCTTCCGGGCTCGTCTCGCGATAGGCCAGCAACGCTTCCGATAGGCGGTCGCGTGTTTTGCCCATGGCGATATAGACCTTCCACGGCTGAACATTGGTGCCAGAGGGTGACCTGGAGGCTTGGAGCAGCAGCTCTTCCACCAATTCTTTGGGCACAGGTGTGTTTTTAAAGGCGCGCACAGAGCGGCGCGTGTCGAGCGCAATATCAAGATCCATGGAACCACCCCAAAATTTGTTGCCAACGAGATAGCATGCTCTCCGGCCTGGGTGAACAGCGGAGATGGTCTTTATGAATTTCAAGACAGATTGCCTATGCCCTAATACCATGTGATGCAACGCGTTGGGGGGATGGATGGCGTCATCGGCAATTTCAGATTTGCCGGACAGATTTCTGTTCTATTGGGACCAGAAGCTGGTGCGTTTGCTTGGTGGTCTGGCGTGATCGTCGCAGTGGTTTCGTTTCTGTCTTTTCTTGGGCTTGCTCAGGGGTTTGGCATTTACGCCCTCATATACAGCGTCGCCGTTCCAGATCTGGATCGAACTTTGGGGATGGACCCCTACACGTGGGCGGCTTTTGTCACTTGGCTATTGACCGGATTTGGCATTAGTGCCTCATCGATCGCGCTTGCACATGATGTGAGAGATTTAAGGGAAATTGCCCTGGTGATTGGCCGGGACCAGGACGATCTAATGGATGATTGGGTGACCACCTTGCGGGCGAAAATATTCCGAGGACGTGTATTTGCCATCGTCTTTTTCACAATCGGTCTAGCGATTGTTGTGAACAATATTCCTGGTGCCACTGATCTATTTGGGCTTAATGAGCCTGAACAATATCCCTGGTTCCTAGTGTTCGTGCCCCTAAACTTCGCACTTATAGGCAAGGGGGTTTATTACACGATTGTGGAGGATCGGTTTAGCCGTGAAACACGCAATGCCTCACTCCAAATTGACCTTCTTCACCCTGAACGATTGGCGCCCTTTACCCGTGCGGCGCTGCGCCGATCTCTTTTGTGGATTGTGGGGACGTCCCTCTGTCTGCTCCTGTTTTTAAATGACGCGGTCAGTCCTGCTGGCATCCTTCCCTTTGTGGTCGCCATCATGGTTGTTGCCTGCCTCGCTTTGGTCGCACCTCTCACCGGCATTCACCGGAAAATCTCAGCTGCTAAGAAGGACGAGCTTCGCGCTGTGCGAACATCCATCGCCAAGTTTCGCGACGAGGTGTTGCATGGCACGAACCCGACAACATCCAACGACGCAGCGCATCGATTGACGGGTTTGGTCGCCTATGAAGCGCGTCTGGAGAAAACATCCGAATGGCCGATTGATCTGCCGACGCTCGGCACGTTTTCATTTTACCTGGCGATCCCTGTGATCTCCTGGGTCGGTGGGGCGCTGATGGAGCGGGTGATCGACGTTCTGATTTGAACGCTGACCATTGCGCTCATAACCCTAAGACGGCCTTTGCCATGATGTTGCGCTGAATCTCGTTCGACCCTGCATAGATGGGGCCGGCACGATCATTCAAATATTTAGGCATGACGGTCGTTCCATAGTCCGGTCCAATCGCCGTTTCGTTGGCGCTCACTGCGGGAGCCTCGAGGACCGGCCCACCGGGGCTCGTCATGTGCGGTTGGAAGGGGGCTATATAGTGATGCATGGCTTCAACGGCGAGTTCCGTGATCCGATTGCTCATTTCCGTTCCGCGGGTCTTGAGCATGGAGCTTGCGGCCCCTGGTGCTCCGCCCTGGGACAGTTCTGAGAGGACGCGGTGCTCGGTGAACTCGATAGCGGTAATGTCGATCTCCGCCTGATCCAGTTTCGCCCGGAATTCTGGGTTTGAGATGAGCGCAGACCCGTCGCGACCGCTCTCTGTCGCGGCCATGGTTCTTACTTTATTGAGGTGACCGTGCAGTTTTGGCGCGTAGGCATTTCCGCGCTCGAATTGCAGGAGATATTTCGCCACCGTCCAGCCGTCCCCAATTTTGCCGACGGCATTCTTCTTTGGAACGCGGACGTCCTCAAAGAAGATCTGGTTTTGAATATGTTCGCCGGTGAGCATCACGATGGGGTCGACGGTGATGCCCGGGGTGGTCATGTCGATCAGCAGGAAAGTGATGCCGCGCTGAGGGATGTCCGAATTATCGGTGCGCACAAGACAAAAAATCCAGTTTGCGTGCTGCGCATGGGTCGTCCAGATTTTGGTGCCGTTGCAGATGAAATCGTCGCCGTCTTCCACTGCCGCCATTTGCAGGCTGGCAAGGTCCGACCCCGAGCCCGGTTCGGAATAGCCCTGGCACCACCAGTCATCGCCGGAAAGAATACGTGGCAGGAAATAGTCTTTCTGTTCCTGATTGCCGTGTCCGATCAGAACCGGGCCACACATGCCGACGCCCATGGGAGAGAGGCTCGGCGTCTCTGCAGCGGCGCACTCACTTTGCCAGATATAGCGTTCAACAATGTCCCAGCCGGTGCCGCCATGCTCGACGGGCCAGCCAGGGGCGACCCAGCCTTGTGCGTGGAGCTTCTTGTGCCATTTCAGGGTCGTTTCATAATCTGAATAGACGCTGGTCATGCCAGCACCGGCCTGTTTCAGATCATCCGTCATGGCGTCTGCGAGGAAGCTTCTCACTTCCTGCCTGAAGGCCTCATGTTTCGCACCTAATCCCAGTTTCATGGGTTTCTCCCTGAAAAATTTTGATTGCGAAGGAGAGTAGGGGAGAGGGCACCTGAGTCAATCTTGGGGAACAGGTACTTTTCGTATGTCTATTTGAGAAGCTCCAGAGCCTTGTTACGCGCTGCGTCAAGCAGGGCCTTTGACAGATCATCGTCGTTCGTGGCGCGGGCTATGGAGAAGCCGCCAATGCTCAGAACCACTGCAGCCAATGCTTCCTGGGTCGGACGTGAGCCTGGTTTTGGCGTGGTGCCGGTTCGTGTTCGGTCATATTCGTGAGCGAGTTCCAGGATTTTTTTGTGTCCGCGTCTTTTGCCGGTTTCACGCCTGAGCGGATAACATCGCTTGGAAATGCCGTTTGCGTTTTTCGCGGCCGGAAGTCCGCCGGAGGCTATCTTGTGGGGCGGGGCAGTTTTCAGTCGCAGATTTGGCCGTTGCAGCGCTCCTCTCAATCACGGCGAATCCGGATCACCCGGATATGAAGCGCCCAGAGCCGATGTTCAACACGACCCGTGCCTGGATGGATCGGTGGAAAGATCATCCGGGGACCCGCTGGATCAATGAGATGTATGCAAAGCGCCGTCCAGCCTAAGCAACAGGGTTTTTTCACGTTCCCCATTGGCGTTTGCGCCAAACTCGCTTACATGAAGGGCGCGCCCCGGCATTTCTGCTCGGTGGGCGCGTTTTCTTTTGGGCTGGGGTATGGCCGGAAATTCAGAGAGCGAGATGCAAGAAGATGACGATCTTCCTGCGTTGAAGGCAACGACACCGGAGGAACGCAAACGGGCTTTTGGTGTCCTGTTTGTGTGTCTTTTGTCGCTGGGCATGGGGCAGTCGCTGTTTTTCGCTGTGCTGCCGCCGATCGCGCGTGAACTTGGCATGAGCGAGTTCGAGACGACCATGATCTTCTCGCTCTCGGCCCTGCTTTGGACACTGACCAGTGCTTTCTGGGGAACACGATCTGATCTTGTTGGCCGCAAACCCATCATTCTGATGGGACTCATAGGCTTTGGGGTTTCGACGCTCGGCTTTGCCCTTGTGGTTATGGTTGGCCTTTGGGGCTGGGTCTCCCTGGCGCTCATGTTCCCGCTTCTAATTTCTGTTCGCGCTATTTTCGGGACCTTCGGGTCAGGGACAATGCCAGCTTCACAGGCCTATGTGGCAGACCGGACCAGCCGCGCTGAACGAGCATCTGGTGTGGCTTCCATTGGGGCGGCCTTTGGCATGGGGACGGTTGTTGGGCCTGGCTTTGCGGCCGCGCTGGCGACTTTCCATATCCTGGCACCCTTCTTTGCGGTTTCTGCGCTCGCTTTTGGTGGCGCCTTTTTCATCTGGCTCTTATTGCCTGAGCGCACGACACCGCGCAAAAAGCTGGCGGAAAAGCAAAAACAGCGCCGCAGATTGAAACTTACCGACCCGCGTGTGCTGCCCTGGCTGGTGCTGGGTGTGGTTCTGTCGCTTGGGCAGTCCATCACCATGCAACTGGTCGCCTTCTACTATATGGACACGTTCAATGTAGAAGGGGATGAGGCGACCCAGCTGGTCAGTGTTGGTCTGATGGCCATGGCCATGGCGACCATTTTCGCGCAGATGGTCCTGATTCAGAGGTTCGACTTGTCCGTTCAGTTCCTGTTGCGGATAGGAGCGGCGGTCATGATCGGCTCGTTCGGCCTTCTGATCATTGCGAATTCCTATGGCATGTTTGTTTCGGCGCTGGCTATGGCCGGTGTTGGCTTTGGTCTTTTGCGTCCAGGCTTGATGGCGGGCGCTTCTCTTTCCGTATCACCGCGCGATCAGGGGGCTATCGCAGGTCTCATTGGATCTACGGCAGCGACGGGCCACATCCTCAACCCCTTCATCGGGGTGCCACTCCTGGAAGTGATGCCGCAGGCCCCATTCATTTTCGCCATGGGCCTTATGGTCATCATTCTGCTGATGGCGATGTTCCATCCCATGGTACGGCGCATTCAGGCGAATGTTGAAGAGGATGAAGACGCAGAGCTTCATCCCCATTGAAACCGCGAATTTGAGGAGACTAGGGCTGATCTGACGGGACGATCTGTACTCGGCCGTCCTCCCGGATTTGATCTAGGATCCACAGGGTGTCTCAGCCTGGTTTGATTCACTATGGACCGCGGCTCGGAGGCCAGGGTGACATCAGTGTTGTGTCAAGCGGCAGCTGTGCTTTGTGTGCTCTTTGCGGAGAGAGCGCCCTTGGCTTCCCAATCCGCCATCAAAGTGCCCACTGCGGATGCAAAGGCGACCGGCTGATCTAGCATGATGTGATGCTGAGCAAAGGGGACAGTGAAAATTGGCGCTTCAGGGCGCAGTCCCCGCATAAAGGCCATGGTCTCAAGGTCGTGGTCTTTTGAGATGTCGCCATACATGACCCCGACAGGGCAAGCGAGGTTTTTGAACATGTCTTCATGCTCTTCCCCACCCATGCGCAGGCCATTGAAGGCGAAGGGGTCGAACTTCCAGCTCCAGCCATTTTCGTCTGAGGGGCGGCGGCCTTCATTCTCACCGACTGTAACCTCTCGGAGTGAATGCTTGCCGATATAGTCTGTAATGAACTTGTTGGCGCATTCCTGAAGTGGGGCGAGGCGAAAGCGACCAAGAGCCGTCTCCAGGTCTGGATAGATTCGCGTCGGCCGCCGGGGCGCATCTCCCAGGAACCACTCCACCGCGTCGTGTTTCGGGCGGACTTTGAAGTCCGCTAGAATCACGCCACCGAGCTCTGCGCC
The DNA here is from genome assembly GCA_002695905.1 of Parvibaculum sp. Classification (GTDB taxonomy): domain Bacteria; phylum Pseudomonadota; class Alphaproteobacteria; order Parvibaculales; family Parvibaculaceae; genus Mf105b01. The sequence continues at coordinate 11,973 of NZQM01000013.1, forward strand.
ATAAAGAGCGCCGGTAATGAGCGTGACGAAGCCGCCAAAACTGTGCCCCACGATGACGGGCCTTGGGCCAAGGCCCGCGTCAAATGCCACGGTCTTGATCGCATGGGCATAGGTTTCGCGGGTGTATTCATCCCGCCAATGGCTGTCCCCCATGCCGGGCAGGTCGATGGAGGCGACTTCGTAGCGATCGGTGAGAAGGGGCGCGATGAAATCAAACCAGCGCGCATGGGCGCCATTGCCGTGCACCAGGAGCAGACCAGGGCGGTTTTCAGCTTTCGAGGCCCATTTCCGGTAGTGGATTTGTGTGCCTTCTGATTCTACCCAGCGGGTTTCTGGTGTTTCTGCCAATACATCCTGAAACCAGCGGGGCTCATGGGTGATGAAGTCTTCTGCCGGGAGAGGTGGAATGTCTGGGCCCTGATTCTCGTATTCTTCTTCGCTCATGGGTGATCTCTTGAGTTGTGCTGGGCATGTGCGCTCCATTTTTAGGGGGTAAAAGTGGCGCCAGCGTCATTTTCGGTTGGGCTCAGTCCTATGGCCTGGACGGGTCCTTGTAAAGTGATCCAAAGGTTCATGGTTGATTGGGATATGGGGCTTTGAACGGGCTGTTGACAGGGGCGCTTCAGGGGCTTAGTTTCCGGCCAAATTTCAGACATTTACCGGCGATATGTTCGGGGCTGCAAGGCACCCGCTTATCCCGACCGAGCCCAAGGTAGAGCCTTATGAAAGTCCGTAACTCGTTGAAATCGCTCCGGGATCGCCATCGGGACAACCGTTTGGTCCGTCGCAAAGGCCGTCTTTACGTGATTAATAAGACAAACCGTCGCTTTAAAGCGCGCCAGGGTTGATCAAAAACTTGAGCTAAGCAGAGCTTTGGGCTGGGTATCCCGCTCGAACAGATCTTTGCGCCTTAATTTGATCGAAGATGGAAAGTATCTTTAAGAGGCTGCTCCTTTGGGAGGCGGCCTTTTATTTTGTCTTTTTTCAAGTCTTAGAACTTAGAGAGTATGGGGGGCCGCTTTATGGCGATGATTGATGCCATTCTGTTTGATGTAGGCAATGTGTTGGTTCAATGGGACCCAAAGAATCTTTATCGCAAGCTCTTGCCTGACGAAGAGGCGGTGGAGCGCTTTCTGGGGGATGTGTGCACTCTGGAGTGGCATTCGGCCCATGATCAGGGAACCTCGTTTGAGGAGAACGCAGCGCTTCTAAAAGAAGCTCACCCAGACCACGCAGAGCTCATTGACCTTTGGGGCGCGCGCTATCTTGAAATGTCGCCTGGGGAAGTCGACGGCGTGAGCACGCTCATGGACCGTGCGGAGAGCGCAGGTCTTGAGTTTCATGGGCTCACCAACATGCCCTCATCCATCTATCCGTTGCTCACGGAAGCTTTTCCGCCAGTTGCCCGACTGAAGACCGTCGTGATTTCGGGAGATGAGAAAATTTGCAAGCCGGACCTGGAAATTTATCGGCGTGCGGTTGGGCGCATGGGAACAGACCCGGCACGTACGCTTTATGTGGACGACACTTTGATAAATGCGAATGCCGCAACAGAGCTTGGCATGGTTTCGCATCACTTCACGGATGCTGCGGGCTTGGAAAATCATCTCGACGAGCTCGGTGTATTTGGAGCGGGCTGATGCGTGATGCTGTAATTTTTGACATGGGCAATGTGCTGATCGATTGGAACCCGCAAGCAGTTTATCAGCATCATTTTGCGGATAATCAGGAACAGGCGATGTTTTTTGCGGGGCTGTTTCCTCGCATGCACCACGCCGCTCATGACTCGCGAGATTCATTCACCGACGCGTTAGCGCCGCTGAAGACCCAAGAGCCTGAGATGGTGCATTTGATTGAGGTGTTTGAGCACCGATGGCATGAGTTTTTGCGGGGGCCCCTGATTGAGACGGTTGAGGTGCTGCATGGCTTGGTCGAGGCTGATGTGCCGCTCTACGGCCTGACCAACTGGCCGCACCAAACCTGGCCGCCTCGCCCTCCGGTTAGTGCGCCACAGGCTTACGATTTTCTGGACCATTTCGTCGATATTGTCGTGTCGGGCCAGGTGCAGATGCATAAACCCAATGATGACATATACGACCATGCGCTTAAGCAGTTTGGTTTGCGGCCGGAGCAAGCGGTCTTTGTTGACGATTTGAGTGAAAACATTGAGACAGCGGATCGTTTGGGGCTGCATGGCATTCGGTTTACCAACGCGAAAGCAGTTAGGGATGAACTGGAAGTCCTTGGCTTGCTTCAGAGCCGTTGATGGTCAAGAGTACACGTCCAGACCATGATAGCAGAGAGAACAGGTGAGATGACTGACCGGTTCATGATCTACGGTGCGACAGGGTATACTGGTAGACTGTTGGCGCGCTTGGCTCGCGACAAGGGCCTGTCTCCGATTATTGCGGGGCGAAGTGAGGCAAAGCTCAAAAGTCTCGCCAACCAATATGATGCAAAGTTTCGTGCTTTTGACCTTTCAGATCGCAAAGCTCTTGACGAGGCACTGGACGATGTTGATGTGGTCCTGCATGGGGCGGGGCCTTTTTCTGCCACGTCAAAGCCCATGGTTGATGCTTGTCTCCGGACCGGAACCCATTATCTGGACATCACGGGTGAGATAAGTGTCTTCGAAGCCTGCGCGCGTCGGGACGAGGCGGCAAAAGAAGTCGGCATCATGATTATGCCCGGTGTCGGCTTTGACGTGGTGCCGAGTGATTGCCTGGCTGCGCATATGAAGCGTCGGCTGCCTGATGCTACGGACCTTGTGCTCGGCATTTCAGGGATAGGAACGGCATCGCGGGGCACATCCAAGACAATGATTGAGAGCATCGGCGCGGGCACCCGGGTGCGTCGGGAAGGCCGGATCGTTTCGCTGGGGACTGCGCCCCAACGAGACATGAATTTTGGAGATGGCAACAAACCGTCGGTCGGTGTTGGCTGGGGTGATGTCTCCACGGCCTACCATTCCACCGGTATTCCCAACATCACCGTCTATTTTGAAGCAAGTCCTCAGCTGCAGCAGATGGCAGGCATGGGCGGTTTTATGCGCTTCATTTTGAGTCGGGGGTTCATGCAGCGTCGGCTCAAAGCAAGAGTTGATTCTGAACCTGATGGGCCGACGGAGCAGGAACGTGCAGCGGGCTCCAGTGTTCTGATTGGGGAGGCTAGCAACGAAGCCGGAGAGAAGGTTGTTTCCCGTCTTCGGACCCCAGAGGGTTATTCGCTCACCATTCAGACCGGTCTCGACATTGTTCAGCGGGTGCTGGCAGGCGAGGCAAAGCCCGGTTTTCAAACACCATCTCGGCTTCTCGGACCCGACTACATCACGACATTTGATGGGTGCGTGCGTGAGGATTTGAACGCATAGACCTCGCGCAAGTGTGATTTTGAGCGCTTGCGGAATTTGTCTTGCACTCTATCTTGAAAAGCATGGAACTCCAACGCGCCCCTTTATTCTTGTTCATTGGACTGACCAGTTCGGCCCTTGTCCCTTTGGTGCATGCTGCTGAAGCTCCCAGTGTCGCTGAGATCGACGTGACACCCGCCACTGCAGCGTCTGTCAGGCTAGATCGCCTTTTCAGCCAGTTGGCGCAATCAAAGACGCCTGAAGATGCAAAGGTCGTAGAAGATCTGATCTGGGATGTCTGGAACCGATCCGGGAGCATCAGTGTCGATCTCTTGATGGACCGGGCGCTGCAGGCTTTGGCGGCTGGGAATTACGAAGATTCACTGACCTTTCTGGATGAAGTTGTCGATCTCGCGCCGGGATATTCTGAAGGCTGGAATAAGCGTGCGACGGTTCATTTTTTGCGCGATGATTATGCAAGCGCGTTGGGGGACCTGGAAGCGACGCTGGCGCTTGAGCCTCGGCATTTTGGTGCCATCGCAGGTCTTGCTTTGGTCCTGGAAGACTTAGGCGATAAGGAAGGCGCCCTTGATGCCTATCGCCGCGTTCTGGCGGTCTATCCATTTCTTGAAGGGGCTGGTGAGGCGGAGAGTCGCCTGACCGTGGAAATAGAAGGCCGGGGAATCTAACAATTGATTTGGATTTTGAGCGCAGTTTTAGCCTTGCTGGGATTTGCATGGTTTAGCGTCCAGTGCACGGAGCGCCGCTTTGGGCGGCATGGGCATCTTGTCTCTGTTGACGGTGTGGATTTGCACTATGTCGATGTGGGTCCCGATGATCTGGCGGGTGAGACTAAAGCGCCTATCGTTCTCATTCATGGGGCGAGCGGAAATCTTCGTGACTTTGAAGCCAGCATTCTTCCAGAATTAGCCAAAACCCATCGCGTACTGGCGTTTGACAGACCGGGCCATGGATGGAGCGCGCGTCCGGATATCGCTGATGCGCATGACCCGGCACGCCAGGCAGCTTTGATCCATGCGGCGCTGAAGAAATTGGGTGTTAAGCGACCCGTGATGCTTGGGCATTCCTGGGGCGGCGCTGTGGCAACAGCCTATGCCACGCGTTTTGGACCTGATATGTCGGGGCTCCTGGTTTTGGCCGGTGCAACC
>NZQM01000014.1 GCA_002695905.1 Parvibaculum sp.
TCAGGTAATAATTATAGCGGATACGGAGCTCAAGGAAGTGATTCATCTATTTCTGGAACAGGCATATCAACAATAACAGCTGCAGGCGGTGGTTACGGTGGTAATAATTCCGGTTCAGGCGCAGGTGCGGCATCAGATGGTGGCTCAGGAGGAGGCGGTTCTGATGGCCCAACAGATGCATCAGGAGGTGCAGGAAACACACCCCCTACAACACCTAGTCAGGGAAATAACGGAGGCAGCGGTACATACTCAGATCCCAACTATATGGGTGGTGGTGGCGGCGGCGCAGGAGCAGTAGGTTCTAATGCTACATCTCTTGCGGCTGGAAACGGTGGCGCAGGTTTAGAAGTTAACATAATAGGTGGAAGTGGAAATTATTATGCCGGCGGAGGCGGAGGAGTAAGATATAATGTATCTGGCAGCTGGGGCTCTGGTGGAACCGGAGGTGGAGGAAATGGAGGTTCGTGGAATGCTACCACTACTTCAATATCTAATAATACTGCAGGCGCTGCAAATACCGGTGGAGGTGGCGGTGCAGGAAAAGAGGGGGGTGATGGTGTTATAATACTTAGATACCCAAATTCTTTTTCAACAACAACAACAGGTTCTTTAATAAGCGCAGTAGACTCAACCACAGTAGCAGGTTACAAAATAGAATCATTTACTTCAGGAACAGGAACAATAACATTTAGCTAATATGGCAAATTTTAATATAAATTATTTAGTAGTCGCTGGTGGTGGTGCCGGGGGTCATGTAGGAGGCGGCGGCGCGGGTGGTCTTTTAACTAATTTCCCAGGTGGCTCTATGTCCTTAAGTATATCAACAGCATATTCTGTTACCGTAGGAGCAGGTGCAACTGGTTCAACTAGTGCAGTGGGAGCTAGCGGCGCAAATTCTATTTTTAATAATATAACTACCGCAGGAGGTGGTGGCGGAGGAGGCCAAGGAAGCGCAACAGGAGCAGGAGACGGAGTTTCTGGTGGCTCTGGTGGAGGAGCTGGAGCACACGATAGTGGAGGCGGAATTCCTGGAAATGGAAATACACCCGCAACAACGCCATCACAAGGTAACAACGGCGGTAACCATACTAGAGGTGCTACATCAACACGGTATTCAGGGGGCGGCGGCGGAGGAGCCGGTTCTGCAGGCGCAAATGCCCCTTCTTGGACTTTAGCAGGTGACGGAGGAAACGGTGTTCAAAATGCGATAACTGGAATTAGCCCAGCACCATATTATGCCGGTGGAGGTGGTGGCGGTTCTTGGTATTACACCCAAGGCACCTCAGCTGCTGGAACCGGAGGAAGTAGCGTTGGTGGAAATGGGGGTTTCGATCAGCCTACTATTACAGTAGCAACTGACGGAGCTACTAATACTGGAAGTGGTGGTGGTGCTAGTGGTCTCACGTCTGCTGGTAATCTAGTTGGAAATAGCGGTGCCGGTGGAGATGGAATTGTTATACTCAGATACGCTACAGCTGATGCTAATTATACAACAACTGGAATAACACCAACAGAAACTACAGACGGCACAGATACTATACTTAGCTTTACAACAGTAGGTACAGGAACAATAACTTTTACAACCCCACCAATCCCACCTTTTAGCGGCACTAAAGTAACAACGCCTGTAACAGATTTTGATAAACCTTTTACAAAAGAGGGATTAAAAATACCCAGTGGAACTAGCTCAAATCAGCCAACTGGAGTTACTGGTATGGTTAGAAACGATACTACTCAATCAAGTAAAGGATCAACAAGCGCTATAACCCATTACAATGGCACTAATTGGAGATACTTTGAAAACGAATTAAACACAAGTTTTAATACTGTTATTTGGTCTGGAGACGGCGCTTCTACAAGGTCAATAGCAGGAGTAGGATTTAAACCAGACTTAATATGGGCTAAAGCAAGGCAAGCTCAAAATCATACATTATATGATTCTGTTAGAGGAATAGGAAGATATTTAGCTTCAGACGGTACGACAGCGGAAACTACATCTACCACATACGGTCAGCTTACTTCTTTTGATAGTGATGGTTTTACAGGCTCAGAAGGCACTAACCAAACTTATTCTTTTTTTAACTCATCTTCTCAAACATATGTTGGTTGGTGTTTTAAAGCACCAGCAGCAAATAATTCTGCTGATTTTAATGGAAGTGGTAGTATTCAATCATCAATTTCTAAAACTGCCTTAGCTAATAATTTTAGTGTTTCTTTTTGGTGGAAACCAGATCTCATGAATACGTTTCAAGTACCTATGGGTGGGCTTTATGACGAAACTGGAGGTATAGCTTATGGATGGATGGTTTATCAAGGTAGCGATAATAAAATGTATTTATATTGGATTATCTCTTCATCTCCTAATACATCAAACAGTATAAGTAACAATGTTGTTTTAGAGCAAGGAAAATGGTATCATGTTGTGGCTACTAAGACTTCTTCAGGTGCGAGCATATATGTTAATGGCTCTTCCGCGTCATCATCACCATCACAAGGCAGTCAATTTAATATAGTATATAATACAAACCCAAGTTTTTATATTGGAAAAAGAAATGTTTCTAATAATTATGCAAACGGTATTATAAACCAAGTAAGAGTTTTTACTAGCGCTCTATCTGCATCTCAAGTAACTGAATTGTATAACGAAACAGCGGCGGATAATAATGTTTTAAATTATCCAGCTGGTGCTAGCTGTATTGCCGCTTATCCTTTAGGTGAAAATGCAAATGATTTAAGTGGCAATTATAATGGAACCGCTTCAAACGTAACTTTTGGTTTACCTGGTTATTTAAGTAAAAATACTGAAGGTAGCACAGAAAGCACTGTAATTGCTAACAATGATTTAGGATTTAGTATTGTTAAAACAAGTGGAACAAGCGGGCAAATAACTTTTGGGCATGGTCTAGATACAGCCCCGGAGATGATAATTAACAAAGGGCTAACTACTAATGGTTGGAGTTGGTTAGTTTACCATAAAGATGTAGGAACTGGAAAATATTTAATGTTAAATTCAGCAGGTACCTTTACAACCAATGCCGGATCTTTTTCCTCCATAACGTCAACAACAATAACAAATAATTCATCAAACAATTCATCTGATTACATAAACTACTGCTTTGCTTCTAAACCTAATTATAGTAAAGTAGGTAGCTACGTAGGAAATGGAAGCGCAACTGGTCCTATCGTTACTTTAGGTTTTGAGCCTGCTTTTGTTATGATAAAAGGGGTTGATCAAACAAGTGACTGGACTATGCTAGACAACAAAAGAGATCCATCCAACCCTAACTCAGCTAGATTAGATGCTAATAGTAACATGGCTGAATATAGCGCGGTGGGCCTAATGGATTTTAATTCAGATGGTTTTCAGATAGTAACTACTCAAGGAGCGCAAAACGGGCTCAATAAAACATTTATTTACTTAGCATTCGCAAATACAATATAATACATGTCGACAAAGATAACAACGCCTGAATTATTTAACTTAAGCAGCAACAATACTGCTGCTACTCAGTTACCTGTATTTACTACATCTACAAGGCCAACACCTACAACTTCTACTGTACAAGTAGAATATTTAGTGGTTGCCGGAGGGGGTGGTGGTGGAAACTTTGATGGAGGTGGAGGTGGTGCCGGTGGATATTTAACAAACTACAACGGCACTCCAATATCTATTACAACTTCAAATTTATACACCGTAACTGTAGGAGAAGGTGGAGTTGGTGGACAAAAAAATGTTATAACTTCTGGTGTTGGAGGTAATTCTGTTTTTGATACAATAATATCTTACGGCGGTGGAGGTGGTGCATCTGATAATAATACCGGCCCTTCTTCTGATGGAGGTTCAGGAGGCGGTGCCGCTGGTGGAAGCAATCCAACAATAGGCCTAGCTTCTCCTCCAGGTCAAGGATATAATGGAGGAAATTCTTCTGGAAACTTAGGAGGTGGTGGCGGTGGTGCTAGTGAAGCTGGTAATACCGACGGCCAAGGGCACGGTGGAGATGGGCTTTCAAACTCTATAACAGGTACACCTACTTTTTATGCAGGAGGTGGCGGAGGTGATTCTAGATCAGGAGGCTATCCAGGTGGAGATGGTGGAGGCGCTTCTGGAAGTGGAAGTTTACCTTCTAATGACGGTACACCTAATACCGGAGGTGGAGGCGGAGCTATAGGCGGATCAACCAGTTACCAAGGCGGAAGTGGTGGATCTGGAATAGTAATTTTAAGGTATCCAACATCATCATCTTTAAATATAACAACAACAGGTAGCTTAGTTTATACAGAATCTACACATAACAGCGATACTGTTTTACAGTTTACAGAAGGTTCTGGTAATTTTGGATTTGCGGCTAATAATAATATAGCTGTAGGTGAAATGATATTCAATAGTACTACTGGTAAAGTAGAATATTGGGATGGCTTTAAGTGGAATATGATAAAAGATGAAGCTGTAGCTCCGCCATTAGAGCCTAATCAGATACTTTGGTTAGATGCTAATAATACAAGTTCTTGGACAGGCAGTGGAACAACGTGGTATGATGTTAGTGGCAATGGTTATAATGCTACTATAACAACTCCAGTTCCTTCAACTGGGACTGTAAATGGAGCTACTTATTTAAATTTATCAACTAGAGCAGACTATTTTACTATACCTTATTCTGTGCATTCGGGTGGATTAAACATGACTTCAGGCAATGTAATTACGTGGCTGTATTGGATGAGATTACCCAATATTCCTACTAGCGTTAATGGTTTAAATGTTATACATAAAGCCACGCCTACTGGGTCAACAACAAATCAAGTGTATATAAGATATTACGATCCTTCTGTTGAAGGGTTTAATCCATTTGTATATGATTCTAATGGAAACGCTGATGTAAATCCTGGGTATGTTGCCCCAGTAAATAATAATGATTGGTTTATGTTTGTAGCTAGTTATAATTTCCCTACAAATAACTTTCAATTTCACAGGTATCAACCTAATACAGCTACTTATAATAATACTTCTTTAGGAAGCGTTAGCCCTCAATGGACTGGTAATAGTGATATTTATTTATTAAACGAACCAGGTAGTACTTATGGCGGCTATGGTGAATTAGGAGAAATAAGAGCATATGATACTACATTTACAACAGCCGAATTAGATGCTAAATATAATGCTCAAAAAGGAAAGTACGGAATAACATAGAATATTTAGCACTATTGGAAATTTAACAAAAAACAAGTAATAATATAAACCATACTAACATATAAACCAAAACCATATGACACTTTATTACCGGACTCATTCGTGGAGTAGTCAACCACAAGTAACCGAAGAAACCATTGAGCTTTGGAAACACCTATCAGAAAAGTCAAATTGGAGGATAGTTCAACTGCCAAATGGATTTTATCAAACCGAATACCAGGATCTGAGCAATAAGGACACCTGGATCGACGTAACCCGTAGAGAAACTATTGAAGGAGCTGAAAAAGCTATTGATTCATCAGTAGAACATTTTAGCAAAAAAGTATCTTTTTTAGACGGACCAAAAGTCGTTAAGACCTTTGAATAAAATTAAATAATTAAATTAAATCAAATTAAATATGTCAGACTTAATAGTCAAAAACCTTAATTTTGGACAAGAAGCTCAAAATAAGGTATTCGAAGGAATAAACAAACTCACAAAAGCCGTTAGCTCCACATTAGGGGCTAGCGGTAAATGTGTGCTACTTGAAGATGGCACAGGTAAGCCATTAATTACTAAAGATGGTGTAACAGTTGCAGATACAATTGTTTTATTAGATCCTGTAGAAAATATGGGTGCTACACTTTTGAAAGAAGCAGCACGCAAAACAGTAAGAGAAGCGGGTGATGGAACAACCACAGCCACGGTATTGGCCCATGCTATACTAAAAGAAGCACAAAAAGTTCAAAGTAGTATTAATTCAAGAGACCTTAAAATAGGTATTGAAAATGCTGTAGAAAAAGTAATTACCTACTTAGAAAAAAACAGCACAAACGTTAAAGGCGATATGATAGATCAAATAGCTACTATATCTACTAATAACGATCCTGAATTAGGAAAAATAATTGGTGATGCTTTTAGAGCTGTAGGTGAAACCGGAGTTGTAATGATGGAACCATCCGCTGAAGCAGAAACTAAAGTTGAAATAGTTGATGGCATACAATATGAAAAAGGTATCACCAATCAACACTTTATGACAAATCAATTAAATAAAACAGCTGAGCTTGAAGATGCGGCCGTATTATTAGTTGAATCACCTATTGAAAATATTAGACAAATACAGTCAGTATTAGAGCATGTTATAAAAAATAGTATACCTTTGTTGATTGTTGCAGATATGGAACCCGCTGTAGCAGCTACATTAGCAATGAATAAAACAAAAGGTAATATAAAAGTAAATGTAATTAATGCTCCAACTTTTGGAATAAACAAAAGAGAAGTTTTAGATGACTTAGCAATGTTAACAGGTGCTACAGTTGTAAACGAAGATCTTGGAGATGATATGGATTTAATTCAACCTGAATTTTTAGGTAAATGCTTAAAATCCACAACCACAGAAAAAGAAACTGTAATACAAGTTGAAGAACAAAGCCAAGAGGTGCTTGATATTATAGAACAAATTAAAGAAGAGTTATCAGAAACAACAACACCTGGAAACTTGATTCGCCTTGAAAAAAGATTAGCTAGACTATCAGCTAAGATTGCGATTGTTCAAGTGGGTGCTAATTCTGATATAGAATTAAAAGAAAAAACAGATCGAGTAGAAGATGCTATTTGTGCTACTAAAGCTGCGATTAAAGAAGGTATTGTTTCAGGTGGTGGAATTGCCTTGTTAAATGCATCCAACAGTATCAGTGCTAAGTCTAAAGGTGAAGAAGCTTTGCTAGAAGCCGTTAAGGCGCCTTTTAAGACCATTTTAAACAATGCTGGTATATTGGAGTATGATTTGCCTAAAACTAAAGGTAGAGGTCTTAATGTGGTTACAGGAAATATGGTAAATATGATTAAGTCAGGAATTATAGATCCTTTATTAGTTACTAAAAGTGCACTTCGCAACGCAGCTTCTGTAGCTACAACTATATTATCAACAGATTGTGTAATCAATAATTTAAGACTTGATGAAGGCAATAGGTAATAATATAATCATAACACCAGAAAAAGTAACTTCTGAAAAAACTAAAGGCGGATTACTTTTAGTTAAAAAAGACAGAGAAGATATAAGATACACTAAAGCTGAGGTTAATTCAGTAAGCGAAGATATAAAAGGTTTAAAGCAAGGCGATCAAATATACTACGATCGCCACGCTGGCCATATTATTGAGTTTGATAAAGAACAGTTTACAGTTATAAAAATACAAGATGTAGTTGTTGTTTTATGAGACGTTTAGAGGCTAGCGACATTAGGGAGTTAAACCTATTAAAACATTACAGAATAATACGTAAGTGGGCTTGTAGAAATAATAATCTCAGCGACGCTGATTTAGAGCTACTTATGTATTTTGATTGTATGGGATTATTCACTAAGCAAGACTTTAAAATGGGTACTTACTCTTATAGCTGGAATAACAGACGCTGGAATAAGTTTGTAAAAGAAGGCTGGGTAATAGTTTTTAGAAATTATAATAGAACAACACAAAGATACAGTATATATAAACTTTCTTTAAAAGCAAAACAACTTATTTTACGTATGTATAGAATAATGTTAGGCGAAGAAGATATACCTACAAGTTCTAGAAACAGTATAATGAAAGGCAAAACATATACAGATAAAGTACTTATAACCGCCATAAAAAACGTCAATAACGACAAACATCGATAATATGAAATCAAAGGCACCTTTTGGTAAAAACACTCCACTAAAAAAAATAGAAATATTTCAAGGTAGCACATCTACTTATAGACATCCATCTACTGTAATTCAACCTATTGTAGGCGCCGAAGTTGGTAAAAAGCTAACTGATGTGGGAAGTAAAATGGTCGTTGAAGGTATAAACGCTATGCCGGGTAAAAAGCCAGAGCCTAGACAAATACAAGAAATTAGCTCAGTTATTAAGCCTAGTAAAGGCATGGACTTAACCCCAAAAGGTAGAGAGCTTGAAATTAAACAAAAAAATATAAGTAAATATGTGCAGACACCCTCTACACGTAAAACAAGTTTAAAAGAGGCATATGCCAAAAGAGATATCAAAAAATATGGCAATATGACTTTTGAACAATATAAAGCTGTTGCTAAAAAAGATCCACTTTATGGCACTAGTGGTACAAAAGGTGGTTTGAAAAAAATGGAATCAACAGTTACATATATAGACGGGAAAAAAGCGCTACAAACTCCTTATAAACAAGCAAAAAATAACTCATTAGCTATAAATATGAATGGATCACCAGCAAAACAAATAGACCCATATGCGGCAATTAATCCAGAAGCAGTGCCAGGAGCTCAAGCTCAAAATGTTTTAGGAGCACAACCAATAGTCGGAGCTGATCTTAATCAAGCTAGAAATGTAGACATGCAAGCAATGATTGATCCGTATAAATCTCCAGGCGCTACGTTTAAACCGGGTGAAAAGTTAAAAGCTGAAAACATATATGGCCAAGCTGGTCAAAGACAAGCTTTAATGAATCTAGGTTCTCCTATGCATGCTCACACGCCAACGCATGGGAAAAAATATAAGAAAGGCGATTTAATTGACGAATCAGATTTTGAAGCGTTAGGTACAGGCTACAATGTTCAAAATATAAGTGATATACAAGAAGACAAAAAAGGTCAATTTATGACTACTTTAGGTGACAGTGAAATATATAGTGATAGACCTAGACCTAAAAGTAAAAAAATAGATTACCCAGACCCAAAGGGCTCAGTAAGAGACACTATTAGACCGAAGGTTGGAAAGTTTTTTAAAAGATCATAAAATAAACAATAAATAAATATTAAGTCATGGATAAAAGAGAAATGATAATTAACAACCCTAAACTTGATGGTCAAGTAGGTGACAGTGCTGTTTGGAATGGCCCTTTAAGTAAAAAAGGTTTTCCAATGGGAAAAGGCAGCAGTTCTGGTATTACAGGCATGGAGGTATCTAAATACCCTTGTGACTACAGTATGAAGCCTATAACACAAAGAGCTAAAGGAAAATAATATGGCAACTGGAGACATCAAGTTGTTAGCAGCAAACGCTATAACATTAGCAATAAGCATGACGCACATAGAGGTAACGCTAAAAGTAATACTTTTACTTATAAGTATTGGGTATACAATTGCTAAGTGGGTAAAATTAAAGGAATAGAAGTAATAATTGTAGTATGGCATACGAGCAAAATCAATCACCTTTTTTAAGAGTTCGAAAAACTACTAAAGGTAAGGGCAGAAATTACAGAACAACAGAGGAAGGGGCTGGTATGACTGCCGCTGGAGTTAGAAAATATAGACAACAAAATCCTGGCAGTAAATTGAAAACAGCTGTAACTAAGTGTGATGTTAAAGTTGGAACAAAAGCTTATAAAAGACAAAAAGCTTTTTGTAGTAGATCTAAAGGCTGGACAGGCGAAAGAGGCAAAGCAGCTAGAAAAAGATGGTGCTGCAGTAGATTTTAATATAAAAACAACACATTATGGAACAAGGACACTTTGGTCATTACACAGGTAATGCAAGACATTCAAAAACTCCCGTAACAAAAAGCAACGTGCACGCCGCTGAAAGAGACGATGCTGCACATATTTCTTACTTAAAAAGAGATATTGATTATGATGCTAAGCACGGACATAGCGATAAAAATATGACGGCTGATGAAAAGCACATATCTAAATTAGCTGGGGATATGAAATATGATAAAAAACATCATTCGCCTGCTGCCAATTTAAAAAATGTTTTATCAGGTAAACAAAGATATTAATTTTTATGAAATCAAAAGGATTTGGAGATAGCGTTGAAAAATTTACAAAAGCAACAGGTATAAAAACTATTGTAGATAATGTATCTAAAGGTTTAAATATACCTTGTGGGTGCGAACAAAGACGCGACGCTTTAAATAAAATGATTCCTTACAAAAAGTAAATATGGCTTTTAAAATGAATGGTGCTCCATACGGAGGCGATAATACTCCTATATACCATGTAGACATGGAAGACGGTGTTTTAGGTAAAGCTAATAACAACGGCACTATAATCATTAATAAAGATATAAATGACGTCAAACAAATTAATGATGTTATAAAACACGAAAAAGTACATATAGATCAAATGAAAAGAGGTGATCTTAATTATGATGATAAATATGTATATTGGAAAGGTAAAAAGTATTCAAGAGCACAAATGAAAGAGGGGGCTAAAAACCTTCCTTGGGAAAAAGAAGCATATAGAAACGCATAACTAAAAATAATTATTATGGGAACATTCATGTCAAAACACTCTAAAAACTTATTAAAGTATAACCCTGTAGACGATAAAGCTAGCGCTTTAAAAATGAAAGGGGATTTAGATAAAGACGGTAAGCTTAGCGGGTACGAAGCTAAAAGACAGGCTGCGATAGATAAAAATTCATAAATGTGGAAGTTACTACTAGGCCTTTTAAAAGGAGGTGACGGTAGAAAGTCTGTCGCTGGAGGTTTAGCTTGGGAAATTAGAGAAGCCATAAAAGGCAAAGAACTTGACCCTGAAAAATTAATAGAGTTACAGACTAAAATAAATATGGTTGAAGCTTCGCATAGAACTTTGTTTGTTGCTGGCTGGAGACCTTTTGTAGGGTGGATATGCGGAGTTGCATTAGCATATAATTTTGTTATTCGTGATTTATTTATTTGGATAACAAAAACAACAGACGCTCCACCTCCATTACAAATGGAACATTTAATGACAGTACTACTGGGAATGCTCGGGCTTGGTGGTTTAAGAACATACGAGAAATTAAAAGATAAAGTAAAATAATTAAATTTAATCAAATGAAAAAAGTAGAAGAAACAAAAAAAATTACCAACGAACAGTTGGAAACAATTAAAGATCATCAACAGAAGCTAACTAAAACAGTAACTAACATTGGGTTTTTAGAGACTCAAAAGCACGGGTTGCTTCATGAGTATGCTGGAATTGTTGATGATGTCGAAAAATACAAGCAAGAGCTTGAAGAAGAGTACGGTGCCATTAATATTAATATTGAGGACGGAACCTACACTGTTATTGAAAAAGAGTAATCGTGGACAGTGTTATAAGAAAAATAAGTATTGGATCAGATTATAAAAACGATGCAATGCATTATGCTATAGGCCAGCAGGTTTATGGAGGTCACACCATATGTGATATAATATTTGAAACCCAAGAGCAGTCTTATAATATTCACATAAAGAAAGACAACGAAGTGTTGCCGTGGAAAAAGTTTAATAAAAACATGGCAATCTCAGTTGAATATGATTTAGAATACTAATGAATAGCGTCCATCAGTTTATAATAAAACCTATTGGACAAAGATATAATAACGAATTAACTATAGGCGACAAAAAGCTTATAGTTAATTCTAGTATATCTAGTCATAAGTTTGTAAATAGAGAAGCCGAGGTTATTGCAGTCCCTTTAGCCTTTAAAACCAGTGTTAAAAAAGGAGACACTGTTTTAGTGCACCATAATTTGTTTAGAAGATATTACAATTTAAAAGGTAAATCTGTAAATAGTTCTAAGTTTTTTAAAGACGATATGTATTTTGCGTCGCTTGACCAAGTGTATATGTTTAAAAGAAACGGTAAGTGGAACACAATAGGTGATTATTGCTTTATTAAGCCCGTAATTAATACGGACCAATCTAACTTAGTTAAATTAAAAAAGAATATTGGTATAGTCAAATATACTAATAGCTCATTAGAAGCGCTTAAAATAAGCGAGGGAGATACGGTAGCTTTTAAAAGTAATAGAGAATTTGAGTTTATAGTAGATAACGAAGTTCTTTACTGTATGAAATCTAATGATATTTTAATTAAGTATGAAAATAAAGGAAACGAAACTGAATATAATCCAAGCTGGGCAAAAAGCAGTTGAAGAATTAATAAAGGTAGCAAAAGAAAAGATCGTTGACTCAGAAGATGACATCTCGGCTGACAGACTTAAAAATGCTGCCGCTACTAAAAAGTTGGCTATATTTGATGCTTTTGAAATATTAGCTAGAATACAAGAAGAGCAAAATTTATTGGACGATAAGCCAATTAATAAAAAAGTAGAATCTTTTAAAGGTTTTGCTGAAGGAAGATCTAAATAATGTATAAACAAAGTTTAGTTCAAGTATTAAAAGACTATATAAAACCTAGTGTTGTAAAAAAGAACAACAGGTATAAGAAATGGAAATACGGTTATGATAAAGATCATGACGTTGTTGTCATAAGCAAAACCGGTGAAATAGGTGAAATATACGAAATACAAAATTTAAAAATAGCATTGCCAGCTACTAATAATGTATTTAAAAGCTCTTCTAAAGAAAAAGATCAAAGATGGCAACAACTAGAATATCCAATTGAATTAAAAAAAATAAAAACAGTATATGAATGGAACCAGCAACCAGAATCTTTTAAAGAAAAGTGGTACGATTATATCAACAATGAATTCATTAAAAGAGAAGAAGGTTATTGGTACTATAACAAAGGTGTTCCTACTTACATTACTGGTGCTCATTACATGTACTTGCAGTGGACTAAAATTGACGTTGGGGCAGCAGAGTTTAGGGAGTCAAACAGATTATTCTTTATATTCTGGGAGGCTTGCAAGGCCGATAGTAGATCCTACGGGATGTGTTATCTTAAAAACAGACGGTCCGGTTTTTCATTCATGGCTTCTGCCGACACAGTTAACCAGGCAACAATTTCAAGAGATTCTAGGTATGGAATACTCTCTAAGTCGGGAGCTGATGCTAAGAAGATGTTCACTGATAAGGTTGTACCAATATCAATCAACTACCCATTTTTTTTCAAACCGATACAGGACGGTATGGAACGACCCAAAACTGAATTATCGTATAAGGTCCCGTCGAGACGCCTTACAAGGAACTCCGTCAAGGATACGTCGACAGAGGAGACCGATGGACTCGATACGACGATCGACTGGAAGAACACCGGAGACAACTCGTATGATGGAGAGAAACTCAAGCTTCTCGTCCACGACGAATCGGGGAAATGGGAGAGGCCGGACAACATCCTCAACAACTGGAGGGTTACGAAAACAACTTTAAGATTAGGTAGAAGAATAGTTGGGAAGTGTATGATGGGCTCAACTTCAAATGCATTAGATAAAGGTGGATCAAATTTTAAGAAATTATACGAAGCTTCAGACGTCACTAAAAGAAACCGCAACGGACAGACTAGCTCAGGACTATATAGTTTGTTCATACCTATGGAATGGAATTACGAAGGATACATTGATTCTTATGGATTTCCTGTATTCGACACTCCAAAAAAACCGGTTAAAGGTGTTGATGGAGAAGAAATAGAAATAGGAGTTATATCTCATTGGGAAAATGAGGTTGAAGGTTTACAAGACGATCAAGACGGTTTAAACGAATATTATAGACAATTTCCCCGAACAGAAAAGCATGCATTTAGAGACGAAACAAAACAATCTTTATTTAATTTAGCTAAAATATACGAGCAAATTGATTATAATGAAGATTTACGTAATACAAATGTTGTAACTCAGGGTAATTTTCAATGGGAAGGCGGGATTAAAGATACTAGGGTATTATTTGTACCAAACAAAAATGGAAGATTTTTAATTAGTTGGGTGCCTCCGGCTAACTTACAAAATAAATATTTAATAAAAAACGGTGTTAAATATCCAGGAAATGAGCACTGTGGTGCTTTTGGATGTGATAGCTATGATATATCGGGGACTGTAGACGGTAGAGGTTCTAAAGGAGCTTTACACGGTTTAACAAAGTTTTCAATGGAAGATGTTCCGCCTAATTTATTTTTTTTAGAATATATAGCTAGGCCACAAACAGCTGAAATATTTTTTGAAGACGTACTAATGTCTTTAGTTTTTTATGGCATGCCGTTATTAGCTGAAAATAACAAACCAAGACTTTTATATTATTTAAAAAGAAGAGGTTATAGAGGTTACTCTATGAATAGACCAGATAAAGTTTTACATAAGCTATCTGTCACAGAAAGAGAAATAGGCGGTATACCTAATTCTAGTGAAGATATAAAGCAGGCGCATGCTGCTGCTATTGAAGATTATATAGAAAACCATATAGGCTTATTAGAAGATGGTTACGGAAATATGTATTTTCAAAGAACTTTAGAAGACTGGGAAAAATTTAACATAAACAACAGAACAAAACATGACGCCTCTATTAGCTCGGGATTAGCTATAATGGCTTGTAATAAAAATAGATATACTCCTGTGGCAAAAAGGACAGTATCGCAAGTTACTTTAGGTTTTAAAAAATACAATAATACAGGAGTAAATTCAAAAATAATATAAATAAATGATCTATACTACTAACAATAGCATCTTTCCAGATCAGGTGGTACCTGAAGAAGAAAAGAAATCATTTGAGTATGGTTTAAAAGTAGGAAATGCTATAGAGCAGGAATGGTTTAGAAATAACAGCGGTCAAAATAGATTCTCTTATAATTTTCAAAATTTTAATAGACTAAGATTATACGCTAGAGGCGAACAGCCTATACAAAAATATAAAGACGAATTATCTACTAATGGTGATTTGTCTTACCTTAATTTAGACTGGAAACCTGTGCCTGTTTTATCTAAGTTTGTAGATATAGTGGTAAATGGTATGACAGAAAAAGGATACGAATTAAAATCCTTTGCTTCAGATCCATTTGCTTTAAAACAAAGAACAGATTTTGCTGCTAATGCTTTACGTGATATTAAAAACAAAGCGGCTATAGATCAATTAACCGCTGCTACTGGCCAAAACTTTTATGCTTCTACTGATCCAAATAGTTTACCGCGGGACAAAGGTGAGCTAGATCTGTACATGCAACTTAATTATAAACAAAGCATAGAAATAGCGGAAGAAGAAGTTATATCTAATGTATTAAATGTTAATAAGTACGACGAAATAAAAAAGAGGTTAGCTTATGATTTAACTGTTTTAGGTATTGCAGCTACTAAAACTAGTTTTAATTTATCTGAAGGAATAACTGTAGATTACGTAGATCCTGCTAATATAGTTTATTCAGCAACAGATGACCCTAACTTTGAAGATATTTATTATGTTGGGGAAATAAAAAGCTTAACCCTTTCTGAAATAAAAAGATTATTTCCTAGTTTAACTGACAGCGAATTAGAAGAAATACAAAAATACCCAGGCCGTCAAAACTATGCTAGAAGCGATTGGCAAGTACAATCTGATCCAGATCAACATCAAGTTTTATTTTTTGAATATAAAACGTATCAAGATCAAGTATTTAAGATAAAGCAAACAGAGCAAGGTTTAGAAAAAACATTAGAAAAGCCCGATACTTTTAACCCACCAAAAAGCGATAACTTTGAAAGAGCTTCAAGATCTATTGAAGTATTATACACTGGTGCTAAAATTTTAGGTATGGGTGATCGTATGTTAGAGTGGAAGCTTGCTGAAAATATGACTAGGCCATTTTCTGATACCACTAAGGTAAATATGAACTACTGTATTACAGCTCCTAGAATGTATCAAGGGCGTATTGAATCAATAGTTAGTAGAACAACTGGCTTTGCTGATATGATTCAAATAACTCATTTAAAGCTGCAACAGGTTTTAGCTAGAATGGTTCCCGATGGCGTCTACGTTGATGTAGATGGGCTAGCCGAAGTTGATTTAGGTAATGGAACAAACTATAACCCTGCTGAAGCTTTGAATATGTATTTTCAAACCGGTACTATAGTAGGTAGATCTTTAACTCAAGACGGTGAATTAAACAGAGGTAAAGTGCCAATTCAAGAATTACAAAGCTCTTCTGGTATATCTAAAATACAAGCTATGATACAGACGTATCAGTATTACTTGCAAATGATTAGAGATGTCACTGGCCTTAATGAGGCTAGAGATGGTAGTCAACCAGATAAAAATGCTTTGGTTGGTTTACAAAAGCTTGCGGCAGCTAATTCAAATACAGCTACAAGACATATATTACAATCTTTAATGTACTTAACTATAAGAACATCTGAAAATATAAGCTTAAGAGTTAGTGATATGCTTCAGTTTCCATTAACAAGAGCATCGTTATTAAATAGTATAAACTCTTTCAACGTGGCTACATTGCAAGAAGTTGATGATCTTCATATTCATGACTTCGGTATATTTTTAGAATTAGAGCCAGATGAAGAAGAAAAAGCTCAATTAGAAAAAAGCATACAAATAGCTTTACAGTCTGGAAGTATTAAACTTTCAGATGCTATAGATATTAGAGAAATACAAAATATTAAATTAGCTAATTCACTTCTTAAACTTAGACAAAAAGAAAATGCTGAATTAGAAAGAGCTAATAAATTAGAAAATATACAAGCTCAAGCTCAAGCTAATGCTGAGTCCGCGGAAAAAGCTGCGGCGGCTGAAGTTCAAAAACACCAAGCTTTAGCGCAAACAGAAGTTCAAATAGAACAGGCTAAGTCTCAGTTTGAAATAGAACGCATGGAGCAGGAGGCTAATATTAAAAGAGGTTTGATGGCTGAAGAGTTTAGTTATCAAATGAAGTTAGCAGAAATGAAAGCTAAGGCTGAAACACAAAAAGAAGCTGAAATAGAAAATCGTAAAGATAAAAGATTACAAATGCAAGGTACTCAACAGAGTAAGCTTATAGATCAAAGACAAAATGATTTATTACCTACAGACTTTGAATCGTCTGGTAATGATAATTTAGATGGTTTTGGTTTAGAGCAGTTTACACCAAGATAAACAATTATTAATTTTTATTATATTATATTATGTCAGAAGAAGTAAAACAAGAAGGAGAATTCAAGATAAAATCTAAAGCTCCAAAAATCAAAGGTCAAGGAAATGTAATTCCAGAAGTTACAAAAGTTGATTTAACCCAAAAACCCGAAGAAGATGCCGTTCAAACACAAGAGACAGATGATAGCAATGCTGTTGTCGAAGAACCAAAAAACAGTAGCGACAGCGAAAGAGTGGTTGAAGAAGTACGGGCCACCGAAGAAAAAGTAGAAGAGTCTCCTATAGAATTAGTAGAAGATGAAGACAACAATTCTGAAGAGATCACAATGGTTGGAGGCACTGAAAGTACCCCAGCCACACAGGAACAAAAAGAAATATTACCGCAAGCAGAAGCACAAGAACTGCCAGAAAATGTAGATAAGCTAGTAGCTTTCATGAAAGAAACTGGTGGTACTATTGAAGATTATGCTAGATTAAACGCTGATTACAGCGGAGTAGATGGTAAAGCATTATTAAAAGAATATTATAAGCAAGCAAAACCTCATTTAGATGATGAAGAAGTTCAGTTTATTATTGAAGATTCTTTTGATTATGATGAAGATTTAGACGAAAAGCGAGATATTAGAAAGAAAAAACTCGCATATAAAGAAGAAGTTGCAAAAGCCAAAAACTATTTGGATTCGCTTAAAGACAAATATTACGCAGAGATCAAGTTGAGACCCGGCGTTAGTCAAGAGCAACAAAAAGCTATGGACTTTTTTAACCGATATAATGAAGAGCAAACAGCTACAAAAGCTAATCACGAAAGATTTGTTAGTCAAACTAAAGAACTTTTTAACGACGAATTCAAAGGTTTTGATTTTAAAGTTGGAGAAAAGAAATTTAGATATGGCATTAAAAATCCTTCAAGAGTTGCTGAAAACCAAAGTGACATCTCCACTTTCGTTAAGACGTTCTTAAACGATAAAGGTGAAGTTGTAGACCACAGAGGTTATCACAAAGCTATTTATGCAGCACGTAATGCCGATACTATAGCGCAACATTTTTATGAGCAAGGTAAAACAGATGCTATTAAAGATCAGCTAGCTAAATCTAAAAATATAAGTACAGAGCCTCGTAAAACTCAAGATGGTAATGTATTTATTGATGGATTTAAAGTAAAAGCAATAAGTGGTTTAGATTCTTCAAAACTAAAAATTAAAACAAGAAAATTTAACAATTAAAATTAGATTATTATGGGAACATTAACCCCAACATTTGGCTCAATTAAGCCATCGCAGTCACAACAACTGCTACAAACTAACTATTTACAGTTCAACACTGGAACTGGAAAAGATTTTGCACAACAGTACTTACCTGAGATCTATGAGCAAGAAGTAGAGCGTTATGGAAACAGAACTCTTTCTGGATTCTTACGTATGGTTGGAGCTGAAATGCCAATGACTTCAGATCAAGTTATCTGGTCAGAACAAAATCGTCTGCATATCGCATATGATGCATGTACTAACACAAGTGGAACTAACACTATTGGAATTCCAGTTGGAGGTACTGCTATTGACGGAACTTTAATTGAAAACGTAGTTTCTCCTGGGCAAACTGTAGTTCTTTTAGATGCTCTTGGAGCTGAGTTAAAAGCTGTAGTTACTTCTTCTCACCCAAATAACGGAAATGTAGTTGTAGCACCTTATACTGCTGCTGATACAAGTTCTTTGGCTGCTACTGGAGTAAAAATGTTTGTATACGGTTCTGAATTTGGAAAAGGATCTCAAACATCTAACTGGGATGGTTCTGCGGGAGCAATTACAGGAACTACTAATATTAGCATTGACCCTACTTTTACTCAGTACAGTAATTCACCAATCATCATACGTAACCAATACACTATCAATGGATCTGACATGTCTCAAATCGGATGGGTAGAGGTTGCTACTGAAGATGGAACATCTGGATACTTATGGTATTTAAAAGCTGAGTCTGAAACTCGTTTACGTTTTGAAGACTACTTAGAAATGAGTGTTGTTGAAGGAGAATTAGCAGCTGCTGGTTCACAAGCTTTAACAGACGGCTTTAAAGGTACACAAGGTTTATTTGCTGCTATTGCGGACAGAGGAAACGTTGAGGTTGCTTTTAGCGGGGCTAATTTAGATGACTTTGACGCTATTCTAGCTAACTTAGATACTCAAGGAGCTATTGAAGAAAACATGTTATTCTTAAACCGTGCTACTTCTTTAGAAATTGATGATATGCTAGCTGGAGTTTCTGCAGGTGCTCAAGGAGGTACTGCTTTTGGATTATTTGAAAACTCTGAAGAAATGGCATTAAACCTAGGGTTTAGTGGTTTCCGTAGAGGATCTTATGATTTTTATAAGACTGACTGGAAATACTTAAACGATGCTTCTACTCGTGGCGCAAACGCAGGTGTAGCTTCAATCGAAGGTGTTTTAGTACCAGCTGGAACTTCTACAGTTTACGATCAAATTTTAGGAACTAACATTCGTCGTCCATTTTTACACGTACGATACAGAGCTTCACAAACTGAAGATCGTCGTATGAAATCTTGGTTGACTGGATCAGCTGGAGGTGCATTTACTTCTAGTCTTGATGCAATGGAGGTTAACTTCCTATCTGAAAGATGTTTAGTAGTACAAGCTGCTAACAACTTTGTATTATTCAAAGGAGTGTAATTCCTCTTGTAAGTTTACCCCTGATGTAACTTCGGGGGTAATACTTACTTTTAACTATTAAATTATATTATATCATGGCTAAAAAACAAGTAGTCCAAGATACGTCTTGGGAAATTAAAGATAGAACTTATTTAACAACAGGTAATCAAAAACCATTAACATTAAAAATACCATCTAGACATTCAGCTAGGCATCCACTTCTTCATTATGATGACAAAAAAAATGAACAACGTGAGCTTAGATATGCTACTAATCAAAACTCACCTTTTAAAGATGAACAAAACGGAGAAGTAACGCTAGGGCATATTGTATTTAAAAATGGTTCTTTATTTGTACCTAAAAGAAATCAAGTACTACAAAAAATATTATCATTATATCATCCTTTAAAAAATAAAATATATAGAGAGCTAGATCAAGTAGAAATAGCTAAAGATGATTTATTTGAATTAGAACTAGAAATAGACGCATTAAACGCTGCTAAAAACATCGATATAGATCAAGCAGAAGCAATCATGCGCGTTGAAATGGGATCTAAGGTAGCAGAAATGAGTTCTAAGGAGCTTAAAAGAGATTTATTACTATTTGCTAGAAACAACCCAAAGTTGTTCTTAGAGCTTGCTAATGACGATAATGTTCAATTACGTAACTTTGCTATTAGAGCTACTGAAGCTCACATAATTAAGTTAGCTGACGATCAAAGAACATTTCATTGGGCATCCAACGGTAGAAAATTAATGACTGTACCTTTTGATGAAAACCCATATTCAGCTATGGCGTCTTTCTTTAAAACAGATGAAGGAATACAAGTATTCCAATCTATAGAGAAAAAATTCTCATAATATGTAATATTAATAAGGGAGGTGTAATGCCTCCTTTATTATAATAAAAATAACTAATGGCTATAAATGTAAATACAGTATATCAAACTGTGCTAATGATACTTAATAAAGAACAAAGAGGTTATATGACACCTACTGAGTTTAATAAAGTAGCTACCCAAGTACAGTTAGAAATATTTGAAAAATATTTTGAAGACTTAAATCAGCAACTACGTATACCTCAAGTAGATACAGATTACGCAGACCGTCAAGAAAATATTGATGAAAAAATAGCTATATTCAAAACTTTTGGGCCAGCAGTTTATAATAATACAACTTTACCTAACAATCCATTTTTTACACTTCCAACTACAGACGCTTACGGCAATAGTGTAACTTTTTATAGACTAGGAAACGTTTTATATGGTAGGGATAGGTTTGTGCAAAGATTAGATCGTCACGATTTTTATTATGTTGATCGATCTAAACTAACAAGACCCACCAAGATAAATCCAATATATCTTTACGAAAATCACAAGCTATTTATAAAACCTGACACAATAACTTCTGATATACAAATTGATTATGTTAGAAAACCAAGTGATGTTAATTGGAGTTTTAATGTAGGTAGCTTAGGTCAATATGAATTTTCCTCTGATAATTCCACAGACTTTGAGCTTCATATATCTGAGCAAGCTGAAGTTATATTAAAAATATTATTATACGCTGGAATAATAATAAAAGATCCTCAAATAGTACAAGCTGCAGCTGCCCAAGTGCAAGCTGAAGAAATAAATAAAAAAAGCTAAAATATGGCAACACCTAATATGGGTTTAATAACCGAAACAAATTCACAGTATTATGCTGGTTCTCAAACGTTTGTTACTGACGGTTCGTCATCTACGCTAACAGCTACTTTTAATACAGAATTAGAATTTGGATCAAGTGACCCTACAGCATCTGGATATAATTTAAACAACTTTAAATTATATTATAGCACTACAGGCGTCCCAAATACTTTTGTAGAATACACAAGCACATTCACTGTAGCTGACAATGTAATAACTCTTGGAACTATTCCTTTAGCTAACACATGGTTTGTTATACAATTAAAAAATAAACAAGGCGGGGAATATGGCAATAGAGACGCTTTTGGAAATACAGTTGAAGAAAACTATGGTGGATACGCTTACACTACATTAGAAGATGTTATAACTAATTTTATGATAGGTTATGTTGGTAGTGGAAAATTAATACCAAGTACTAAAACTACAGACGTGCTATTTTTTGCAAAAAGAGGTTTGCAAGAATTTAGTTATGATACGCTTAGAAGTATAAGAAAACAAGAATTAACTATACCTAATAATTTAAGCGTTCCATTGCCACAAGATTATGTTAATTATGTTAATGTGTCATGGGTAGATAATCAAGGTGTTAAACATATTATATACCCTACAACACTAACAACAAACCCATATACTGTGCCATCTCAAGATGCTCAAGGAATACCTATACAAGATAATAACGGTGAAAATATTCAAACAACTTCATTAACAGAAGAAAGATGGAAAGAAAATAACCTTAAAGATATAAACGCCGCTCAAAGTGATTTAACAGGTTATTTGTTATCGGATGGATTAGGTTATCCTGGTATGTATGGAGATAACTATTTAGGCCAAAGATACGGCATGCAGCCTGAAACATCACAAATAAATGGCTGGTTTACAATAAATGATAGAGAAGGCAAGTTATCTTTTTCAAGTGATCTAGCAGAAAAAGTTATTATACTTGAATATATATCAGACGGCTTAGGTTACAACGGCCAGGATATGAAAATACCTAAATTAGCTGAAGAAGCTTTATATGCTTATATAAGCCACGCTATCATAGCTTCAAGAATAAATCAACCCGAATATTTAGTTCAAAGACTTAGACGCGAAAAAAGCGCTAAGCTTAGAAATGCTAAAATAAGATTATCAAATATAAAATTAAATGAATTCGTTCAGATAGCTAGAGGCAAGTCTAAATGGATTAAATATTAAAATACATGGCGGAAGTTAAAAATGCTTTCATTAAGTCTAAAATGAATAAAGACCTGGACGACAGATTATTGCCGCCAGGTGAATACAGAGAAGGGCTTAATATACAAGTTAGTAAATCGGAAGGCGAAGACGTAGGTGCTTTAGAAAATGCGTTGGGTAATTCAAAAGCCTTAATAGCTTCTAGCGGAAATACACCTATTGCTGTTGATTTTAGCGTTTTAGCTGGCCTACCTTCTGGTACTTTAAAATCCATAGGAATATACGGTGAAGAAGCCGCAAGTACTATATTTGTTTTTTTAACAGACTTTACAGATACTGAGTTTCCTGGTGCTTTATCTTACAGTACTACAGCAAACAACTATATATACTCTTACAATACTTTAACTAGAGCAGCTAAAAAACTAGCTAGCGGTTCTTTTTTAAACTTTTCAACTACACACCCTATCATAGGTATAAACCTGCTGGAAAATCTTTTATTTTGGACAGATAATAGAAATCAACCTAGAAAAATAAACATTGATTTAGTAGGTAATGGATCTTATTATAATAACGAAGATAAAGTTTCTGTAGCAAAATACAACCCTTATGAGGTTATACAAATGTATTACCAAGATACAGAACCTCAAACGCCATCCGGCTCCTCCAATCCTAATTTTAATCAATACGTCTGCGCTGGGCAGGATGTTGTTTCTGAAAATTTACCAGATGGCACAACACCTAACATGTACTTCGATAATGAATGGCCTGGCGATCCTGATTATTTAAAAAATAAATTTGTATCTTTTAGTTATAGATTTAAATTTACAGATGGTGAATATTCTATACTGGCTCCATTTACGCAAGAAGCTTTTATACCTCAACAAGATGGTTACTTTTTAAGAGCTGATACTGATTTATCCGGAAACTCATTAGACGAAAACGAAGCTTATAGAAGTTCTATAGTTGAATTTATGAGAAATAAAATCAACAATATAAAGCTAGCTATACCATTGCCTGTTAATGCTTCAGAATTAGAGTCTACTTTAGGTGTTACAGAAATAGATATAGTATGGAAAGAATCAGATGCTTTAGCTGTTAAAGTTTTAGATTCAATACCATCTACAACATTTTCTTCTACAACAAATAATGTGTATACATATGATTACCAGTCCAGAAAGCCGTATAAAACGCTTCCAGAGTCTGAAATAATAAGAGTATACGATAAAATACCTGTAAGGGCATTAGGCCAAGAAGTAATAAGCAATAGAGTTGTTTACAGTAACTTTCAAGATAAACACACTCCTCCTGCCACTATTAACTATGATGTAGCTGTAACTGATAAATCTGCGTTTTCTGTTTCAAATAACAATAGCTCTTTATTTACTACAAGCCAGGTAGAATATCCAGAACATACTTTAAAGCAGAACAGAAACTATCAAGTAGGTATAGTTTTATCCGATAGATATGGTAGACAATCTACTACAATATTATCTCCAGTTAACTCTGAATTTAAAACAGCTGTAGTTGATGGAGCCACAATATCTTTTGGTGGTTCTACGTATTATCATCCATATAAGCCAAATCCTGGTGCGGGTAATAATGACGTGCATGCTTGGCCTGGTGATTCTTTAAAACTATTAGTAAATGCTGGAGTTAATAGTACTAAAAGCCTCACAACTGGAACGCCTGGATTATACAACGGAGATGCTTCTAGTGCAGATTACAACCCACTTGGTTGGTATTCTTATAAAGTTGTTGTAAAACAAACAGAAACTGATTACTATAACGTTTATTTACCAGGTATATTAAATGATTATCCAGATTATACTTCTAATCAAAGAGCAGATGCGCCAGATCCTCAAGGAACTATAGCTCATATAACTTTAATTAGTGATAATATAAATAAAGTACCTAGAGATTTAACAGAAGTAGGGCCTGAACAATTACAATACAGAAGCGATGTAAAATTATTTGGTAGAGTAGCACCTAATTTTAATTTAGATAGTGAGCCTACTTTTAATGAACCTTATTACGCAGGAAGTAATGTGATGACCGTGGCTTCTATTTCTGAGCAAGATCATATGTTCACAGATGCAAATCGTCCAGCTCCATATAGCACTGTTTATCAAACAGATTCTGATCCTTATATAGCTAGAGTATCTCAAAACAAAGTAGGATCAAATCCAATAGGATCCTCGCAAATAAACAGTTTAACTAATTCTTACAATATAATTTTAGGTGTATTTGAAACGGCACCCTTTGAATCCTTATTAGATATATTTTATGAAACATCAACTTGCGGATTAGTTAGTGATTTTAATGCTTTAGCTGGTAATGATAATGGAGCTTTAGCTGGTTGGATAACTAATAACGAACAAGGTTTTAATTTTACACAAACAGAAGCTAGCGGTACAGGCACTACTGTATTAAATAATTTTACAGCAACGCTGCCAGGTTTAGGTATTGGTGCACCTATTCCTTTAGCTACTTCTGAAATAACTTTATTAAGCGTTATTGATGGTAATTCAAATAATGTAACAGCTGATTGGAGCCTTGTATCGGGGGCTAATCTAGGTTATGATACATATAATCTTAATGTTGTTACTCCTAAATATTTTGAAACTAATCAGCTTTCGAATGTTTTTACATTTACTTTTAATGTAAAATCAACAGGTGTTGATGCTATAGATTATGGCCCAACAAGTATTTCTGGTGTTAGATTAGGGAATGTATCTCCAAGTATAACCAACGCAAATCTTTTTACATCAATACCAGGCGATAGAACAGACCCTGCTATTCCTATATTTACTTTTGAAGGAGTAAATGGCGCTAATGAGAGTTTAGATACTGTTGCTGATTTATCTTGGAGTATTTCAAACCAAAACCCACCGTCGGATCCATTAATAAGTATTGATCAATCTACGGGTAAACTTTACGCACCGTTAGATATAACCGGAGCATATAGCTTTACTATAACTTTAACTGATTCTGGAGGGGCAACTACTACGGCCCAAATAGGCGCTGTAGCCGGTGAAGAACTTATTAATGCTAATTTTGGTAAATACTGGAGTGCAAATCCTTTAGATTTATCAAAAAGAATACAATCGTCGGCTTTATTTTGGTGTGATGATTATTCAAATGCTTTAGCTGGCCCTTACCCATCAAATTACAACGAGGCTAGAACTGGAGGTCTTCAAAATATAGAATTACCACAAAGCGGTTTTAACAATACCAATATAATTCAAACTGCTGAAAAAGAGCTATCCGCTGTAGACAGCGAAAATGAAAATTATTTTATTACGAATGAAAACATTAAAACTAAACGTTTTGATAGCAGTGTTAGTTTAACTAATAATTCTCTCACGAACGGAACCGCTTTTATTAAAGTTGATTTTATTTTTAAACAATGGCCTTACGCCGCATATGATCAAATTCAAGGTGGTGGGCCTGAAACTGTTGAAGTTGTAAAACCTAGTGGCCAATCAAAAGTTTCTTGGACAGCTTATTTACAAAGAAGACCAGTAGGCGGTGAATGGTCAGATGTTTTAGATGTTGAAGGAAATACTATAAGATTTGGAGGAGAACAAAAAAATGTAAATAATTCAGATACCACTAGCGACTTTTTTGATACCGGAATATTAACAAATTCAAGTTCATATACTATTAGCCCTCCAAACTCTGTTAGGCCTTCGCAGGATACAGTTTCTGCGGGCGCTGAGTTTCCTCAAGCTCAAAACCAAAGCTCTATAACATCTACATTATCTAAAATATTTGTTTTTGGTAAGGATCAAGGCTATAGTGAAACTGCAGATCAATACGGCGATTATAGGCTTTTAGTGTTATATCCGCAAGACGGAGTGCGCGCTTCTGCATACGATAGAAACACTATTATTCCGACCGTAACAGGTACGATGCCAAGTTCAAGCGTGTATTCTTACAGAGGTACATCTAATATTCTTGGTGTAAAAGTTAATGTTTCTTATGGAGATTTTTACTATCCTCCTTTTGGTCAAGAAAACAAAAGTTTTGCATATAGAGTTTCGCAATCAGGTACAGCTGAAGAAGTAAATAGCTATGAGGCACAAACACAAACAACTGTTTACGCAAGAGAATGGGCTATGAAATATGTTACTCAGTTTTATACTGATGCAGCATTAACAACATCGTGGATACCTAATAACGCGGCTGGAAATTACCATGTCTACCATCCGTTACAGCAGCAGCAGGAAGACTGGAATAGTGAATTTGGTACAGAAAATTCTTCTTTTACATCTCAGACAACTAGTATAAATACATTTGCTTCTGAAAATTACACTAGAAGATATACAGCACAGTTTGATGACAATGGTAAAAAAATAAAAGGGTCTGCTAATCCACTTCAAGGTAATGTACCAGATAATTAAGTGATAATATAATATGGGAGTAATAGAAGTTAAATATTTTAACAGTTTTATACTAAGAAAAACGCTAGACACCGCTGGAGATGTTCCTGTATGGAATGGATCTAGAGGAGATAAAACATATCCTCAATCAGCACCTGCTAATGATAAAAACTGGTTTGTTGAAGAAGCTAGAATAACTGGTGGGTATAATAATACGTCTGTTGAGCCTGGGGTTAAAGCTTATTTAGTAGAAGACAATCCTAATGCATCTTTTAGAATAAACTCTATGATATACTCAGGTATATTTAATTCTAGAACAGGTGTTAATGATACTAATGTTTTTTCTGTAGGTGAAGATATAATTAAAAGTGTTGATCCGGCCAATGGCTCAATACAAAAACTTTATGCTGAAAATACTAATTTAACTATATTTCAAGAAGCTAAAGTAAGCAGAGCTTTAATAGATAAAGATGCTATATATTCGGCTGAAGGTGGCGGAACAGTTACATCAGCTAATTTAGTTATCGGAGCAATACAACCTTATGCTGGAAAATATGGAATAAGTAGAAATCCAGAAAGCTTTGCTGTTTATGGCAATAGAAAATACTTTACAGATAAAGACCGTAATGTTGTTTTAAGACTATCTGCCGACGGTTTAACAGAAATATCTAATTATGGCATGTTTGATTACTTTAGAGATCAATTAAGCGGCTTAGATGACTCTTCGTTTAGCACTGGTAAAGCTGTTGGGGTTTGGGATATTCATAATAAACAATATGTTTTATCTTTACAACCTTTTTCTGGAACATACTCAACGTCCGCATTTGATGATAGTATTAATGGGTTTACTAGCTTCTTTAGTTATAAGCCAGATCACGGCGTGAGTGTTAAAAACCAATATTATACAGTAAAAGACGGGGTTCTTTGGCTACATTATGCTTCAGACGCTAAAAGATCTAACTTTTATGGTACACAATATTCTTCTAGTATAGAATTTGTATTTAACCCTAAAGTTAGTTTATCTAAAGTATTTAAAACAATAAATTATGAAGGCGGCAACGGATGGCAAGTCGATAGCTTTAAATCTGGTATCACAGGTGTTGGCAGTGTAGGTACTCCCATAGATGCCTCGGGTGACGCTTTTACATTAGGAACAAAAGATACAACAGCTTTAGTCTACAGCTATAATCAAGGCTCGTATGACAACTTCGGGAATCAATATCCAGCATTGTTAACTCCACCTATAAACCATGCTGGGTTTACCCGAAAAGAAAATAAATATATGGCGAACTTAATTAATAATAGTCCAGCTGCAGCAGGTGAAGTAATGTTCGGAGCTGATATGACTGGTATTAAAGGTTATTTTGCTACAGTTAAAATGTCAACAGACACAGTAACAGATGTAGGTGGTATGAAAGAATTATTTGCTGCTTCTTCAAACTATGTTGAATCATCTTATTAATATGAATATAATTGAATTAAATAAAGGAATACAAATAAAACATAACAATGGAGATATAGTTAATGTTGAAGAAATACCTATTACCCACGAATTTGCAGATCAAATATATATAAGAAAAATGATTATGCAAAAAGGGCAAGTGGTTGCGGGCGCTAAGCACAAGCATAAGCATGTTTGGTTTTTAATAAAAGGTAAAGTAACAATAAAAGAAAATAATGAAGTAGTAGATCATATAGCACCTTGTTATACTATATCTAAACCAGGAGCCAAAAGAATAATATACGCTCATGAAGAATCTGTTTTTATAAATATACATAAAAATCCAGACAATATAAAAAATATAAAAGAACTTGAAAAACAAATAGTAGAATTATGGCATTCATAGTAGGATCAGTACTCATAGGGGCTGCGGCAACGTTAGGAGGCGCGGCTCTTGGCGCTGTTAGTGCGAACAAAAGAGCTAAAAGAGCTAGATCAGATAAAAACAGATTAACAGCTGAGCTTGAAGAATTTGAGGATAGCCGTCAAGAAATTATAAACCCATACGAAGGTGTTACTGACTTATCTGAAATGGTTTCTGATCTTAGCAGTATCGCATCTAATCCTTATCAAAATTTAGCTGTTTCTACCGCTGCTGCTGAAATGCAAATAGAAGAAGCTGATTTAGCTTTAGCTAATACATTAGATACTCTTAGAGCTACTGGAGCTAGTGCCGGGGGAGCCACGGCTTTAGCTAGAATGGCATTAGAAAGCAAAAAAGGAGTTTCTGCTAGCATTGAACAACAAGAAGCCCAAAACCAAAAACTTAGAGCTAGTGGTGAGCAGTATTTACAGCAAACTCAGTTAGCTGAAGCCAGAAGAGTTCAAGCTGGATTAATGGGTGAGGCAAAACGTATGCAAGATGTTGAAGTTCAAGCTAAAGATTTAGAATTTAGAAGAAGAGAACAAAGAGAAATGGAGCAGCTTGATAGAAAGCAAGCTCAGATAACAGGCGCTGCAGCTCGGGAAGCTTCTGCTAGCCAGCAAAAAGCTGAATCTATATCATCAGGAATAGGCGCCGTAGGTGATATAACTAGTGCCGTGGTTGCAAAAGGCAAAAAAGGAGAATAAGATATGGCAAAAAAACAAAACACTTTTACGTCTGTAAATAAAGAAGCTAATAAAATATGGAATACAGCTACTGAAAATCTAGCTGTAGATACCGCTAAATCTATTAGTAAACAAATGTCTTCTATGTCGGCTTCCCAAAAAGAAGCTGCTACAACTCAAAGAAATATAGCTGCTAGGTTTTTTGATAATCAAGAAGAGGCTTTAAAAAATATTAAAAAAGGTGGCATAAGAAATCCTTCATTAGCTAAATTAGGTAATGATTTAATATGGGGTATATACCACGCTGACGCAGCGGCTGCGCAAGCAAAGACCAGAGAAGAAAGAAATGATGCTGATGTTGCATTGTCTAGCCTAAATAAATCTTTGCAAGAGCTATATAACATAATTGAAATAGGCAAAGACACTGACTCTATATTTATGCAAGAATACTTTGGGCTTGAAGGTGCTAAAAACCCAGGCCAGCCAGGTGGTATGGCTTTAGTTGGCAGAGATACTCCGCTTTGGTGTAAAACAATGGCTATAAGAAGCGGCTTAGCTGGAGATGATGCTAACGAAGAATATTTAGTGGGAAAAGATAGCGAAATTAGATTAAAATATACTGGGTCTATACTGAATGGTGAAGTAGTTGATAAACCAGCTTTAACTTGGTTATCTTATGACCCTGGAATTATATTGGACTTAAAAGCAGAAAACATAACAATGCTTCAAGCTCCCAGTACTTTAGATGCTAACGGTGAGCAGGTTTCTATTATAGACAACAGCTTACAATACAACGATGCTTACTTGTTATTAGATCAAAAATATGTTGAGGTTTCAGCGGATGGTAAAACACAAACAGAGTTTATACCGGCTAATATGGCTAAAATAGTTAATGATACAA
This sequence comes from Parvibaculum sp., assembly GCA_002695905.1. Taxonomy (GTDB): domain Bacteria; phylum Pseudomonadota; class Alphaproteobacteria; order Parvibaculales; family Parvibaculaceae; genus Mf105b01. The sequence goes on from NZQM01000014.1 coordinate 30,227, forward strand.
AAGCTAGATCAATGGCTAGAGCAAACGCTTTATTAAATAACTATGATGAAGCTAATAGAGTTTGGAGAAATAACTTTAACATGGAAGAAGACATTAAGTTTGAAGTTGCTCCTAATGGTAAAAACATAGATAAAAACCAGCAAGTTGAGTTTCAAAAGCTTATGTTTGATAGTTTAAAAGAATTACTACCAACAGTAGCCGTTGGCCAAACAACAGAAGTTGTGCAAGAGCAGCCTAAGCCAGAAGTAGTTGAAGAAGTAGAAATAACAGCAGATCAATTTAATTAATATGTATACATTCAAAGACAAAGAGCTAACTGAAGAACAGATCGCTAAGTTTGCTGAAGAAAAAGGTGTAGATGTAGCAACTTTTCTAGCCAATAACCCTGAAATAAAGGGAAAGAAACAACCCACAACTCAAAAGGATGCGGAGATTGTGGATGTAACAGACGCATCCCAAAAAGATACGGAATTGCTATCGGAAGATGGTTCTTTGGAATTACCAATTGATAATTCTATTGAAGCTATAAGGGCTAGAAGAGATTTTAACAAACAAGAAGAAATTGCAATAATGCAAGATCCAATTGAGTTAGAAGAGGTTGTTGTAACAGCAGAAAAACCTAAGTCATTTGAGTTTTGGAAACAAACAGTTTTATCCCCAGAATATGAGCAAGCCTTTGAACAATTATCTAAAGATACCGGGGAGTATTCATCTGTTAAAGGCGATGGTAGTTTTTATAGCGGCATAAAAAACGTAGGAGAATATATAAAACAATTAGGTAAAGCTGTTTATCAGCCGATGCTAACAGAAGAAGATCCTACTTACGACCCTATTAATATAGATTTACAAACAAGAATACAAGTAGCTAAAGATTTAAGCCCTAAAGAATTAGATAAATTAAAAAAAGGAGGTTATACTCTTAAAGAAAAAGAAAATTTATTAAGAAAATCAAAAAATAAAGTAGTAGAAAAAGCTTTATATTCTTTTGAAAAAGATATTAGTAATAAATTTAAAGATTTAGATCAACAACAAAAAATTATAGAAGATAGATTAGTTTCTACTTATGGAGAAACAGCCCGTACTTCAGATAGTTTTGTTAGTCAAGCTGATGTAGACTTATACAACAACTTAAATCAACGATTAAACACTATATCTAAAGAAAAAAAAGAATTATACAATGAATACAAAGCTAATATTGAAGAGCTAGAAGCAGAGTATGGTTTTAATTTAGCCTCAGGCGTTGTAGATAATGCTTTTAAATTAACTGATGATATAGAAAATGGAAATGCTCCATACGATCAACAACAAAAGTTAACTTTAGAATTTTTTGAGAAAAGAATAGGCAAA
>NZQM01000015.1 GCA_002695905.1 Parvibaculum sp.
AAAAAATTCTTGGAACTACACAAACGTTTTTTATATAAGTTGCTAACACAAATATAATTTATTTCTTTTTTGTTGATAACTTTTTTAAATTACCGTCAATTTATTAGGGTGAGTTGAGTAAGCCCACCTATATAACCACTAGAATTTTAAATCCAATTTTATATGCTAATTAGGATAGTGTATTTTGCTATTAAATATTGTGTTATTTTGCTAAAAGAAGTTCGTTTAAGAAGTACGTTTATTCAGCGTTGCTTGGAAGCCCGTAAGTTAGTAAAAAAGGTAAAAAGTATTTACGCAACTTTTGAAGTATTTTAGACCCCCATATTACACAAAAAAAATTTTAAAAGTCTATTTTATAGGTTGAAGGGTTTGGGAAGGGTATAGCGTACCCTACATAATAAAGCTAAAGCTATGGATATAGATAGTTTACACTATTTTTGTATATTTGTAGTATGGATGAAGATAAATTAAAGAAAGAGATAGATGGCAAGACATTGCCAAAGCGAACTTTCGGAAACCATAATGCGGTAGGCAAAAAAAAAGGTAGTATAAGAAAAAATACTAAGATAACAAGAGAAATACTTGCTAATGCCTTAGCAGGGCAGGAGGTTAATGTTCGTGATGCTTTGGAGAAACTAGCACAGAAGAACCCCGAAGCATATATCAATGCAATAGCTAAACTACTTAACTACGCAATGCCTAAACTTCAATCAACGGAGATTACCGCACAGAGTAGTAAAAAAATTGAAATAAATTTAGACAACAATATTAGTATTGATGACCTAAAAGCAAAGATGGAAGCGTTGGAAAGAGAAGATGATATTGAGGATATAGAATTTGAAGATTTAGATGGATAAGGCTACTAAAAAACAAATGCTCCAAGCAATGGAGAAAGCCATTTGCGAGAAGTCCTTTTACGAGTTCTTCATTAAGGCTTTTGTTATAGCAGAGCCATCCGTTCCCCTATCAACAAATTTCCACCATAAATACCTATGCGATATTCTGCAAGGCGAAGCAGAGAGAATAATTGCAGGGAAAGAAAAGGATAAGGACATAATTATAAATATTCCCTTTCGTAGCACAAAGTCATTATTAGTAACAGTTCTGTTTCCCGCTTGGTGTTGGGCAGTACATCCAAAGATGAGGTTTATTACAGCATCTTATTCTGCGGAGATTAGTATTGAACACGCAACAAAGTCGAGAGATATAATAAATAGCGAATGGTATCAAAAACATTGGGGAGAAAAATACCAAATTAAAAAAGACCAAAACCTAAAAGCAAGATATGAGAATACTTTTCTAGGAGTTAGGAGAGCAACATCTGTCGGAGGGTCGGTAACAGGACAGGGGGGAGATATAATATTAGTCGATGACCCTACATCTCCAAAAAATGCTGCATCGGAAACAGAAAGAGATAATGCCAATGAATGGTATAAATCAACACTATACTCACGACTTAACGAACCTACAAAAGGAGTTAGGATAATTATTATGCAAAGAGTACACGAAGACGACCTAAGCGGTTATCTTCTATACAACTCTCCTGACAAGCATCAGCATATATGTATTCCTGCTGAATTGTCTAGCGACCTAAAACCATCACACCTTGCCGAACATTACGAAGATGGCTTATTTTGGAAAGATAGATTTTCTAAAAATATATTAGATGACTATAAATCAGCTTTAGGCTCTTATGGATATGCAGGACAGCTACAACAACGACCTACACCTGCTGATAGCGGTATGATACAGAAAAATTGGTTTAAGATTGATGATGAGAAGGTAGATGATGTAGTAAACTTTGTTATTGACCCCGCATATACAGCAAGTCAGAAAAATGACCCGTCAGCATTGATGGCTTATACATTTAAAGACGGAAAGTGGCAAATAAGAGAAGTTCAGAACGTAAGACTTGAATTTCCTGACCTAGTTAAGCATATTGGTAAGTTCGTACACAAAAACGGATATACTAGCCAATCAAAAATATATGTAGAACCAAAAGCAAGTGGGAAGTCAATAGTTCAAACCCTAATAAGAGAAACAGGATTGAACGTAAAAGAGGACAAACCACCAACAAAAGATAAAGTCGCAAGGGTACAAGACATAAGTGCTACTTGCGAAACGGGCAGAGTGTCTTTGCTAAAAGGACATTGGAACGAAGAATTTTTAATGCAATGTCAGCAATTCCCTGCTGCAAAGCACGATGATATGGTCGATTGCTTAGTTATGGCTTTAAATCATCATTTTAAGGCTAATAATGTAGTATTCTTTGGATAGATGGGGTATAAAATTGAAAAAAGACGAAAATTGCGTAATTATTAACAGAATTATTAACAAATTTGCAACTATGACTAAAATTGAAGGTGTAAGCGAGAAACATACGGAAATCTTAACAGATTACTTGACTTTTCTAAGAAAACAGCTATATACCATAACTGAATATTGCGATGATGGTAAATATCACGATTTTGAAGAAGTTTTAGAAGATATTGTGTCATATTATATTGATTTCAAGAAATACGCTGTTCACGATGAGCAAAGTATGGAAGAATGGCTTTATATGTTACCAAATTTGGCAATGTATTCATTTATGGGTTTCTTGGCAGGTATTAAGAATAAGAGAAATATTATAGTAGTAGATAGAATTTACGAAAACGTAATGATGTCCACTATGGAAACAATAGGTCTTATATCAGATGCCATACAAGAAGATAAAGAATTAAATATATAGTATGCTAAACTTAACAATAAATAAAAAAGATTATAGTATTCCGAATGAGTGGTCGGAAATGACTTTAGAATACTACTGCGGTATTTATCAGATAATAAAAAAATATCAACGTAGTGATGAACAAGACAAGGAAGATGAAGGAAAAGACCTTACAAAATTCTTCTTTGTGCAAGAAACAAAGATGTATCGTGAACTTTTTGTCTATATGACTAAAATTGATGACGAAACTATGGCTAAAGTGCCTATTAATGACGTAGAAGCGGTAATTGGATGCTTAGACGACATTATGAAGGACTATGAGCCAAAAGGTATAACTCATTTTGAGTTTAACAACGATATATACTATTTTCCAATGGATTTCCTAAGAACAGGAACTTTTGGAGAGTATATAGAATCAAGTCAGCTAGAAATGAACACACAATACCTAAAAAACGGTAGATTTGATATTTTACCTGAACAAATGGCTATTTTGTGTAAAAAAGTTGATGAGGAAGTAGATTTAGACAATATTGACGAGAAAGCAGAGCTTTTTAATCAATTAACAATGGATGTCGTTTGGGAGTTCAGTTTTTTTTTGAACAAACGAACAGCGGTATCGGTAAGTCTTATCCAAACCTTTTTAGGGGAGGAACTGACAATATAGCTGTTGCGAAAGCAAGTAAAATTATGAAGCCATTTGGTTGGCTAAACACTCTTTACGACCTAGCAACAGAAGGTGTTTTTACTAGAAATGGTAAAGATGCAATACAAAGTGTTAAAGATGAAAAGTTATATAAGGTATTGACCTTTATGGCTTGGAAAACAGCTAAAACAGATTATGAGATAGCTGTAAATAAAGAACAACAGAAAACAGTAAAATAATGGCATTTAAAAGGCTAAGAGAAATAAGAGATAGGTTTGAGCAGCAATGGATAAATGGTGGTTTTATTTTTGGTTATGAAAACGAAATAAACGAAAATCATAATAACGACTACCCATTACTTGTTGCTTTACCTCCAACATCAGAACTTCCTGAAACGGAAGGAGGAAGTAAAGAAGATTACACTTTCGAGTGTTTAATAGTAAAACCATACTTTCAAAATCATACAGGTTCACTTGACGTAGTGTTTTCACTACTAGAGCAAGAAGCATTGACTTGGTTGCAGAGAGTATTAGATAGTTATACAAATAAAGAAGTAATTTTAAGTCCTAACAGTATATCAGTTGAACGAGAAAAAGAACTATATAATGACAAGTTGATACAAGTTAGGCTTACTTTTACTCTTAATGCTTTCTCACATCACTTCTCTCACTATGACGAGAGTTCTATAACCGCTTTATCTCCAAGTGTTTGGCTAAGGTCAGACTTAGGTGTTAAAACACAAATGTTTGGAGGAAACGAAGTTGTTACACGATGGAAAGACCAAAGTGGTAATTCTAATGACTTTATACAAGCAACCTCAACAAAGCAACCATCTTATGAATACGAAGATACTACAAATGGCTACCCTTACCTGAATTTTGATGGAACGGATGACTTTATGAAGTGCGTAAACAATTCTATTGATGGTACGGGAGATTCTTTAGATAGAGCAATATCTATATTCTATATAGCAAAAACAAACGCAGCAACAACAGGAGCTTTAATATCTTTAAACAAAGATAACGCATCTTACGCACAAATAGACATTAATGCAAGAACAGATAGTGGAGATTCATTTTGGAACAACTTTTTAGAAGATAGTTCTGATAATGAATCATCTTACATATACACTACAAATGTTTTAAACACAACAGGTGTTTATGGTTTAACAATGAAGGCAAATGGACTTATGAAGTCTTTTTATAATGGTTCTTTGGTAGCTACAACAAACAATCCAAGTTTTACTCCTGAAGCATATAGAAGCCTTTACCCTATAATGTTAGCTGCCGCAAACTCAACAACTCCTACTAACTTTTTAAATGCACAGATACAAGAGATAATGATTTTTGATGATGAGCTAACAACAGACGAGGTTACAACACTATCAACATACTTAAAACATAAATACAACATATAATGGCAGCATCAGAAATATTTGCACAACCATCTAGCGGAATAATATCTGCTCACGAACCTGTAAAATACTCTTATAGGATTTCAAGCGACACTAACAACGAGTTTAAAAGTGCGATTTTTATAATTACACCTAGAAACCCTTATACTAATGTTCTTGATTCATCAAGACAGGTTAGAATCAGAGTGCAACCTAGTTTATCTATACCAAACCTTGCATCAACATCGGGAGGTAATGCAACAACAATACACGACTTTTCTTTAGATGTTAGCAGCATACTAAGAGATTTTATGTCATACGATTTAAGAGCTTGTACTCACGATACAAGTAGTGGAATTACAAGAGATATAACTCAGTCTATGCCATCTGTTAATATGTTTATAAAGTATGCTATAACAATTCAAGCAGAAAAAATAGATGCAAATGGTGCGTTAGTTGTTGATTCTAATTTAGACCAATCAATACCGACCAATATGGCTGCAAATGTAGCTCTTTCTGACGAAGAATTAAACAGCCTTACTCTTGCAAACACTCTTTTAACAGGAAGTTCTGCTAACGAACAAAATAGTGCTTTAGATAAAGCATTTACACACAGCTTTTCAAACAAGACAGGTAGAGTAAAATATCTTACACTAAAACCAAATCATAGGATAATAGGTATTGATGAATCAGAATATATATCTCTTATACTTGACAGCGAAAATGATACTAATAGACAGCCTATTGCTCAAATACAATTTACATTAAAAGATGGAAGCATACTGAAAGACGGAACATCCGACCCTGAACCTAAAACACTAAACTTAAATATAGACCATTCTGCTCAGGGAGATGGAACTTATAGTGCTTCTACATTGTTTGCTTGGGGAGGTGCTGAAACTGACAACCAATATCTAAGCAGTCAAATTACTAGAGGGGTTTTTCAGTTTGGAGTAGGAACAAGAAACATAAGAGAAGCATTTATCGGTTGGACTTCAAGAACTAACGATGGAACTCCACCAATAGGAGATTGGAGTAATATAGCTTCATACACAGTTTACACAAGAAGCACAGGTGCTAGTATTGCTGCGATAGGACAAAAACTAACCTATCATATAGACCACGATTCAGAAATGAAAAAACTTTTTGGCAGGTCTGTAAGATTTCATTGGCAAAACAGATTAGGAGGTATTGATAGCTATACCTTTGATGGTATGTCAATAGAGAGTATAAATGTAAAGTCAAAAATGTATGAGCAGTCTATATACCCACAATTTAACGCACAAATAGGAGGAAGCTCAGGAAATGCTAATTTTTTCGGTGGAGTAGAGAATATAAACACTTCAGACACTTACGGTGCGTTACAAAGCAGAATTGGAGGTCTTACCTCAGACGAGTACAGAAGTGTCAGCAAATCGACTGTAAAAGCCTTTAGAGAGGGTCAAGCGGTTTCAAGACCATACCCAAAAGAACAAAAAGGAATGATGGAAGATTTATTGTCATCTCCTAATGTTTGGATAGAAAGAGGTTGGGTAGGTAGAGAAATATTCAGAGAAGATTTTAGTTCTATTCCTAGTACGGATGATTGGACTTTGGTTGATGGAGATTTTACAACAGAAGGTGGAGTTTCTTCTGCTGATGGGCATACAACAGGAACTAACACTTATTTTAAAGGGAATAACTCAGGAGATGATGAGGTTTGGGCTACTAGCAAGAAACTTTTTCAATACAACCCTGACAAAATTTATGAGGTTGAGGTAAGAGTAAAAAGAGAATCAGGCTCAGGAAATACTTATGTAGGTCTTACGGGCTACAAAGCAGATAAAACAACTGCGGTAAGCATAGCGGGTGTTGATTCAGCTTCTAACGCACACTTCATTACTTTAAGTGGATATGTTCAAACAGCAGATGATGAGTGGGAGGTTCACAGAGGGTATATTACAGGGCTAAGGGAATCAGAAGCGTTTAGTTTTCCTACGAGTAACGCTAACTTTGCATCTAAGGCACACGAAGACGTTAAATTCTTTTCTCCTTTGTTTGCAATGAATTACAACGATGCAGCAGGAAAATCTTTTATAGATTATCTTGTAGTTAGAGAATACGAAAGCGACTTACCAAATACTCAGGGATGGTATAGTACACTTAACAGACACTACTACGTTCCTGTAAACATTAAAGATGGCTCGGCTACAAGTTTTGACAGCGAACAGCAATCAACTATGACTATAAACTACATTGAAAGTAAAAATAAGAAAACAATACAGTAATGGCTGAAATAAGACTAGAGTTAAGAGATGATACTAATGGAATATTGGGTAATATTGATATTACTTCTAGTGATAACTTTCCTTTGTCTTTGACTTATCAGAATTTTGATATAAGAAACTTTAACTCTAGGGGTGGTAGTTTCAGTAAGACATTTAAGATTCCTGCTACAAAGAACAACAACGTATTATTCAATCACATATATACAGATGGTAATATTGACACTAAAAATGTTAGAGCAGATATACCCGCTACAATATACGCAGACAATGTTCCTGTAATAAGAGGTACTTTAAAATTAACAAAGATTTTAAAACAAACAGAAGCGTTAGAGTATGAGTGTAACTTCTTGGGCGACAATATGGATTGGGCGTCTAGGATAAAAAACTTAGAGTTAAAAGAACTTACTTTTGCAAAGTCTGATGGCTCTGATTACATTTACGCTGACGTTCAAGGTATTAGCGGAAACAACAGGGATTACAACCAACAGGATAGCAACTCAGATAAACTACTATACCCTTTAGCTTCTTACGGAGAAGGTGTTAGTTCAAGAAACCAAGTATTTGATGGAGATTTAGCACCTGCAATGTATTTAAAAAACATTTGGGATAAGATATTTTCAACACAAGGATATACTGTTGAAAGTGAATTTTGCAATAGCGTATTTTTTAAATCACTTGTAGTTCCTTTTAACTTTCAAAAACAATCAGAGCAACAAAACTTTAAATACGGAAAGATTGAAAAGTCTAGCACTTATGTTCAAATAACTCAATTTACTGAAGGCGACAGCACAGATACCGCAATATTTGCACATATAGGACACGGTGTTATTGAAGTTGAAAAAGGTAGTAATAATGCGGGAGTATTGACTGCTGACACATCCGTAATAGCAAGATACCCTTTTAATGGTGCTACGATTACTGATGATGCAAATGTACCTGCTTCTGACACAACAGGAAACGTACAAAAAGGAAGCAATACTAATGGTAACTTACAAGGAAGTTCTTTAATAGTAAAATCAAACGCAGGAAATCACACAATAGATTTTAATATAGATTTTAGATGTTTTGGCGAAGCAAACATAATGGCTAGAATTGAATATAGGCTTATTGGAGAGCTTTGGAGGTTTGACGACAATCTTGATACGACCCTTCCTACTTCCGATGGATTTTACAAAGCTGTTAAAGATACTGAAGCAGGAAATAACACAAACCCAAACATAGAAAGAGTTTGGACTAGCGGAAATGTAGATTTCCAAGAAAATGCAGATTACGATAGAACGCACAACTTTTCAGGTAGTGTTGATGTATTCGGAGATTCTGAAGATAAATATATATTTACTGTTGCGGTTAATGTGCTTGACTTTAACAATACAACAGGTTTCGATAGTTCTAATTTTTCTTTTGGTTGGAAAGGAGGAACGCTTGAAATATCAGGTAATACAGAAATAGAAACGGGAGAAGAATTAACAGACCTACAATTCTTTTTACCAAGAGGAAAGCAATCAGATTTTATATCGGGAGTTGCTCAAATGTTTAATCTTCAGTTTGAAACAGATGTTGCATCTAAAATTGTAAAGGTTGAGCCTTACGATTATTTCTATAAAGACTTTTCTGATGCTGTTGATTGGACTGACAAGATAGATTACTCAAAGTCAATTCAAGATGAATTTATATACGACATAAAGTCTGAGCTTAAATTTCAATATAAGGATGCTTCAGGAGATGGGTTTTTAGAAAGATACAATAAAAAGAATGATGTTGATTGGGGTGCTTACAGAGAGTTAGATACTCAGGGATTATTTTCTGATGGAGAATATATTGTGGAAAATAAATACTTTTCTCCTACTTTTAATTGGTATGAATCAGACTATATAGACCAACCCGCTTCACATCAGTTATCAAGACGACCATTTATACCTATTTATCATTCGGAGGTAAGCAACTTAGATGCTGCTGCAAACGTAGAAAGAGCTGATAAAGATTTTAACATAGGTGCTAGGGTATTGATAACACTTCCTGTTTCATCAGGAACAAGACAGTATTTAAGTTCTCAAACGGGAAAAGTAACGGGATATTCTAGGAGTTCTACTAATGAGGTTGTTACTTCAGACATATTTCAAAAAGATTTTGTTAGAGCAAATTTCTTTCATTTAGACAACGCTAGAAATGATACTGACGAATCTGATGCTTTTGGAAACTTTATGCAGTTAAGTATTGGAACTTACAACGGAAACCTTATACAGATAGACCCTAACTTATCTTTTAATAATATTCTGTTTGACAATATAAATTCAAGTACAGGAGAGTATGATATGAAGGGATTGTATTATCATTTTTATTCTAAGATGGTTGAGCAGTTAAAGCAAAAACCAAGAATAAAGAATGTGTATTTAAAATTAGACAAAACAGATATTGCAGTTTTAGATTTTCAAAAACTTGTTTATTTAGATGGACTTTATTATAGAATAAATAAGGTAATTGATTTTAAACCACACCTTAAAGAAAGTACAAAGGTAGAGTTGGTAGAATATTTTGATTTAGGTGTTAGCGACAACACAGGACAAGTAATGAACATAACAGATAGATTGAACTTATAATGGCAAAAATATACAGTATAGACGAAAACAAGTTGTTATCTAACAAGGTTTATTGCACCATTGATGGTGTTAAAACTCCTGTTGTTTATAGATTCTCGGAAAACAATTATTCTAGTGGAGAAGAATATTCTTACTTAAATGATTTATATGTTACAAACGAAAGAAGAATTGCATCTCAAATTGGCTCAAAGCAAAAGTTAAATTTAAGAAAAACATTCTCGGAATCAGTAACAACAACTACAACAACCGCACAGGGAACAACAACAACAACTACAACAACAAACATACTTCCTGTTTGTGTTTTTGATTTCTTTGCAAAGGTTTATGATACTAGCGGTGGTATAACAGAATGGAAAAGTTCTTTTGGAACACCAATACTAAGTCAAACAACCTCAGCAAACAGACCATCTTTAGGTATTGAAACTAGAGGTGTAAACGGATTTACTCCTATATACTTTAATACATATCAGTCAGACTTTATGTCTTTAAATTCTGCTATTACAGTAACAGGAGATTTTACAATGTTCTTTTATATAAAACCAATAGGAACTCCTGTAAATAAATACTTTAGATTGTTAGGTAAGAGTGATGATAATAATATGTTTCTATCAATAGGAGAATCGTCAGACAAGTCTTACAAGTTAAGTTTTGATGGCTCTACATCTACTGAACTAGCGATTGAACAAACATATTGGATTCCTAGTAGCGATAAGCTGCTTATAACAATACAAAGAAGCGGAACTACTCTTTATGTAAGAGAAAACGGAACAGAAATAAAAAACACTACTGTTTCCGCTAATGACTTTACTTTCGACCAAGTAGGAAAATTAGGAAACAATACTGACTTTTTCTTTAATGGTTCTATATATCACTTCTCTGTCTTTGATGGATATTTAAACACTAACCTAGAAACTATTGAAAACTCAATAATAAGTTCTACTGATAAAGCTAAAGGTATATAATGAAGAATTTAAAAAAAGTATTTCAGAAAATAGGGAAAAGACTTGTTAAAGACTTTAAGGAAGAATTAGAGCAGCAAGGACACAGAGCATCTTCTTCGGGAAGTATTATAGATGGGCTTAGATTTAAAGCAACAGAAGATGGAGTTGAAATAACAACTGATAAGGGATATGCTGCTGTTCTTAATTACGGTGCAAAAAAACACTTTCCTAATAGAAATGCAATGGAGGATTGGGTAAGAAAGAAGGGTTTTGCATCTACGGAAAATGAAGTAAGACAAATAGCTTATGCTATATCAAAAAGAATAAGTATAGAGGGAACTCCAACAAAAGGAAGTTATGACCCTGCTATAACAAACAACGGAAGAAGAAAAGGTTGGATAGACCACGTTGCAAAGAAAAGCGAAAAACTAATAACAAAAGAAATACAATCTGCTGTTAATAAGGACATAGAAATATTATTTACTAAACTACCAAAAGAAATATAATGGCTAAAAACGAAACTGTATATAATGTAACCATCAAAGGAACTACTGAGCTTCAAAGACTTAGAAAAACCATTGATGAAACAGAAAGGTCTTTAAAAAACCTAAAGAAACAAAAAAACCAAAACAAAGAAACCACAGATAGACAGGTTAAGGGTTTAGACCATCTTGAAAGAAAGTTAAAATCTACAAGACAGGAGTACAATAAAATGCAAAAGTCTATAACCGCTATAAATAAGACTACTAAGTCAGGTAGTGGATTTGTAACTAAAATGACAGGTGCTTTTGCTGCTGCCAATATTGCTACTGCTTCATTTACTAAGGTTACACAGCTTCTTGGTACTGCCTTTAAAAATGCTTTTAAGACTGCTACTGAATTTGAGTTTGCAATGGCTAAGGTAGAAGCTATTTCAGGTGCAACAGAGAAAGAGTTTAAAACATTAATTGCAACTGCAAAAGGCTTAGGTGCTACTACCTTTTTTACAGCTTCTCAGGTTGCAGAACTTCAGTTAAACTTATCTAAACTAGGTTTTAGTTCAGAGGAAATACTTGAATCACAAGAAGCTATACTTAATCTTTCACAAGCGTTAGGAGAGGACTTAGGAAGAACAGCTACGGTGGTTGCTGCTTCAATTAGAGGTTTTGGAGAAGATACAAACCAAACAGGAAGATTTGCTAATGCTATGGCTGCTGCTTTCGCTAACTCTGCTTTGGATATTGAGAAGTTCCAAACATCAATGACTAAAGTTTCTGCTATTGCTGCAACAGCAGGATTTAGTTTTGAGGAAACAACAGCTCTATTAGGTACTCTAACAGATAGAGGTATTGAAGCATCTATTGCGGGTACTTCTTTAAGAAATATATTGTTAAAATTGCAAGACCCTTCTTCAGACCTTGCTCAAAAGCTAGGTAGGACTGTTCACTCAGGAGATGATTTAGTTCGTGCTTTAAAAGAATTAGACGATTCGGGTATAGATGTTGCAGGTGTTATGGAGATTGTTGATAATAGACAGGTTCAGGCGATGGAATCTTTCATAAGGTCAGCAGATGCTATCGACCACTTTACTACTGTTCTTGAAAAATCAAAAACAGCAGCAAACGATATGTCAAAAATAATGGAAGGAACTGTAAAAGGTTCTATACTGACAATGAAATCTGCTTATGAAGGTGCTGTTTTAGCAATGACAACAAGTACAGGTAATTTTTCTAAGTTTTTTCAGAACATTTTTGGAGGAATAACAGCAACACTTAATAGTTTTAGTAGAATAATAGGTAGTGCTGAAGAAAATGCTATTAATGTAGCTGCTAGAGCAAAAAGTAAAGCTATGGCTGCTATGGCTCAGGATGAAGATTTAAGTCTTTCTGTTGCTTTAAAAGATGAAAAAGCAAGAATAGAAAGAGAACTTAGCTCTCTTGAAAGCGAAAGTAATAAATCTATTCAAGCTCTTATGTCAAATCCTATTACTGCTGCTTACGGTAAATTTTTGTCTGACAATAAAAAAGCAAAGGTGCAAGAAAGAAAAGATGCTTTGATATTGCTAGAACAACAAATACTAGATGAAATAGAAATAGAGAAAAAAGGGAATGAGGAAAAGAAAAAAATAGATAAAAATTTAAAAAAAGAAGAAGCAATAAATAATGCAAAACTTTCTGAACAATTAAAGGCTCTTAAAGCAGAACAACAATCTTTAATTGACGTTGGAGAAAATTTAACTGATGCAGGTAAACAAAAATTAGCTCTAAAGAATCAAGAGATAAAAGCAATAGAGGAACAGATAAAAGCTCTAAGAACTCTTGGTGTTGAAGAAGAAAAGAAAAAAGATAAGGTTGGTCTTGTTGGTGCGGACACAAAGATAAATCAAGCCACGAGTACAGATATGCTTATCAATCAAGCAAAACTACAACTTCAGCAAGACTTCTTAAATGGCAAAATTAAAAACGAAGAAGATTTTAATGCTAAAATGCTACAAATGCAGATTGAGCATCTTGAAACTGCTCTATCTTTTGAAACTCTTAACACAGAGGAAAGAATAGCTTTGACCGACAAGCTACATAAATTAAAAATGCAAGATGCAAATTTAGATAGTGCAACCACAGAAGAAAGGATTAATCAAATGTCTGATGTAGGAAAAACATTAATGGAAGTTGGTAAAGCACAAGGAGAGAATAGCAAGATTACCGCAGCAGGTATTAAGATTACAGCAGCAGCAACAATGGCTGAAACAGGACACGCTATGGTAAAACAATTTAAAGGTTTATCTGAAGATGTTGCAAAAGGTTTCCCTACAAACATATTGGCTGTTGCTAGTACACTTGCATTAATATCTAGTTTCGCATCATCATTTAAAGCCTTTACAGGAGGTGGAGGTGGAGAAAAGTTTGCTAACGGTGGACTTACAAACGGAGGAATGTTTAAAGGTGCTTCACACGCTAACGGTGGTGTTAAGTTTGCAGTAGGTGGTAGAATACACGAAGCAGAAGGCGGAGAAGCTATTATAAACAAGCGTTCTACTGCAATGTTTAAACCAATGCTATCTGCTATAAATCAAGCAGGAGGTGGTGTTAAATTCGCTAACGGTGGGTTTTTATCAACAGGAGAAAAGTTTGCAATGGGTGGAGAAGTAGCTGACGTACAACAAATGATTGGAGGTATGGGAGGTACTACACAGGTAGTAATGGTAGAGAGTGATGTAACAAGAACACAGGGCAGAGTTTCTAATATTGAAAGTCAAGCCACTTTTTAGTATATTGCACAATGGCTATAAGACAAAATAAAAAAGAAATAGTATTAGAGTTCGTAGATAAGATATACGAAGAACTAAAATTAAAGTATTCTGAAGATGCAGGAATAAAGAATGTTCTGTATCATTTAGCAGAAAATGGACTTATAGACCCTAAGCAGTTAAGAGATTATATGGTTATATCTGACTACGGTAAAATTATAGAAGAAAACGCAGGACACAAGACGTTTACTTTTATGGATTTATCTATCAAGTATGACATATCTGACAGAACAGCTCAGACCATTGTTTACAGAGGAAAGCATAAATTTAAGAATGAAAACAACATAAGATAATAGTTTTACGTAGTTTTTCGTAAAGTATTATATAACTATATATATATTTGCAATTATGAACAAATGGTACTCAATAGAAAATAAAGCAGAAAGCAACTCAGTTGAAATCTCAATTTACGATGAGATAGGCGACTACGGAACTTCTGCTAAAGACTTTATAGAAGAAGTAAAGAATGTTAGCGAAAGAGATATTACACTAAGAATCAACTCTGTTGGTGGTAGTGTTTTTGATGGACTTGCTATTTACAATACTTTACGTTCTCATAGAGGTTATGTAAACATTAAGATTGAAGGCTTGGCTGCTTCAATATCTACTGTTATTGCAATGGCAGGAGATAATATTGAAATGTCTGAGAACGGATTTTTTATGATACACAACCCATTCGGACAATCGGCAGGAGAAGCAACTGATATGCGTAAAACTGCTGATTTACTTGACAAGATAAAAAGTGAAATTATCGAAATATATTCAAAGAAGTCTAACCTATCGGTTGAACAACTTTCTAATATGATGGATAAAGAAACTTGGCTTTCAAGTCAAGAAGCTGTTGAATTTGGTTTTGTTGATAACATCACAGAAGCAATGAAAGTAGCTGCATCGTTTGACCTTTCTAAATTTACTAACGTGAATGAAAAAGAGGTAAACGACAAACTAGGATTAATTAATAACCAAAAATCATTAAAAATGACCGAAGAATTAAAAACTTGGTTTAATGGTGTTAAAGAAGAAATCTTAAACGCTGTTAATGGAGATAAAGTTTCATCTCCTGCTCAAGAAGTTTCAGTTCTTTTTTCTGACAATGAAGAAGTAGTAAATAAGTTCTCTGAGCTTGAAGAAAATGCTATCTCTTTAAGAGAAGAAAAAGAAGAACTAGCAGGTCTTGTTGGAGAAAAAGAAGGTACTATTGCTGACTTAACTAACAAGGTTTCTGAATTAGAAGCAAAATTAGCAAAAAGTGAAGCTACTGAAACAGTTGTTGAAGCTGAAAACGACCCATCTATTGTTACTGAAGAAGTAGTAGTAAATGAG
This sequence comes from Parvibaculum sp., assembly GCA_002695905.1. Lineage (GTDB taxonomy): Bacteria > Pseudomonadota > Alphaproteobacteria > Parvibaculales > Parvibaculaceae > Mf105b01. The sequence continues at coordinate 15,161 of NZQM01000015.1, forward strand.
TGGGACACTTTCGCTAAATCAATTTTAAAATAATATAAACTAACTAAATTTAAAGAATTATGGCATTTCCAAATTCAAATTCCCTACCTGCTTTTACGCAGATGGATGCTAACCAAAGCATTATTTCTCCTTTATTCTTAGGACAAGACTATATGGAGTATATGAATGTTCTTCCTGATATTAAGGGAGTAACAAAAATCGACCACTTAGGGTCATTATCAAAAATTACTAAGGCTTTTACAGCAGGTGCTTTCGCAGGAGAAACTACGGGTACTTTCTCAGGTGTTACTATTACTCCTGCAAGAGTTGAAGCTGAAATTGAATTTTACTCTAACTCTCTATTCGGGAAAGTAAAAGCTCAATTAATGAAAGGTAACTTTGAGTTCGATAACATTGACGGTACTGCTGTTAAGAATGTACTTATCGACTTAATCGCACAAGGAATCAAGGCTGACTTTAACAGACAGTTATTCTTAGGCGATGCTGCTCTTACTTCAGGTAACGGTGGAGATTACTTAGACTACAACTCTTACGATGGTGTATTCCAAGTATGTAAAGATACTTTAGCTGCTGCTCAAAAATTAGACAACTCTGACATTTCTAGTGTTGCTAACGGAGAAGCTCTTAACGCTGCTGCTGATGGTGTAAACATCTTACAAGCTATGTATGATGCTGCTACTCCTGAATTATTATCAGCAGGAAATCACGTATTCTTTGTATCAGGCGATATTTACGACAGATACTCTGAGTATTTAGAAGGTACAGGTTATGCTGCGGCAGGACACTCTGTACTTGTAAACGGTATTCCAAACTTAACTTACAGAGGTATTCCTGTAATTGTTCGTAGAGATTGGGATGTAGCTGTTACTGCTGACTTTGCTATTATAGAAGGTGCTTCTGCTGCTGTTGAAACTCACAGAGCTATCTTAACTACTCGTGATGCAATCATAGTAGGTACTGACTTTAGCGAAAGTGCAATGGAACAATGGTACTCTCAGGACAACAAGTCTTACAGATTCCGAGTATCTTATATGTGTGGTGTAGCTTTAGCTGATGCTAAATTAGCTGTTATCTACACACCTGATGCTTTAGCATAATTAATAGGGGGATGAAATACTCCCCCTTATATTTTAACTTTTAAATAATAATAAAATGGCAATAGAAAATTTAAGTATCGCACATACTGACTTAGAAGTAAGAGGTGGACTGCAATACGTTGCAATAGGACTTTTATCTCAGGCTTCGGCAATGGGTTTTGATGATTCTGCTGTTCACACTATGTCTTATACTGCTGCTGCTGCTTTAGAGCTTTTTGACCTTAAACAAGGTACAGGTTCTTTAACAACAAGTGGTTCAAAAGAAGGTGGAACAATTTTGTTTGAACACACAGTTTCGTTTTACGTTCCTAATTGTTCTTCTGCTCATCTAAGAAGTTTGGAAACTTTAAAAGACCAAGACTTAGTTGTTATAGCACAAGGATATGATGGTAATGCTTTTACAATAGGTATGTCTAAAGCATTTGGCTTAGAGGACAGTACAAAAGGTAATGTTCAAATGAGAGCAAGACTTCAATCTATCGAAGGCGGTACAGGTGCTGCTTTAGGAGATGAGAATGGCTTAACAGTAACAATCGTAGCTCAATCAGGAGAACTACCAAGAGTATGTTCTAACACTATTACACTTGATACTAACGCAGGTACTGCAACTTTATCATAATAATTAACTAAAAAGGAATGGGTTTGGCAAGTGAATTTGCCATCCCCCTTCTTTTTATTATATTTACGATATGTATAAATCTAAACTAAGCAAAGGAACAACATTCTTTAATGGATTTAAGGTAAGTTGGTCTAAAGCAACTCAGGAAGAACTTAAAAAAGTTTACGACTTGGGACACACTAATTTTGTAAGCAAACAAGAAGATGCAGAATCAAAAAAGACAAAATCAAAAGCAAAGAAATCAAAAAAAGAAAACTCAGATAAAGAGTAATTTTGGTGCTAAATATGCTTTTGTAAACTTATCTACTCCACAAATTTCTACCGAAGTAAAAGACTTAGATAGATTAAGAGAAGATTGGATGCCATTTGGTAAAGACAATCTATTTCCTCAATACCTTGCTGAGTTAAAAAGACAATCTTCAACTCATCGTTCTGTATTGGCACAGAAAACAACTTTCACAACGGGTGCAGGTTTTGCAACTGACAATGAAGAACTTAAAGGCTTTATAGAAGATGTAAACGCAAATGGAGAGAGTTTAAAGGATTGTTTTAAGAAATTAGCAGATGACTATTACACTTATGGTAATGCTTTCTTAGAAGGCGTTATTTACGATGGTGGCATAAACTTTTATCATAAAGACGCATCTACTGCAAGATTATCTAAAACTAAATCTCACGTTTACTTTAATCCTGATTGGGCTAATTACAAAAGAAACAAGGAGAAAACTCAAAGAATACCTATATACCCTAACGTAGCGGGGAGTAGATTTATAATACACTACAAAGACTACGAAAGTACATTTAACTTTTACGGACTACCTGACTATGTTGCTGCATTAGAGCATATCGCAATAGACTATGAGATTGGTAAATACAATCATACAGCTTTTAAAAATGGTTTTAGTCCTTCCGCTATCGTTACTGTTAATGGAGATTTTGGCGAAGCAGAAGCAGAGAAATTTGTTGAAACTGCCAAAGACACTCTTACGGGTAGTGGTAATAATTCTAAGATACTTTTCTTAGTAAAGAACGGAGATGATGCAAATAGCACAGACGTTCAGATTTTAAACAACAAAGAGGATGGGGATTTCTTAGATTTACAGAAATTAACAGACCAAAATATAATTACTGCTCATAGATGGCAACCTGCTTTGAGTGGTATCGTTTCATCAGGAAAGATGAACAACACAGGTAGCGAAATAAGAATTGCTTATGACTTGGCGATGAGTACAGTTATTAGAGATACTACTAACATACTTCTTTCTCCTATAAAAAGTGTTATAAACAGAGAACTAGGTATAGATACTTCGGACTTAACCGTTGTTTATGAGCCACCTATTTCATTCTTAGCTGACATAGACCCTAAACAAGTTCTTACTGTTAATGAGCAAAGAACAATGCTTAATAAAGACTTACCTGAAATTAAGGATGGGGAACTATTGATTTCAGACAGACAATTCATTAGAGTAGAAAAAACAACAACAAACGTAGATTAATATGGCAAATGTAAGACAGTACAATAATTTTGTAACAGCATCGGAAGTAATTGCAAACGCTTTTACTAATCAAGCTACTGACACAGCTCTTATATCTGATAGTATTTTAGACATTGCTGAACTTGCACACATTAAGCCTGAACTTGGCTTGGACTTCTACGAGCAACTAAAAACACAAAATCATAACAGCACCTTAACTACTGATAATGAAGCACTTATGACACATTATCTAAAACCTGCTTTATATTGGTTTACTCGTTTTGAAGTTATGAATGAGATACAGTACAATACAACCTCAGCAGGTTTGGTTGTAAATGTTTCTGAGTTTAGCAATCCTGCAAATGTAGAACAGTTTAATCAAATGAAGTCTGACACTTTTAGAAAAGCTAAGGTTTTACTTGATGATATGATTGCTTTTATAACTCACGAAGACCAAGTAAATAAGTTTCCTTTATATGGAACAGATGGAGATAGCTCTATGCCTGACCAAGACATAGCTAGTAAGTTAAACGGTATAATTTTTTACTAATGGATAGTGTAATATATTACATAAAACAATTATTTAATCAAACTGTAAGGAAGAATGATGACTGTCCTGATGGCTATGAACATCAAATGCCTGATGGTAATTGGATGTGTGGCAGGGAACACCCTGAGCCTTACAACTTTTCACAAGAAGAAATAGACGAAACATATACAGAATACAAATCATCTGTAAATATGAGCTACTCTGAGCTAAAGAGATGGTCTGAAACTGAGTGTAGCAAAAAGGCTAGTATAGGTAGAACTGCAATAAACAGAAACCTAACATTACTTTCTAAAAAGAAAGCAGATTGGACTTCTGCTAATGCAACAGAAGCTAGAAAAGCTATTGCATATATAGCAAGAGCAATAAAACAACCACAAGGCAAAAATGTGAGTAAAGATTGCCCATACTCTAAAAACTATATTGCTTTAAAAAATTGGGCTTACGATAGAAATAAAAAATAATAAGATATGGCAAGTACAGTAACAGCAGCAACTCTTGAAGTTGTAATATCAGAAACTCTTAGTTTAGGAGGAACTCAATATGGAGGAACAAAAACACTATCAATAGGAAGTATAAACGAGGTTTTTAAGAGAATAGTAAAGTGTGTAAACAGTCAGACTACTACTGTTGCTACCTTTAACGGAAATGCTTTTGCATCTGCAAACGCTATTGATGTAGAAGATGCAAAGTATATTAGGGTTACTAATCTTGATGACACTAACCCTGTTGAGTTGGCTATTGTTGGTGCTGCAACACTTTATCAAGTTAAATTAGCAGCAGGAGAATCTCATATTTTAGGCTCTCCTGAAGATTTAATGTTGTCAGAAGCAGACACAAGTCCTAGCTTTGGAACAATGGCAGACATAGCAAGTATTCAAGTAAACCCTGCATCAAATGATGTAGATGTGGAAATTTTTATAGCATCAGTATAATATGGCAAGTAACGAACATAGTGCATTAGACAATACTCAGCTTCACGTTCCTAAAGACTTTAGTTCAGCTTCGGCTAACACAGCCTTAACAAAGAATGGAAGCAATGCTTTAACTTGGGCTGACGACAATTTAAGACGTATGCAGCACATTACTGTTGCAGGATTTTTTAGCAAAAGTAATACAAGTGAATACGCACCAACTTATGCAGGTGGAACAACTCACGTTTACGATACAGTTGTAACAGACCCAACTGCTGATGCACAAGATGCTGTTGCACAAGCACAATTATATTGTACTAGAGCAGGTTATGTAAATGCTTTTGGAGGGGTAGTAGCTTGTAGTAGTGGTAAAACTGTAAACTTTAAAGTATATAAGGGTACACCTGCTGACGAAAGTTCATCTGCCATTGATTTAACACAATTAGGCGATACTGCATCTGAAGTTGGTGGTGGTAATACTACTACTGATGTTTTTGCAGCAGGTTCTATGGGTTCTTCTGCTTCTTTTTCAGCAGGAGATATAATTATAGTAACAATATCTGCGGGTGCTGCTTCTTCTACGACAGCAAGATTTAACGCAACACTAGAAATAGTATATAACGATTAATAATGGCATCAACAGCACAAGAAATAGCATTAATGAAACAGAAAATGGAATCAATGGAAGATAAACTAGGGGGGGTGGATGCTAAGTTAGATAACTTAACTAAAAAACTTCTTGACCCTGATGTTGGTGTGGTTTCTCGTGTAAATCAAAATACACAAGCTAGAAAGCTAATAAGCAGAGCAATGTGGTCTTTATACATTATTGTTATAACTGCTATTGTTGGTATGTTTTTCGGAAAATAAATGATACAAAAAGATTTTACACTCAGTATAGGTAACATTATATGGGTTATAGGTATTATATTCACTATGGGTATAGCTTATTCTCAAATAGGTCAATTAGGAGAAGATATAATTGTTCTTGAAAAAAGACTTGAAAAAAAGATAAAAGTTATTAATGAGTGTGAAGATAAAATAAACGACTTAGAAATAGAAATAGCAAAAATTAACTCTTGTAAAAATAAAAAATAATTTTAAAATTAAAAAAATGAATTGTAATTGCGATAAAAACCTACAAGAATGTAAATGCGAAAATCTTAATGAAACTGCTGAAACTGTTGTTAAAAATGGTTTTGATGCTTGGTTAGAGGTTTTAGAAGAAGAAGAACAACCAACCTGCAATATAGAAAATCAGGAAGATTGCGAAAATTGTGGCAGCTAATGGAGTTGGTCGTTTTAAGATATAATTTACAAAATGATAGCACAAACGGTATGCTATTACAAAAAACTTCAATGGGTTATGACTTTCTTTGTTATACTTTAGAAGATGAATATAGAGCAACTAAGGTTAAAGGAGAAACAATGATACCTTACGGATGCTACGAAATTAAATTAAGAAAAGAAGGTGGATTTCATAATAAATATAGTAAAAGGTTTTCTGATATACACGATGGTATGCTTCATATCGTCAATGTTCCTAACTTTGAGTATGTTCTTATACATTGCGGAAATACTGATGAGCATACTGCGGGGTGCTTACTTGTTGGCGACAACCAAGAAAACAACGGATTGATTTCTAATGGATTTATAGGCAAATCTTCACAAGCATACAAAAGAATTTACCCGCCAATTTTAAATGCTTTGCAAAAAGAAGAAAAAGTGTTTATAGAATATATACATATAGACAGTTTTACTAATAATTAATTAACCCTTGCCAAAGGGTTCACAAAGGGTAGTTTATACCCTATATAATAAAGCTAAAGATAAAGCTAAGGTTATAGTTAAAGATAAAGTTAAAGATAAAGATATGAGTATTTTAGGAAAAATTTTTAGTAGCGGTGCTAGTGATTTAATTGAAAGCGTAGGAACTGCAATAGACAAAGTTCATACTTCAGCAGAAGAAAAAGAACTTGTAAAGAACGAGATAAAAAAGATTGTATTAGATTACGAACAAAAAATGCAACTAGAAGTAACTAAGCGTTGGGAAGCAGATATGCAAGGAAATTGGCTTACAAGGTCTATAAGACCTCTTACTCTAGCTTTCTTGATGGTTGTATTAACTACATTTACTTTAGTTGATTTTGGATATGTCGATATGGATATTAAAGATTCTTGGATTGACCTATGGCAAATTTTAGCTATTACCTGCTTTGGTGCATACTTTGGTGGTCGTTCTTACGAAAAAATAAAGAAATAATTAGGTATTAAGATATTTTTTAGTATCTTAGCAATTCTATTACCCTAATCTCTTAGGGTTATGTGTTTTGATAATTGTAATTGTTTTGAATGGGGTGTTTAATTACACCTCATTTTTTTTTATGAACTATTATTTGTATGTTCGCACTATGAAACAATTTAGACCTAGACTAACACAAAAAGAATACGAAATTATACAACAACATCGTAGCGGAAGCGGAGTAGGTATCATTGGAGATACTCACGAACCGTTTTGTCATCCTGATTACAGAGATTTTTGTTACGAAGTTTTTGACAGATTTGGTGTTTCTGAAATAGTACACATTGGAGATGAGGTTGATAATGCAGCCTTATCTTATCACGAAAAGCTAACTGATATGCCTAACGCAGAAAGTGAAGCAGAACAAGCACAAAAAGCAATGGAGAAGTGGTATGATACTTTTCCTGATGTAAAGGTTTGTGTTGGTAATCACTCTGCATTACCATTTAGACAAGCTACAACGGCGGGGATTCCTAAAAGATTCTTAAAGTCTTATGAGGAAATATGGAACGCACCTAAAGGTTGGAAGTGGGAATTGAATTGGGAAATAGATAATGTTATCTATGAACACGGAACAGGCTCGTCAGGTGCAAGGGCTGCTGTAAATAGAGCAACTGCTAATAGACAATCTACTGTTATCGGTCATTGTCATTCTTTCGGTGGAGTTAATTATATGGCTTCTCGTAACGATTTAATCTTTGGTATGAATGTTGGTTGTGGTATTGATGTAGATGCTATGGCATTTAGTTATGGTAAAAACTTTCCTAAGAAGCCTACTCTTGGCTGCGGTGTCGTTCTTGATGGTGGAAAGACTGCATTATTTATTCCTATGGACTTAGGCTCAAAAATAATTCACAAAAATACACTCTAGTAAATAAAACTTTTTTTACTTTTTATTAATTATTGTTTGGTATATTAAAAAACTTTGCTATCTTTGTCGAAGTTATTAATCAATTAAACAATTATTATGAACACAGAATTAGAAGTAAAAAAGGTAAAATTAGGAGATGTTCTTTTCTTTTTAGATATGAAGATAGAAACAATAGAGCATCTATTAAAAGAAGATGAGCAATCAGAATTACAATACAGAAAATCTTGCAATGGAAGTCCTGCTGATAGCGTAAATAAAGTTATGGCTGAGTTTTCAAACGGAAAAGTTTTTGCTCGTCATCACTCTTTAGAAAAACTAAAAGAATTTAGAAATCAAATAACTAACCTTTAATAACAATTATTATGTCAGAAACTAGAAAAGAAACACTAAGAAGATTGTTTACTGCAAACAATTTAGTAAAAGAAGATGTTTACAAGCATCAGCACTACACAATTATTACAAGAGCAGGTATTGATAAGATACAAGCAAATACAAGTATTAGCATTAAGTATGATGTGGTTGAGTGTAGTCCTAACTTTTGTGTAGTAAAAGCTACTGCAACATCTACTGATGGAAGCAAGGTTATAGAAACATTTGGTTCAGCATTAAAAGGAGAGGGTTTTAAGGATGGAAACTGCAATACTTGGTATGTTATGGAAATGGCAGAAAAAAGAGCAATGAGTAGGGCTGTATTAAAGTTAGCAGGATTCTATGAGTTAGGTATCTTTGGAGAAGATGAATCAGAAGATTTTAAGAAGAACTAATGACAGATTGGATAGATGATATTCTAGCAGACGAGCCTATCAGCAATAGTCAGATAGCTATTGTTGAGGGTTTGCTGACTAGCGTACCTTACTCTGAAGAAGAAAAGAAAGATATAGAGAGGGGTCTTATATATCTTACATACATTGAAGCGTATCAACTAATAAACAAACTAAAAGAAGATTACGTTCCTAAAGACCCAAGAGAACAATTTAATAAAATGGCTAAAAGATGGCAATAAGAAAACACGCAATGACTAGAACAGGTGCAATAGTTAGCATCACTAGAGAACAAATTAAAAAGATTCGAGAACAAGGCTTGAATGAAAACAGTAAGTATGTAAAGGGAGATATGGGTGTAAACTCAACATTTATAGATAGATATAAAAGTGTTCCTGATAAAGACATACAGGATTTATATAAGCAAGAGTTTGGAATAGAATTAGTAATAGTAAAATAAATAAAATGATATTTACAATAGGATTTGTGCTAGGAATAGCAGTAACAATAATAATCTCAAAAAAAGATAATAAATAAAAAAGATATGAAAGCAGCAAGTAGTAAATTTGAATCACTTATGCGAGAGCTAGGTGTAACTAAAAAAGAGTTTAGCGAGATTACAGGAGTTAAGGGAACAACTGTAAGCAAGTATTTAGCAAACCCAAGTATGTTAAGATTAAAGCACATACAATGTTTGTCAGAAAGACCTAAAATTAATGAGAAACACGACTTAAACAGTCTAATAGAAACAATACAAAATGACGATTAAAGAATTACAATATCAAAAATATCAAGCACTAAGAGATGCGGTTTGTACCGTTTATGGTATAACACTAGAGCAATTAGAGGGCAACGTAAGAAAAGCACCGATAGTTGCAGCAAAAAGAATGTTTTTTTATTTTTTACGAAAGCACTACTTTTTACCTTATCAAAAAATATCAAGTGTGTTTAAAATGAATCACGCAACAGTTATACATCATTGCAGGACAATGAAAGGATATATGGATTATGACAAAGACGTAATACTTGATTACATTAGAGTTAGAGATTTAGTGTTTGAGCAGAACAGCTTTGTAACACTAAAGGATGAACTAGAGGTATTAGAAAAAGAAGCGTTAGTAATAAACGATAGAATAGATAAAATTAGAACTGAAATTAATTATTTAACTGAATTAGAAAATGGAAATTAAAGGAACTTTAGAAGCGATTTTTGAAACAAAAGAGTTCAAAAGCGGATTTAAGAAAAGAGAATTTGTGATAAACACAGGTGGAGATTACCCTCAATCAATCAAAATGGAAGTCGTAAAAGACAACATTGACAAGTTAGACACATTGCCTATTGGTAGTGATGTAGATTGTAAGATTGATATTAGAGGTCGTCTGTACGAGGGAAACTATTACAATAACATACTTGCTTGGGCAATAGATGGAAGTGGTGCTAAATCATCTAAGAAAGCAGAAGTAAAAGAAGAATCAGACTTGCCTTTTTAAGGTAGTTAGATTAATAAAAGTATTTGATTGTGAAATCGAAAACTAAAAGAAAGAACGTAAAGAGGGTAGATAGCTTGTTAGCCAAGAACGCTGCCCTCAACGCTTCTCTCGGTATGGATAGCACCAAAACTGAGATAGAGGTCGTTAGAAAAGATATTAGAGCAAATATCAAGAAGATTAAAGATATGTGCGAATACACATACAATATTATAAATGTAGATGATAACCATAAAACAGTACATTAATGAAGTTTGAAACTGCTAAAGATTTTAAAAGACAAGATAGGGCAGCTAGGTATTTTTGTAATAAGTATGACTACTCTTACGCTTCATCTGAAGAATGGGGTAAAATAGACTATCAAATATTTGGAGTTAATGCTGAGGTTATTTGTGGATTTGAAGTCAAAGGGTGTAAAAATCAAAGCATAGGGGATAAAGAAAATGTATTAGTTTCTATGCGTAAAATTGTAGATGCTCAACAATATCAAATAAAAAACAACAAGCCTGTTGTAATGTGTTGGGCATTTGATGATGGTATATTATTTGACAAGTTAAACAATCTGCAAGGCAATTTTAAGCTAGGCGGCAGGAAACCAAGAGCAGGTTCTACATTCGATGTAGAGATGTTAGTTTATGTAAAACAAGAAAATTTTAATAAAATTTTGTTTTAGTTAAAAAATTTATTTACCTTTGTCCTAATATTAACAATTAACAATTATCAAAATGGCAAAAAGAATGACAGATACGGACAAGTGGAAGAAACGCTTTTTCAAAGATTTAAATTACGCTAACAAACTATTATGGTTCTACATATTAGACGACTGCAATCACGCAGGAATTTGGGATATAGACCTAGAGGTTGCATCAATAAGAATAGGACTAGATGTAGATATGTCAGATTTACAAAAGTTTAAAAACAAAATTGTAATATTTGACAATGAAGAAAAAATTTTTATTCCTGACTTTGTTGAATATCAATATGGAGAGTTAAATCCAAACTCAAACGTACATAAATCAGTTTTAAATCTTTTAAATAAATATAATCTTCAAGGGTATCTAAAGGGTTCACAAGGGGTACAAACTACCCTTAAAGATAAAGATAAGGATAAAGATATAGTTAAAGCTAAAGCTAAGGTTAAAAGGTTTGTAAAACCAAATATTGAAGATGTTATTGAATACTGCAATGAAAGAAACAATAATGTTGATGCAGAAAAGTTTTACGACTATTATTCTTCTAACGGTTGGAAAGTAGGTAAAAACTCAATGAAAGATTGGAAAGCATCTGTAAGAACTTGGGAGAAGAACTCTAACGACAATAAAAAAGCATCACAACCAAAACAAGTATTAACAGCTTGGCAACAGGCAAGAACACAAATTAACAATGGATAAGAAAAAATACATAGAGAACAGAATAGAGCAATCAACCAACCCTGTTTTAAAAGGAATGTGGAAAAACGCATTAATAAATCTTAACAGCCCTAGAAGAAAAGTAACTTGGGATGCTTATTATTTATATATGGGGTTTGTATGCAATACTAAACAGGATAAAAGACAATTAGAAGCTAGAAAAAGATTGCACAATGGATAAGAAGAAACAAGTTTGGTTTAGATATACTAACGATAGGGAGGGTCTAAACGTAGATTGCGTAGATTTATTAAGTAAATGTTATTTGATGCTAGGTCAAAAGCCTGATGCTGAACAGATTGTACTAATGAGTAAGTTCTTGGTAGATGACTTGGCAAAGGGGTATGGCTCATTACAAATGGATGAGGTTAGTTTTGCGTTTGAGCAAGGGGTAAGACACTCTGAGAATGGTGGTTTTGTTAATGTTCGTAATTGGAATATATGGCTTAAGGAATATAAAAGCAAAGCACAATTAAAACGACAGCAAAATCTTGTAACTGATTACGATAAGTTTAAGCAAGGAGAAAAGTTAATTAGTTCAACAATTAATAAAGCAAAAAAGTTAAATGGCTAAAAGAAAAATACATTTGGCAAAGGTTTATTTTAAAATATCTAATGCAAAAACAATCAACAGAAAATGGTTTTCAAGACTACACGAAATGTTTGTAACAACTAACGACTTAAAAGAACTTAACAATGACAAATATGTTTTATCAAAGTTAGCTAAAAGCAGCAACAAGAAACTAAACGATGTTATGATTATAATTAATGCTGTTGAGTTTGTAAGTGAACACGGAGAAACAACTAATAGATTTTAAGATGAAAGAATTGTATATTGTATTGTCATTTATAGGTGCAATTATTGCAGGATTTCTGCTTTGGTTTGAATATAGAAAAGATTTGAGATACAAAAGACAAAAGAAATGGTTGAACAAGAAATAATAATTTTTGCTATATCTTTGGTTTTTTCTATTTTATATCTTATATTTGCTCAAAACAGAAAAAATGGCAGACAAAAGTGGTAATACTGAAGAAAAAGTACAGATAGCAATAGTAAACTATCTTAAACTTCAATACCCAAATGCAATATTTACTGCGACAATGGGAGGTCAGTTTCAAAGACATTACTCACAGAGAATGAAAGCTAAGAGGACAGGCTATTTAAAGGGCGTTAGCGACCTGTTAATCTTTGAGCCTAACGATAAGTATTTCGGATTGTTTATAGAGCTTAAAAAGGACAAGAAGTCTTACGCATCAAAAGAACAGAGGGCTTTCATAGGGGGGGTGTCTGACAGGGGGTACTACGGGGTATGCTGCAAGGGTTTCGACCATTGCAAAGAAATAATAGATAAATATTTTAACAACGAATTATGAGTGAATCAATGAAAATTATCGCTAAGAAGCGAAAAGAAAAGAAAGCTAAGAAAAAAGCTAAAAAGATTATAGATATTACTAACAAGCAGAACGACAAAATACTAGACCAAGTAGTCAATCCTTTGTTAGATGATGCGATAGCTAAGATTATAGCAGAAACATACAAAGAGTATGTAGAAGAATTTAATGGGGATGAGGTAAAAGCTGTTCACAAAATATTTGAGGTGGGTGCTGCATTATTAAACACAGATAATTTTAAAGATGAAAAATAAATATTATTACGATTTTAAAAGAAATTTGAATTGCGAAGAAAATTGTTTTTGCGAAAAAAATAAAGAAAAACTTTCAATGTGTGAAACTGCTGCTGAAACTGCTGTTGAAACTGCTGAAACTGCTGAAACTGCTGTTGAAACTGCTGACCCTGTTGGGTTTAAGGATAGTATGCCCTCAGCACAGGATATGGGAATCCCTAGCTACTATATCGGAAGAAATGGATATGAAGCACGAAAAGTCGTTGCTAATTTTGACCTATCGTATAATATAGGCACAGCAACGACATACCTCTTACGTTGTGGTAAGAAGAAAGAAAATGGAATGAACGACAAAGATAAACATATTGAAGATATAAACAAAGCAATTAATCATTTAAAATTTGAAATAAGCAAATTGCTAGATGAAAAATAATTCTGAAATAATAAAAGAACTGCAATCAATTTGCGATTATATTGAAAAGAACAATGTTTATGGCTTTAATTCTAAAAAAGGAATAGACATATTTATATATATAAAAGAACGAATAAAAAAATTAAAAGATGAGCATTAATATATACGACAGAAAAGATATGAGAGGGGGTGGCTATGCGAAAAGAAAGTTTACATTGGAACAAGCCCAAGAAATAAGAAAGGAATACAATCAAGGCGGCATAAGTCAGAATCAATTAGCCCGTAAATATGAGGTTTCGCAACCTATTATTAATATGTTATTGAAAGGAAAGACATATATCAAATAATTTTTTTACATTTTTTTACTCTAGTAAGCTAAAGTTTTTTAATTCTTTTTTAAAAAAGTTGTTGTTTATTTAAAAATTAGTTGTATGTTTGCAATGAAATTAAAACTAAAACATTATGAACAGAACAGAAAACAACAAACTAATAGCACAATTTATGGGACTTCCAACAGAAGTCTTTAAAAGTGGCAAGGTAAAATACTATTATAGAGAGTTTAATAGTGGAATGTACGACCCTGAAACAAATTGGTATGAAGAACACGAACTATCTTACAATGTATCTTGGGATTGGCTTATGCCTGTGGTAGAGAAGATAGAAGAAGTATTTATTGATGATTCAAACCTAATAATAAAAGAACATAGGTACGAATTTGATATGAAATATACTCAATGTGAAATATACGACCACGTTAGAGATTGTGTGGTAGCAAGTGGAGATATGGGAAGTAAGATATTATCTACATATCAATCAGTAGTAGAATTTATTAAAGAATATAATAATTAATTATTAATCAAAACAACAAGACAATTATGAAAGCACAACAAATAGAAAGTTATTTAGTAGAAAATTACGGAGAGTGCAGACACAATCCTAAACAATTTGAAAAAGCGTTAGCTATTACATCTAAAAGTTATGATGTAGATTCTTTTAAATTATTCTTACTTATAGTAGAGAACAGACCAATCGAATCAATGTACACACATTCTTACGGGTTTCATACTGCAAATGGTAGAAAACTTATAAATACTTTTCAAAACAATTATTACAACAATTAAAAAAAAATAAAAATAATTAGGTTTATATTAAAAAAGTTTATTATATTTGCCTAACAAAACAATTAATAACAACTAAAACATAAAACAATGAAAGTAAAAATTATGCAAAGAAGCGTTTATCACAAATACGTAGAAGTAGAAGTAGAAGTACCTTACACTTTCACATCAGATTCTGAATTGCAAGAGTATCTTCAAAAAAACGAACACTTGTATATTGACAATATAGACGAAGCTATTAGTGAAGCTAACTTACAATATGGAAGTGGTGTAGAAGAATATAGAGGTATGTGTGAACTAGAAGCTGATTCTGAATGGAGATATGAACTTGATAACGGAAACGGAGGACATTTATAATAACAACTAAAACACAAGACAATGACAACAGATAACGACA
Organism: Parvibaculum sp.; assembly: GCA_002695905.1. Lineage (GTDB taxonomy): Bacteria > Pseudomonadota > Alphaproteobacteria > Parvibaculales > Parvibaculaceae > Mf105b01. The sequence goes on from NZQM01000015.1 coordinate 30,194, forward strand.
AACTAATAACAGAATTTATGGGGCTTGAAGTCTTGTATAGACCAAACTCAAATGGGTTTATAGAAATATCAGATACAGAACTTTGTGATGTTGATGACTTAATGTACCACACTTCTTGGGATTGGCTTATGCCTGTGGTATCTAAATGTTTAAATGTTTATCATATAGAACAAAAGAATGATGATTTGAATTTCAATTTTTATGATTCTATTGGCAATCTTGAAGACACTTACAAATCAGTATTG
>NZQM01000016.1 GCA_002695905.1 Parvibaculum sp.
AATGTTGCAGTTCCATCATCTACTGTAGCCATAGGGTTATAGTTACTTGCATTTGGATCAGTACATCCTTCAAATACTTGTGTTGGTGCTGTATAAGTTTCACATGATACTCCTGTTGGATCTACACAACATTCAGGAGCACATTCTTCATTTACTGTTATTTTTACTTGTTGTTGTCTACAGTTACCTTTTGTTTCAAGACATAAACAAAGATTAATTATATGATTTGTTTTTACAGAAGCATTTTCTATTTGGAACTTTAATCTACCAAATTCATCTGTTTTACCTACAAAACCTCCATCCACATAAATATCATAATCTGGAACTGCAACATTGTTTTGATTTACAACATTTACTACTATACATTCTGAACCATCACATTTTAATTTATTAGGATCCCAATATTTTTCAAGATCATCTTTGAATAATTTAGAATTAAATGTTCCTGATGCTACATTTGCATTCCATCCATAATTATCTAATCCTCCATAACCATATGTATGAGAAGAAGGTTGATTTGGATTAGTAGTATCCCAATATGGATTACCTGTTTCAATATTTACTAAGTTAACAAGTGAATTAGTAGGAGCAGTACCTGCAGCATATCTACCATCCTGTGGATCATTATTACCACTATCTACAGCAGCTAATGCATGTAGTGGAAATGCACGATGTGAAAGAGCTGGTGTAACTAATGGTTTAGAAGGATAAATTACCATTGTTGCTTTATGTAATGGACCTTTTGCTAAATGTTCTTTATATTTTTCTATATATTTATCATAATCAGCTTTATAACATGCTGTTAATACTGAGTCAGTAGCATTAGTACCTGTACCATCAGTAGCTTGAGGCCATGTTGTTGTACATCCGTTAGGAGTACATCCGTTTACATGATAAGGTTGTGCATCAGAACCTGTACCTGTGCTTGTAGCTGATTCATCAGCAAAAAATACTCCTAGTACTTCTCTTTTTGAAAGAGCTGGTGGATAACCTAAATGTGTTATAGTACCATTGTCATATCCTAAAGGCGCAGAAGAAAACCAAGGTTTATTATTTGTATTACCCCAAGACATTGGAGCCCAGAATTTACTACTAAGGGACATGTTTGTTGGAGCAACGGCATCTGCTCTTCCAGCATTAATACAAGATCCGTGATCAGCAGGAACACTATTTACTACACAAAATGAATCTGTTCCTCCACATGTTCCTGAATTATTCCATTCTCCTGTAAATATAGTTGTTGCCCAATCTACCCACCTTTCTCCACATACTAGTACATGATATATCTCACCTTCAAAAGGTGTTGTAAATCCATCAACCCAATCATCTGCAGCAGTTCTTTGTTGTTGAATTGCAGCAAGACCCATTGATGTACAATCATACATAAAGTAAATATCTATATCTACATCTGATATTAAACCACAGTTTTCATTTGTCCAAGCCGGTCTAGCTGGATCTAACCAATCAGGTTCACCATCTACAATAGGGTATTCATATGTAGCTAAAACTTCTATTACTGAACTTAAGTAGGCAGGTCTTTTAGTATCTTCCCAATCACATATTTGTTTTTCATGAAGATGATCTGGTAGATCAGAACCACAATAGTTTGATAAACCATATCTTTCTTTTCTATACTCTTTGTATACGTCACTTGCAAACTCGCATTCAACGTTTAATTTTTTAGTAGGATCAGAACCAAACTCTCTTGGAGCTCTTTTACATTGATCTAAATATTTACACGGGTCTGTTGGATCTGTAGCAGATGTTGCATTTATTGTTGCAGTTGGATCAAAGTTAATTGCATTTATATCTGTACATCCATAAACTGTATAATCACAACAACTTGCACATGCTGTATTAGCTGTAGGGTCATAATTATTTGCTGTAGAATCCATGCATCCTTCTTTAACTGCTTCACAAGGTCCTTCACAACAACATGTAGCACAATAATTAAATGCTTGTGGATCTAAACAACCTGTTTCATTACAACAAGAACCATCATCACATGTTGCAGAGGCATCGTAGTTACACATTGTGGGATCTGTACACCCATAAATACAAGCACATGATGTGCAATCAGTATTCCATATTTCATTAAACTCCCATATACTCATTTGTGGCATAGGAAAACCTGGAGCAGGTACAGTTGCGGCAGAAGTCCCTTTGTATTCATAACATATTCGTCCAGATCCATCTACAGTATTTATTGTTTGTCCTATAGCAGGAGAGCCTACATTTATCCAAAAATCATGTTGTGCAAAAATATCTGTATTTGTAGCACCAGGTGCAACTAATGTAAATTCACCCGCTGGAGCTCCACTACATGCAGACCATTTATGAAACTCAGGTTTTTCACATGTTCCATCATTACAAGTTGCACATGGATTATAATTACTATTTAAATAACCAGCAGCACAAGGATATGGACATAAATTACCTATTGTTGGTACTGTAGTTGACACAGCACAATCATAAATAGCAGTATTATCATAACCATTTATATCAGGAAAACCATTAACTGATGTACTGCCATCCGTACAACCGTAAACACAATATCTACAACAACCATCATCAAATGTTGGAGAGACCGTTACCCCTGCACAATTTTCATTAAAGTTAAGTGCGTTTGGATCAGTACATCCTCCAACCCCAAAACAGAATTGACATTGTGCATCTGAATTGACACTAGGGTTATTAGGTGTATATACAAAGTTACCAGCTGCTGTTGCAATAGTAGGAAAAAATTGTGCTGTTGGATTAGGACCATTAAGTGCTAACCAATCTTGGTAGTATTGTACACTGGTATCAACCCATTGTACACAATAAACATATACTACATCATCAACTATATATTGAACACCTACAATATCCCAGAAATTTTGTAATCCCCATGCAGCTATTAATGCTTGTGAGTTTGCACATGTTTGAGGGTCTCCTGGATCACCAAGATATGCTCTGTAATACATTTCATTACCCGTAACCATATCACTACAGAATCTAATTACAAAAGGATCACAATTTTCACAACTACCATCATCACAAGATGCTAATGGATCATAATTGTTTGCTGTTGGATCTGTACAACCATATACACATGCACAACAGTTAGATTCACCATCTGTTGGATTTGTTAATGCAGTTTGACATTCTATCTGAGTAGCGTATGGACCTGACGGGTCTTCATAACATAAACATCCGTTTGTTGCTTTAACCATCCATTGAATATCTTCTCTAGCAAATTCTGGAGCAGCCGCATGCCCAAGATTATCTAATCCTGGAGCTTTCTCTACCTCGCCCATTATCCAATTAGAAACTGATTCCCATGTAGTAGCTGATGCTGGTAAGTTATAATTTAATAATTCTTTATAAAATGATTTCCATGTATTAAACTTTATACCAGCAATAGTAGGGAATACACTTTGAAATTGTTGTGGTATTATAATACTTCCAGCAGGTATAATATGATAATATAATCCAGTTGCTACAGTTCCTCCTGGTATAGTTGTTGTTATAATCTTAGCTTTTTTATTAAGGAAGTTTCCTTCTAGGCTAATCATATTAGTCTTTACTTTATAATAAGCTTGAGAAAGATCTATAGTATCACCATTAGTAATTGTTCCATCTGTTATAGCCTGCATGAAGCTATATGCATAAGCCCATTCATCAGGATACTTGTTAGTATATGATAATTTAGGTTGCTTACCACCTCCCCATCCTTGACTACCATCATTACCATTAAAGTGTAATCCTAAATTTCTAAAATTACTAATTCTTAATGGTACATTTAAATATGCTAATCCAGGGAATATATAACCGGTATCATTAATATGGTCAAATGTTGATTCTGGCCTTGGATTTATATCACTAATATGTAGACCAAATTTCTTATTATATTGAGTTTTTACATTACTCTTTACTGAGTTTGAATCTTGTACAGGCCATTGCATTGCAAATTCAGGCAATTCCCTTGAACATTCCCAGTTATATGTACAACAATCATTGTTTTGAGCATAAGTTGCATATTCACATTGACAAAATACATTTGTAGGTGGTGTAATTTCTACAGGTATACCAGCACCATTAGGATTCCATGCTGTTAAAAGAATATTTAATTCATCAAATGTTGTTTGTGTAGTTACTCCTGTAACACCAGCAGTTATACATTGAGTTATTAAATCATCCCATGACTGATATATTTTACCTGGAACACCAGGGTTTATATCTGCTTGAATTGATGAGTGCGGTATATATCCATCAAGAAAAGCAAATGATGTCATGTACCCACCATTAGGTCCTACACATGCGCCTGGAGGTGTTGGTGCACCAAACCAAACAGAATCCATATTTTCATATTGAATAGTATCTACAGTTATACTTGCTAAACCATTTGCTTGTGTGCTTAAATGTTGATGAAAACTTGCAGTTGAATATTGACCTACAACAATAGTATCTAAATCATCACAGTTTCCTCCTATATTTACATCAATAGGTGTACCTATACCTATACCTGATCCACAACATCCTGTTGCATTAGGATCATAGTTATTTGCAGCTGGATCATTACATAATCCATCACAAGGATCTCCATCACAACAACTATTCCAACCAGCAGCTTGATTAGATGGTAGAGAATTACCATTACAATCACATGCATTTAGTGGGTATGGTCCAGGAAAATAGTTAGGTGAAGCAGGATCTGTACAAAATGGTGTACAAGGATCTATAACAACTTGATTACAATCTGCACAGTTGTCAAATATATCATTAAGTTGTAAAGGATCTTGTGGATTAATTTTAATAAAATTATCCGTTCCTGCACCTATACCTTCTACCCATCCTCCAGAATCTGTTCCTCTAGGATTAGGGCTAGAACCGGTATATTCTAAACAGTATTCTATCCCATTAAAGCTAACTTGTAAAGTTTCTCCAAGTAACATCCATGTAGTACCACTCTGACAAGTTGTGCAACTCATGTTTGGTTTTACTATACCAATCTCATTACTAAACAACCAAAGATTTGGATTACCAGGGTCATTGTTTAAAAAATGATCAACAGGATCAGTTGCCCAACTATTTATAACATTTATAATTTGACCTGCAAATGGACCATCACAGACTGTATATTCTCTATAACTAGGATTAGCTTGTCCTGGATTAGTACAAGTAAAGCAATCAGGATCCATTAATAAATCAAGAAGACCATCTGTAGCAGGAGGAGTATTCCACCAATCATTAGATCTCCAATGTTGAGAACTGCTTGTTCCTGTACCGCCTAATACATTATCATAAAATGCAGCATTATTAGGTTTAGGACCTTTATATTCTATACACCACCAATCACCAGGCATGCTCATACTCATCATACGTATTCTATCACCAATTTGGAATGGTGAAGGAGCACCTTGAATATTTTCCAAATATGTCATAAACTCCTCATTAGTAGCAGGACTATTTGGTTGGCTCATATTTCCTTGGTTAGCAAAGTTACCTGTGAAATTAAATAAAACAGGATAAGGAGGGTTTGCTATTGCACCTGCAAAACCATTAATTCCACTATTAAAAGCTGGAATATAGTTACCATGTGCTCCACATATTTCCCACATATGATAATATTCACAACATGACCAATCTGATCCTCCAGTTACATCAGAACAATCTTCAGTACAAGTAGGACAGAAATTTGCAGCATTAGCATCTAAACAACCACATCTTGGATTTTCTGGATCACAACCTCTACCTGAACCTGATCCTGAGATTTCATATAAACAACATTCTTTATTTTTTGGGTTATAATCAGTACTATTGATTATTGGTGAAGGTGAATTAAGTGAAGCAACTATAGGAAATTGACCAGCTCCAACACAATCTCTTTGAGGATTACCAAAATTTTGTTCAATAGCCTGAAACAGTGCCGAACTAGCATTACCAGGTGGAGGGACAGAAAAAGTTGGATCCCAAACAGGTGACGTTGACAGGTCATAATTTAACGCATAAGGATCCCTACATGATAAACATGCTCGTTGACAAACAGAAAATAAACTTCCTATATACCATCCTGGAGTCATACCATATCCAATATTAGCATGCGTATCAAGAGTAGTGGGTGTTGCACCTGCAGTAGGTACAGCTAGTACTGTAAAAGGATAAGAAAAAGAAGTGCCAAATGGATCAGAAATTTGATTAGTACTAATATTTGCACTTGGACCTGTAGGTATATAAGGACCAGCTTGTGTTAAAAAATACCCTGGAGTACTATTAATTGCTTGATTTTGTCTTGTTGTTACACCAATGTTATAATATAAATCTGTACATCCATTACAATTAGGATCTCCTGGCATAGCCGTAATAGTACCTACAGGAATATCTCCATATGTAGCTTGACTAATAAAAGGACCTGTTGGAACTCCAGCACCATTATTATATGTTGCTTCATCTACAACTTCAATAATTTCAAAAGTAAAATGAAAACTTGCTCTAGTTGCTCCATTTACTATTGGTGACCAAGTTAAATCTTCTGACTCAAAAACATAAGACATTTGTTTTCCTACTTCCCACATTTGTGGATTAGGAGCACTTGCAGCCATGTCAGAATTAAGATAATCATTCTGACTAAAAAATGCAGTATATGAAGCAGAAGTAGGCTGACCGCCACCTTGAGCTCCGTCACATTGGAATAGTGTAGATGACCAACCACCACCTTGCATCGCAATACCTGATCCTCCTAGATAATTAGTATTACCTGTAGGTCCATCATTAAGTTCATTTATATCCCTAAAATCTGTCCAACTAGTTCCAACTTGACCAGGATTATCTGGTGTCCATCTTATAGAAGTAACAGTAACTAATCTAACTATTACAGCATAACCGTTACCTGTATTAACAGTATTACCCAATCCATTTAAATATGTTTGGTTAACACTATGTGGATTTACTAAATTATTAAATGGAGTGATTGGCATTTTTTACTTTTTATCCTTTGTTGTAATTTTTATATCATAATCTGCCTTACATGTTTTATGAACCATCTTTCCATCAATACCAGCTATCTTTTGACAGCCGCAAGAAAAAGCAGTTCCACAATGTGCGCAGATATTTGTTTGATTACTCATAATCTTTTGGTTTTATTGGTTTAACAAATATTGCAATTAATCTTTTCTAACTTTCTTTTAGCATAATTATATAACTCCATTCCTTTTACAGGGCTACCACAATATTCAACTTGTGATTTTGCTGCGTCAATAAGAGTTCTAATATCATACATTTGTCTAAGCACACCATCTCTATTAGATGAGGGACTACATTTATCTATATCTAGTTTACATAGTTTTTCATAATATAATTTCATTATGTTTGTAGTTCTTAAGTGATTATATTCTACATATACTTTATCACTAGGTGCTACACCATATCTAATAATATATACTCCATCTTGTAGGTTAGTTCTTTCAGAATTACATGTTGTTGTTTGAAGTTTTAATGCACATCCTGTTATTGATAGATCAAAGCCTGGTTTAACTTCTATTTGTGAAGGTGCATTCCAACCTGGAGGTGTTATTGCTAAATCACCACAATCTGT
>NZQM01000017.1 GCA_002695905.1 Parvibaculum sp.
ACCCAGGCGCATCACAAGAAATGGCGCTTACGCCTGAAAGATGCCCGCCGGGAAATCGTCCGCGAAGCATTGCTGCGGACGGGAAAATTCGGCGCTGACGGCCCGGATGTCGACTTCGTTCATAGACTTGCAGATCGATTTTCCGACTATCGTGAGGAAGAGCTAAAGCCCTTCCCCGGCGCCCTTGAGACAATCGACCATTTGAAGGACCTCGGGGTCAAACTCGCGCTCATCACAAATGGAGGTGCGGACACACAGCGTCCCAAAGTCACCAGGTTCGCCCTGGAGCATCGCTTTGATCATATCCAGATTGAGGGCGAGCACGGCTTCGGCAAGCCCGAAGAAGAAGCGTACAAGCATGCATTGAGCGTATTGAAGGTATCGCCGGAAGAAACTTGGATGGTCGGCGATAATCTGGAATGGGAAATTGCGGCACCTCAGCGTTTGGGGATCTTTTCCATCTGGCATGATGCATACAGGCATGGGCTTCCAAAAGATTCCGACATCCAGCCTGACTGGATCATTCACGGCATTCCGGAATTGCTTACATACAAAGCCTAGGCTTCGGGCACGACCAAACGTAGAAACTGCGTGCCCTGGCTAATGGTCAATGGAAGGTTTTGGTAGGCGTCTCCATCCACTTCCACCGGCACAGGCATGACGCTCGAGAGTTCAAGTTTTTGGAATTGCGATACCTGCACCCCGGGCATGCGATCGACCCGCCCCAATGCAAGGCCCAGGAAATAGCCCGCAAATGCCAGGCGGGAATGCTTCTGAAAGATGAATGCTTGAAGATGCGGATCCGCAATATCAGCGGTCGGCGCCAGCACGAAAGGTCCTGCATAGTGTCGGGCATTCGTCACAACAACCCATGCGGCGTCTTGTGGCTCACCATCAACCACAACTGAGATTGGGTATTCTGGGCCTTTGAGAAGTGCCTTCAGCCCTTCCAAGACAAAGGCAAATTTGCCAACGCGCCGCTTCATTGACGGCTTAATTGCGCCCACAACTTCGCCATCAAAACCTGCGCCTACCATGAGCAGGAACAGGTCTCCGTTAACCAAGCCGGTGCCGATAAGCTTTGCGTCACCATGGAGAAGCGTGTCGGCGACCGATCGCGCCCGAAGTTTTTGGCCCAACTCAATTGCAAGCACATTTGCCGTTCCGAGCGGCAGCACCCCAAGGGGAGTCGGGTGACCGAGAAGCCCACGCGCCACTTCGTTGATCGTGCCATCGCCACCCGCAGCAACAATAACATCTGTGTAAGCTTCCTGCGCGCATTTGGCTGCAAGTTCGGTCGCGTGCCCAGGCCCCACTGTCTCGAAACATCTGACGAAAGCCCCTTTGTCATGAAGCTGCCTCACAGCGCCATCAAAAAGCCCATCGTTTCTGGATCCAGCAGCAGGATTCACGATGATATCAATACGTTTTCTGCCACTCATCATTCGTCCTCTGAGTTAAGCCTACACAAATGTCTAACCGTTTTGACATCAAACGGTCACGGGGCAGACAGATTCTCCGCCTGTCGAACAGAGCCTCCTCGCGATTCGGCACAAATCAAATGAGGCGGGCGCATGTTTCTAATAATTTGGAAAGTGTGACGGCGGCATGACATATATCGAATCCGACCTTCAAAAAGACAAAGGACAAAAGCGGCCTGGGTCAACACCCAACCTGCTTGGATTTCTAAGAGATCGGACAACAACGTCGCAAGAGCGTCAACCCGCCGCCAAAAAAATTTCCCCCCGTCGCCGACAGACGCCGTTCGACAGGATCATGAAAACGCCCCGCCCCGCTTATCCAAATCATCACCGTACTCTTTTCCTATCCGATATTCACCTGGGCACCCCCGGCTGCAAAGCAGATTTGTTGCTGGATTTTCTGCGGAACAATGAGGCTCAGACTATCTATCTGGTGGGTGATATCATCGACGGATGGCGCATCAAGCGATCCTGGTTTTGGCACGAAAGCCACAATGCCGTGGTTCAGGAAATCCTCCACAAAGTGCGACATGGCACCAACGTCATCTATGTTCCTGGGAATCACGATGAAGCCCTGAGAGCCTATACAGGCCTTGACTTTGCGGGCATCGACATCAGCGATGAAGTTATTCACCGAACAGCCGACGGCAGAGACTTGCTCGTCCTGCACGGCGACCAGTTTGACAGCGTGGTCCGCTACGCAAGCTGGCTGGCCCACCTGGGAGACCGAGCCTATGGGGTCGCGCTTGCACTCAACAATTGGCTGCACAATACCCGCCGCCTATTGGGCATGTCTTATTGGTCCCTGTCCTCCTATCTGAAGCAAAAAGTAAAGAATGCCGTTGAGTATATTTCAAGCTTTGAAACAGCTGTGGCGCGGGCTGCGCGGGAACGGGGCGTCGATGGTGTGGTCTGTGGTCACATCCACCATGCCGAGATGCGCGACATAGACGGCATCCTCTACTGTAATGACGGGGATTGGGTCGAAAGTTGCACCGCCCTCGCAGAAAACATGGCCGGTCAACTCACCATCATGAGTTGGCACAATTTCTCTTGGGAGGACGGCGAAGCTGCCCTACCAGCTCTCTCTAAACCGTCGACGAATGCGGAAAATCCGTCAGAAAAAGCTGTGTGAACCACGTCACGGATCATTGCGTCAAAGTCCATCGAATGGAATTCCCATGACACAAATCACTGCTCAGGTGGTGCAGAACGCTCCTGAAACACTCCGCATCGCGATTGTCACCGACGCCGCCCCACCCCAGGTGAACGGGGTCGTTCGCACGCTCAAGCAGCTTGGGGAGGAGCTTGAAGGTTTTGGTCATAAAGTCATGTACATCACACCGGATATGTTCCGAACAATACCGCTCCCCACCTACAAGGAAATCCGCATTGCTCTGGGGGCAAAACGCCGGGTTGCAGAGCTTCTGGAGAACTTCAGACCAGACGCTATTCACATCGCGACAGAGGGACCCCTGGGCCTCGCCGCAAGACGGTATTGCCTGAAAACCGGGCGGTCTTTTACAACTTCTTTTCACACGCGGTTCCCAGAATATCTGCATGCCCGTTTTCGGGTGCCGAAACGGTGGACCTATGCACTTGTCAGGCGTTTTCATGCGCCCGCCAGCGCAGTTATGGCAGCAACACCGCTTTTAATCAGCGAGCTTGAAGCACGCGGCTTCAAAAATCTTCGGCTCTGGTCAAGAGGTGTCGATACCGATCTGTTCAAACCTAGGCTCGAGTCAAAAGAGGAAACCACAGATAGAGAGCCACACTGGCTCTATGTCGGGCGCATTGCAGTCGAAAAGAATATTGATGCCTTCCTCGAGTTGGATTTGCCGGGAACAAAGACGGTAATAGGGGAGGGTCCTCGTCTCGACCTTTTGAAGAAAAAGTATCAAAGCGCGGAGTTTCTAGGCGCCCTGTTCGGCAAGGAACTGGCTGAGGCCTATGCCGACGCAGATTGTTTTGTGTTTCCCAGCAAAACCGACACGTTCGGGCTTGTTCTCATTGAAGCACTCGCCAGTGGTACACCAGTAGCAGCCTACCCGGTCCAGGGCCCACTCGACGTCATTAGTGACGCGCCCGTTGGCCGCCTTGACAACGACCTGAAAACGGCGTGCCTCGCAGCTCTGGATGCGGATCCCGACGCCTGCCGCGCCTACGCAATGAATTTCTCCTGGGAAGCCTGTAGTCGACAATTTCTGTCAAATCTTTCCATAAAGAACAGGGAGATTGAGGCAAAAACATGAAAAATCGATGCCCGCCCACGCTACCCGCTAAGAGGTGTCTCGCAGCCTTGTGATCGCAATATTGAGCCACAATGTTACAGTCACTATGAGTTCACATAGGGAGAGCAGGAAAATGAAATTACCACTCGCCGCCGCGGCATTCGGCGCGGCACTCACGGCAGCCCCAATGGCAGCCTTGGCCGCAAGCTATACAATCGACGAAGCCCACGCCCATGCGGCCTTCAGAGTTTCCCATCTTGGGTTTTCGCACACAGTGGGCCAATTTAAGGAAATCTCCGGCACTCTTGAGTTTGACGAAGCAGATCCAACCGCGAGCAACGTTTCGGTCACCATCAATACTGCCAGTGTGGACTCCGCCAACCAAGCCCGCGACGAGCACCTCCGCAAACCAGACTTCCTTAATGTGGAGGAGTTTCCGACCATGACCTTCACGTCGACCGCTGTGGAGGTGACAGGTGAGAAGACCGGAAAACTGACCGGAGACTTGACACTTTTAGGCGTCACCAAGCCAGTAACCCTGGACGTGACATTCAATCAAGAAGGACCTCACCCGTTCGATCCGAGCAAAATCGTGGCTGGATTCTCCGCCACCGGGGAAATTAACCGTACCGATTTCGGCATGGCCTATGCCGCACCTGTGATTGGCGAAACCATCGAACTCATGATCGAAGTAGAAGCTCACAAAGACTAGCCAGAGCTTTCATTCCAGCCTTAATGCGCTTGAGGCCCCATTGCACTTGAGCAGAGCCGGGAGGAAGCGTATAAGGCGGCAAATGTGACCGACAGCCCGTGAGCCTCAAATGGCCCGCGGGCTGCTTCTTTTGGGCAGTTACCAGCCCTGACAGGACCGCCATGCCGCTTCGTAATATCGCCATCATCGCCCACGTTGACCACGGGAAAACCACCCTTGTCGACGAACTTCTCAAACAATCAGGGGCTTTTCGGGCCAACCAGGACGTTGCCGAACGGGTTATGGATTCCAACGATCTGGAGCGGGAGCGTGGTATCACGATCCTCGCCAAAACAACCAGCGTTGCATGGACACCACCAGAGGGCGGAGACGGAACCCGCATCAACATCGTCGACACACCCGGTCACGCCGATTTTGGAGGCGAAGTCGAACGTATTCTCTCGATGGTGGACGGCGTTGTTCTGTTGGTCGATGCCGCTGAAGGCCCAATGCCTCAGACAAAATTCGTCCTTTCCAAAGCTCTCGCCCTCGGCCTAAAGCCTCTGGTGGTGATTAACAAGGCTGACAAGCCTGATGCTCGCCCTGATTGGGTTCATGACGAAATTTTTGATCTCTTTGCAGCTCTTGATGCCTCTGACGAGCAACTCGACTTCCCCATCATTTACGCCTCTGCCAAGCAGGGCTGGGCCACCGAAGATTTGGATGCCACTGATGCGAAGGACCAGGGTTTGCTGCCTTTGTTCCGCAAAATTCTGACCCATGTGCAACAGCCGACTGCCCTCTCTGACGGCTCAGCCGACGAACCCTTCGCAATGCTGGTCACGACTATCCAAAAGGACCCCTATCTTGGCCGTATTCTGACGGGCCGAATTGAAAAGGGCGTTGCCCGGCCGAACATGCCAGTTTATGCGCTGCGCAATGGCTCTGGCATTGTTGAGAAGGGCCGCATCACACGGGTCCTCGCCGTGCGCGGACTCAACCGTGAGCCTGTAGAGGAAGCAAGAGCAGGCGACATTGTCGCGATCTCTGGCATGGAAGAAGCGACTGTCGCCGACACGATTGCTGATCCCGCCATGACTGTGCCACTCAATGCACTGCCAATCGACCCACCAACCCTGTCCGTACTCTTCGGCATCAATGACAGCCCGCTTGCAGGCCGCGAAGGATCAAAAGTCCAGTCGCGGGTTATCCGTGAACGCCTGATGTCAGAAGCTGAAGGCAATGTCGCCATCGAGGTGCGCGACACAGATTCCAAAGACGCCTTTGATGTCGCCGGACGCGGCGAGCTTCAGCTCGGCGTTTTGATCGAGACCATGCGCCGAGAGGGCTATGAACTTTCCATCAGCCGTCCACAGGTTATTTTCCGCGAAGGGCCGAACGGCAAACGCCAGGAACCCATCGAAGAGGTCACCGTCGATGTAGACGACGATTATGCGGGCGTCGTGATTGAGAAACTCGCTGAGCGGAAGGGCGAGATGACCGACATGCGCCCGACCGGGGGTGGCAAGACACGCATTCTGTTTGATGCGCCGTCCCGCGGTCTCATCGGCTATCACGGTGAATTCCTGACCGACACCCGCGGCACGGGCATCATGTACCGTGTCTTCAAAGAATATGGTGACTATCGCGGCCCTGTTGAAGGACGACGCAATGGGGTGCTTGTCTCAAATGGCGTCGGCGATGCCGTTCCCTTCGCGCTCTGGAACCTGGAAGACCGAGGCTTCCTCTTCATCACGTCGGGCGAAAAAGTCTATGAAGGCATGGTGATCGGCGAAAATGCGCGGCCAGACGATCTGATCGTCAACCCACTGAAGGCGAAGCAGCTCACAAACATGCGGGCCTCCGGCAAAGACGAGTCAGTAAAACTCACCACCCCACGCCGCCTCACCCTCGAACAAGCCATTGCCTATATCGACACAGACGAGCTCGTCGAGGTCACACCGGAATCGATCCGCATTCGCAAGCGCCATCTTGATCCCAACGAACGGAAAAAGGCAGAGCGCGCCGCAGGTTAAGCTGCGCGCTTGCCCTGCCCCCAAGCCTGGCGTAAGTCATGATCACCTGTTTGCAGAGGATCACCCATGACCAACGCACCTAGCACTCTGACCGAAGAAGAGGCGATCGCGCTCGCTGACTTTGCCTGCACCCTTGCGGCGGCGGCGGCTGAGGTCACGCTCAAACATTTCCGCTCAGACATGAGCGTCGATAACAAGCTGGACGGGAACGCGTTTGATCCGGTGACCATCGCCGATCGCGATGCGGAAACGGCAATCCGGACACTTATCGAACAGCACTACCCCGATCATGGCATTCTCGGCGAAGAATATGGCGAAAAATCTGGCACGTCACAATTCAAGTGGGTCCTAGACCCGATCGATGGCACCCGGAGCTTCATATCAGGCGTGCCTTTGTGGGGAACTCTGATTGCCCTCAATGATGGCGAATACCCAGCAGTGGGCGTTATGGACCAACCTTATACCGGGGAGCAGTTTGTAGGACGGCCAGGACACGCGGAGTTCAGTCGCGAAGGACAACGAAAAAAACTGTCCGCAAGAACCCGCTCGGGTCTCTCCGAAGCCATTCTTGGTTGCACAGATCCAGCGATGTTTACAGACGCTGCTGAGCTGGAGGCATTCTCCAACGTGAGCTCAAAAGCGCGCCTCACCCGCTATGGCACAGATTGCTATTTCTACTGCCTTATTGCAGCCGGGCATGCCGACCTGGTCATTGAAGCCTCTATGCAGCCCTATGACATCCAGGCCCTCATCCCCATCGTGGAGGGTGCTGGCGGCATTGTCACCAATTGGCAAGGCGGGGATGCTCAAAATGGTGGACGCATCATCGCTGCCGGGGACAAGCGCGTACATGCTGAAGCACTCAACATTCTCTCACGCGTGACCTGATTTGTTCTCTACTCCGGGCGCCAATACCCGATTTGTGAACGCGTCAAATGCAGTCCAGAACACCTGCTGATATTGGTCTTGCTCCATCAGGATCTCGTGCTCCGCACCTTCGACCAGCACATATTCTCCCTTTGGCAATCCATCAGCAATTTGCCGTATGGACCCACCCCGGACCAATTTGTCTGCCCCGGCCTCAAACAGCAGCACAGGCGTCGTAATTTTCGCGAGATAGGCTGGATCGGCAATTTCATCGACCGACTTAAACGCCTGATGGACCCATCCGACTGTCGGACCGCCCAAGCCAAGACTAGGTGTTTTTGAAACGACAGACTGTTGTCGGGCATGCCGCACCGGATCGGACGTGACAACATTCTCCTCAAATGCTTCTTCGTCCACCGCGGTAGGCCCACTTCCCGGCGCAAAGCTGGCATGCTTCCCGAGCAGATTTAGAAAGGACACAAGCCACCGGGTCACTTTTTCTTGAAAGGGACTACCAACATTTAGTCCCAACATTGGCGCGCTGAGCACAATCCCGGCAAACCTGTTAGGGAGGTTATGTCCTGCTCTAAGCATCAGATTGCCGCCCATAGAATGCCCAACGCCGATATAAGGTTCAGGCATGAGAGGTTCCACGACCTCCTTCATAAACGCCATAAAGTCCGCATCAAAAGTCGAGAACTGATCCACATGTCCCTTGCGGGGATCATCTAACATGCGTTCTGACAATCCCTGACCGCGCCAGTCAAATGTGGCGACAGCAAAACCCCGTTCGAGGAACAACGCAATGACTTCGAAATATTTTTCGATGAATTCCGTCCGTCCACTCGCAAGAACTATCGTCCCCCGACAAGGTGCAGACGCATGATCAGGTGACCACACCATTGTCCGCATGCGAGATCCATCGGGACAGACGAACCAGCCAGGGACACCCCCCGGCGGAGAGGGAAGATCTGGTGTCTCAACAAAAACCCCCATTAAGCGTCCTCCCCCGGAATACGAAAGGCGGTTGAGACCAACGGTCGCAGTTTTAGCGCCACGGCAATATTCCCCTTAATGCGCATGCGTCCCTCCCGGAATGCAGTTGTCTGATCAAGCTCAAACCGAAGCATTTGAGCATGGGTCTCTAGTGGAAGAGACACGACACAATCAGCATCTTCGGCTTTCTGAGAAATCCGATTGGCGCTCCCTGTCCCATCAATGACCAGGCATCCACCGTCTGGATACTCAAATTTCAGGACAGCACCAATCGGTAGCGCACCAGAAACCTCTTTTTCAAGGTAGGTCGCCAGAGCAGACAGGAGCTCTTGCGGGGATAAATCTTCAATGGTCATACACGATCATTTCTTATTGATGCCGGAAAGGCCAGCCTCAAGGCCCCTGCCCATAGATTTTTGGCTGATTTCAGTTAGGGTTTGCCACTCTAGTAGGTCGAAGGAATCTCAGGAAGGAAGAACCCACCCATGAGTTGGGAAAAAGAAGCCGAGGAAATCAAGGCCCGTCGCGGGTTTGCTAAGCAGCAGGGAGGCCCTGAGGGTGTCAAACGCCAGCATGACAAGGGCCGCCTAACCATCCGTGAACGCATCTCCCACCTGGCAGATAAAGACAGCTTCAAGGAGCTGGGCGAAGGTGCTGGTGTTCCTGAATTCAACGACGATGGCAGCCTGAAGAACCTCCAGCCCGCCAACTACGTCCTGGGCTTTGCCAAAGTAAACGGGCGCCGTGTCATCATTGGCGGTGAAGATTTCACACTCAAAGGCGGATCGCCAAATCCGGCAGGCCTGCGAAAAAGCGTCTACGCAGAAGACGTCGCCATTGACTACAATATACCCCTGATCCGCCTACATGAAGGCGGCGGCGGTTCCGTCGCAGGCTCAGGCGGAAACAAGCCCTCCCGCCCTGTCGGCGATCCGGTTTTTTCCAGGTCCAGGTTTCGGTCTGTCGCGCAAGTCATAGGCACTGTTCCTGTTGCAACCGCAGCACTAGGCCCCGTTGCTGGCATGCCAGCCGCCAGGCTTGTTGGGGCACACTTCACGGTGATGACCCGCAACGCACAAGTCTTGATTGCCGGTCCACAGGTGGTGAAACGCGCCCTCAATGAAGATCTAACCAAGGAAGAACTTGGCGGCCCGGACGTGCACACAAAAAGTGGCGTCGTGGACAATGTGGCAAAAGACGAGGAAGCAGCCCTCAACGAAATCGCGACCTTCCTCTCCTACATGCCCGACAATGTCTGGCAACTACCGCCTTACATCAATCCGCATGATGATGCGGAGCGGATGGAAGAGAGCCTGATAGACATTGTGCCACGCGACCGGCGCAAACCGTTCCAAATGCGCAAGATCCTCAAAGCCATTGTCGATGAGGGCAGTTTCTTTGAAATGACAAAGAAATATGGCCCATCCCTCATTACCGGCCTTGCACGGCTGAACGGTCATGCGGTTGGAGTGATCGGAAATGACTGCATGTACTACGCCGGTGCCATGACAGCAGAAGCGGCACAAAAGCTTCGGCGCTTTGTGGACATGTGCAACACCTTCAATCTACCCGTGCTCTCATTTGTGGATGAGCCCGGCTTCATGATTGGGTCCGCCTCAGAAAAAGCCGGGACAATAAGGTACGGCACAGAAGCAATCGCCGCAGTGATGCAAAGCCGGGTCCCCTGGGCATCTGTCATCGTTCACAAAGTCTTCGGCGTCGCCGGTGCTGCCCATTTTGCGCCGGACGGTTTTGTTCTCTCCTGGCCCTCAGCGGCGACCGGCGCCCTTCCCGTTGAAGGCGGTGTCGCCGTGGCCTTCGCCCGTCAGATCGCCGAAGCAGCAGATCCAGACGCCCTGAGAGCCGAGCTGGAAGAAAAGCTTGCTGCTTCTCAATCCCCTTTCCCACGGGCGGAAGGCTTCTCCGTCCACGAGCTCATCGACCCACGGGAAACACGGCCACGCCTCGTCGAATGGCTGGGATGGGTCCAAAACGGCCGCGAGCTCACTCTTGGCCCCTACCTCACCACCATGAGGCCTTAAGATGACGACAGCAGGACCTATTCAGCCAAACGCGCAAGACCACAATCCCAACAACCTGCCGATGAAGGTTGCTGCCGTATATGACCGTGTAATCGGCGCCAGCCTCGCCCGCGCCTGGGAAAACGTTCTGGATTGGGAGCACCTCCCTCACCTCCACAATTCAAGCTTTTCATCACTTAAACTGGAAGACGCCGGCCAATGGGGGTGGCGCGCGCGCACAAAAGGCATACCAGAGGAAACAAGCCCCGAAACCCTAATCGAACTTGTCGTTGATCGGCCAAACAGCCGATATGTGTCCCGGACACTAGAAGGCGGCCTGCCCGGCATGGAGATTTGGACGTATTTCGCAAAAGCAGATGAACGCAAGACACGGATTGAGGTCGAGTTTCACATCCCACATGTTGACGATGACGGCGCGGCGAAGCTCGGCAGTCTGATGTTGGGGCTATATGAAACCCTTTGGGACGAAGATGAGCGCATGATGGTTGAGCGCCAGACTGCATTGGACGCTCGAGCGGCATCCGCAAAGAACGCCAACGAATCCCAGATTGACCTGGGTGACGCCAAAGAACTCACGTCAAAGCTTCCCCTGACGATTGAACTTGCCGGAAAAGCCGTCAACATCGTTCAGATTGATGGAGAAATCTACGCCTACAGCGCGGAATGCCCTCACATGCTGGCCCCACTGTCTGATGTGCCTGTCGACAAGGAGGGCTGCATAACCTGCCCGTGGCATGGATACCGGTT
The DNA here is from genome assembly GCA_002695905.1 of Parvibaculum sp. Classification (GTDB taxonomy): domain Bacteria; phylum Pseudomonadota; class Alphaproteobacteria; order Parvibaculales; family Parvibaculaceae; genus Mf105b01. Next base: position 11,092 of record NZQM01000017.1, read on the forward strand.
TGATATAAAAACCGGGAAGGTCACAAACGGAAAAGACCTTTCTCTGTCACCAGGACTCGAGGTATCCATCACCGATGACCGACACGTTCTTGTCAGCTAAACGTAAAAAAACCCCGCTCATTTGAGCGGGGTTTTCTGTTGGGCTAAATCTCTCACCAATATGCGGTGTGGAGGATCCGTCCGGTGCAGACACAGACATTGAGTGTCACATCTCCTCTGCGACGGTCACGGGCACCAAACTGGCAGTAACCGTCATGGAGTGATGCCTGACCGAAAGTCGGGTACCGCTGCTGACGCAGACCAGACCGCCAGTGGTCAAACCCACGAACCTAATGACGCAGATGGTTTGGGCCATTGTAGCGACGGGCCTGATGGACCGACAGAACCCGACCATTACGAGCATTCGTTACAATCCGAACAGGATTACCACGGCTGTTCAGGCCCCGAACATTATAAGTCCGACCATCACGAACAACCCGATCAAAGCCACTATAGCCGCGGTTACGCAACCCGCGCAGAATTCGCGGAATGGGCTTTCCGTTCGTGGCCGCATATCCACCACCGCGGACCCGCTGAACATCAAAAACCTCACCGGTACGAGCATTGGCTTTCGCAGTAACATAGCGACCGCCGCGGCCAACACCTTCAATTGCATAGACACGGCCATTTCGCTTCAACCGAACCGACGTTACCCGACCACCAGTTTCCCGCTGAATCTGACGAACAAGGCGGGCAATCGGAATAATCCGGCGCTCATTCTGCCATCCACGATCCTGACGCTGGTGACCGTCGCGTGAACGGGTAGACACATCTGTATGTGTGAGCACGAGCTGACGCAGAACATCTTCAAATGAAACCTGTCGAGCTGGCTCGTCGGCCTGAGCCGGGGCGGCAAGGAGGAGGGGGGCTGTAAGGCTAGCAATAACAAGAAACTTTTTCATGTGACTTCTCCAGAACAGTAAGAACAGAACCAAACGGTGAAGCCCATTCTGCAGATCAGCGCTGAACCAAGTCTGGGAGGAAGATTCATCTAAGGTTTAGGTGCTGTTCACCTGGCGCTCATAAAGAAAGGCCCCGAAAAATCGGGGCCTGCCCTAGTCTAGGCGTAAAATTCTGGGAGATCAGAAGGGCCGATGATACAACCGTGCAAATAGGCTGCACAGATCGCCTATCCACCGAGGAACAGACGTCCCACATCAGGATTGTCCAAGAGCGCAGGCCCTTGATCTGCCATCGCAATCCGCCCCGAGACGAGCACATAGCCAACATCTGCGAAGGCCAGCCCCTTCTTTGCATTCTGTTCAACCATGATGATGGTTTTGCCGTCCCGGTCTTTAAGATCACCCAAAATCTCAAAAACCATATCAATGTAGCGGGGCTCAAGGCCGATGGAGGGTTCGTCTACGAGCAACACTTTGGGATCCATTATGAGCGCACGACTGATTTCGAGAAGTCGGCGCTCACCACCTGACAGCACGCCAGCTTTGTCAGTGCGCCGTTGTGCGAGCCGGTCATAGCGCTCAAACACACGCTCCACAGCCACTTTCGCCAAAGAAGGATTGGGAAGCAAATAGCCACCCATCAGGAGATTTTCTTCGACACTCATATCCGGAAAGACCGAGTTGTCCTGCAAAATGTAAGCAATCCCTGCATCGCGCAGCCGCTCGCTTGGACTACTCTTGGTCACCTCAAGCCCATCGACTGTGATGCGACCGCTAAAAATATCGGTGAAACCAAAAATGGAATGAAGGATGGTAGATTTTCCAGCCCCATTGGGTCCCACAAGGCAAAGACTTTGACCGGCTCCCACAGCCAGATCTACCTCATGGAGGATTTCCATTCTTCCATAGCCCGCGCTCAACCCCTGGATCTGCACAAGCGGCCTATCGCCAGCAAGCGTCAGAATTCTATCGCTGGAAACCTCCAACCCGAGAGCCTGAGCCTCCTCCGAGACCGCATCAACGGAGAGCACAGTGTCTGTTGTACCGTCACCATACCCACTGACGGATGGAGTTTCATTGTCGCTCATGCGCTTACCCCCAAATAGGCTTCGACAACGCTTGGATTGTCCCGCACTTCCTGAGGGCTTCCTTGAGCTAAGACCTCACCATGAGCCAAACAGGTAATGTGTTCCGCCAGGTTCATGATCACCCGCATATTGTGCTCAATCACCAAAAGCGTCACACCAAGTTCTTTGTTTGCCCGAACCAGGCGGTCAATGAGTCCATTGATGAGTGTGGGGTTCACGCCCGCTGTCGGCTCATCCAGCAAGAGAAGCTTCGGCTCACTCATGAGCGCCATGGCAAACTCCAAGAGCTTTTGCTGACCAAAGCTGAGCGATCCTGCGCGCAAGAAACGCTTCGACGCAAGCCCAACAAAGTCAAGGAGCTCCTCTGCACGAATATCGACCTGATTTGAGAAACCAGACAGCAATGACAGAACGGAACCTCGAGCATCCGGCGCACTGATCCGCATATTCTCCACGCAATTCATTTCTGCATAAATGCGGGTCTGCTGAAACGTCCGGATAAGCCCGCGTCGGGCAATGGTCGGCACTATCAACCTGGAGATCTCCTTCCCCTCGAACCTAACAGACCCGGAGTCGATCGGATGCGCTCCCACAATCGAATTGAAAAGCGTCGTCTTGCCAGACCCATTTGGACCAATGAGCCCGGCAATATCTCCTTTGTGCACCTCTAAAGACACGCTTCGGTTCGCAACCACACCCCCAAAGGTCTTGGTGACATTCTCAACCTTCAGGAGCGCACTCATGCCCGCTCCTCCACTTTCTCGCCAAACCATTCCGGGCGCTGTTCGCGCAACGTGCCCAAGATGCCATTCGGAAAGAAGACAACAATCGCCACAATCAAAAGACCGAGAGCGACCCGCTGCCAACCCAGCAAATAGGTCCAGAACAGCTCTTGCGTGATGTGAAAGACAACGGCACCGATAACCGGCCCCCACACGGTACCCTTCCCCCCCAAGATGGCCATCAACACCATCCAGACCCCGAACGTAGCCCCCGCAAATGCCACATCGCGAGGATCAATAAACCCCAACAGATTGCCTGCTAGCCCGCCGCCAATGCCCAAAAACAGGGCGGACACCGCCCAGGCGAAAGATTTGACCTGCGTCGTCTGCAGCCCCATCGCTTCTGCCTTGTCTTCATCATCGCGAATAGCATTGAGAGCGAGACCAAACTTTGTAGCGTAGAGGGCCCGCAGGATAAAAAACGTTGCCAGTGCCAACGCAAACATCAGAAAATAGAAGAAGAGTTCGCGGCCCGCCAATGCGGTCGGATAAAGAGGCGGCACCATGCCTGACCCTGCACCTACATAATCCCAACCACCTGCAATTTCCCCCGCTGCAATCCCCAGACCGAGCGTGCCAATCGCAAAATAGTGACCCCGCAAACCCAGCATTCCAAATCCAAGAATGATGGCGACAAGCGACGACAAGACCCCCGCAAAAGCAAGGCCAACAGCAAGACCAATAAAATAGTCCAAGCCCAGATCACGTTGCAGCACCGCACATGCATAGGCGCCAATGCCGAAGAACAGAATATTGCCAAAGGAGTTGTAGCCCATCTGCCCGCCAAGCGTATCCCAGGTCAATGCGAAGACAACCATCAACCAGAGCATCGTGAGTTGCGTCGCAAGTTGAGGCAGGAGAAAAGGGGCCACCAGTGACAGAAACAGACCACCGCCGATAAGAGAGTATTTTTGCGCCTTCGTCACTTCAGATACTCCCGCTTACGCCGAAGCCAGAGATTTCGCCCGACCAGGAGGATGACCATAAGGACGAAGACAAAGGCTATCTGGTATTCCGCGCCGAGAATAAAGCCTGCTAGATTTTCAAGTGCGCCGAGGCCTAGCCCAGCTGTGATCACAGCGACAATATTGCCTAGCCCTGCGACGATCACCACCAAGAACGACCGCACAGTGTAAGGAAGGCCAATATAGGGATGAATGGTCCAGGCCATGACGACCAGGCTACCTGCCGCACCACACAAAGCAGCATTGAGCGCATAAGTCGCAGCATAAACCCTATCTGTATCGATTCCGAGAATACGTGCCGCGCGAGCATTCTGCGCCGTCGCGCGGATGGCCTGTCCCAAACGAGCTCTCTTCAGGAACACCCAGAGCACCAACCCGACAGTCAGAGCCGTCACGAAGGACACAAGTTTAATTTCTGCCAGGACGATCTGGCCGTCAAACAAAACCAGCGTTCCAAGACCTGTTTCCAGGGTGCGAACATCGGCCCCAAAAATCTCATTTGAAAGCTGTTGAAGGATGATCGACAGCCCGAATGTCGCCAAAAGTGACACAAACAAGTCTCGGTCAACCACCCGAAAGATGACGAGGCGATAGAGGCCCCACCCGAGAATAAACAATGCAATTGCAGCGAGTGGAATAGTCAGGAGCGGTGGCACTCCAAGCCCCGCAGCAGTCAGTGCAACGAACCCACCCAGCATCACAAACTCGCCCTGAGCAATGTTGATGATGCCAAGCACACCCCAGACCAAGGCCATGCCAAATGCAGCAAGCGCGAAGATGGCCCCGATCATGAGGCCGTTTGCAACGAGATCCACGCCAAGAGACGGGTAGTCAAAAAGAAGCTGGAGATTTTCAAACATGGGGACCGATCAACGCTCCGACCATCGGGGCGTTGGGTGACGCAGCTCAGCTTCCGATGCGTCTGATGGATAGACAACCCTATATTCACCGTCCTGCACCTGAAAGAGAACCATAGGCTTAGCTATGTTGCGCCCAGCATCATCAAAATTGATGCCGCCATAAAACGTCATCATATCCGTTTCTGCGAGCGCATCGCGGACAACGGCCGGATCAAAAGACCCCGCCCGTTCAAATGCATCCGCAAACACCATTACCGCCGCCGCTGACTCTGCAGATTGATAGGGTGGCGCATAGTCGAAGGTCGCCTCAAACAAGTCCGCAAAGTCACGGGCAGAACCAAACAATTCATCAGAGTAAGCAAGTCCAGGTGCCCACTGGGAAGCACAGAGGGCAAATTCTGCCTTCTCTGCAAATTTCTCAATTACCTGCGCCGCATCGCAATGGGTCAGCGCAAGCATTGGAACATCGATATGGCTATCGGCGATCTGTCTAATTGCCAACGCCGCACCCTTCGCATGACCCGACACAACGAGAAGATCCGGTCGAAGCGCCCGCACCTTTGCAAGCGTTGCCGACATGTCATTCAACTCAGGTGGCAGCTTGTCGTCGATGACAACGCGCATCCCCAATCTTTCAGCATCAGCAATAACGCCGGTCCTTACATCCTGCGAGAAGGGATCATTTTCCATAGCCAACCCGAGGCGCAGCGTTTGTCCTTCACCAGCGGTCTCTGCAGCAAGGGCAACAGCCCCCTGTAGATATTGTTCCGTCGTCGACAACACGGCGAAGAGGTATTTGTAGCCCTCCCGAAAAAGCGAGATCGACGCGCCATTCGCCTCAACCATGGGAATGCCGTACTTTTCCGTAATGGGCGCCATGGCCCTGGTGAGGCCTGATGAATAGGGCCCCAGGATGAACTTCACCCCATCTTGCTGGATGAGGCGTTCCGCCAGTTGGGCGCCGCGGGCCGGAGTCGACTCATCGTCATAGTAGATAATGCCGAGTTTATAGGCTCTCCCGTCAACGGTTACCCCACCAGCTGCGTTGATCTGCTCCACAGCCAGGTCATACCCCTTTCGGGTGTGAGCGCCATTGGTCGAATATTTACCCGTCAGTGAGATCGCGGCACCCAAATAAACCGTGTCGCCCTCGACATTCGCGGACGCACCGATGGTCATCGCCGCGGTGAGAGCGGCTGTCATCAGAACCACACACAGTTTCCTCAACACATTCCCCAAATTCATTGTGTGGATCTCCAAAAACACGCGAGCGAGCCAACATATTAACCACCCTCCTCAGAGCATCAATCGTGCCTTTTTTCAAGCCGCCAGAGGGTTGAAAGCTGGAAAATCAGCTCCTATGTCAATTAGACCGGAATGCCACAGATCGGGTTCCGGACCAATACGAACTGGCGAGCTGCCACTGAAAATGGAGCCGCGAGGGCACGAGATGCCCGACCACAACATCGCTTATGAAAGGATGTGCTGATATGCGTACGTTTGATTTTTCCCCTCTTTATCGCTCAACAGTAGGTTTTGACAGGATGGCGTCACTTCTTGATGCCGCTGCAAGCGACACTGGAAATGGCTACCCGCCTTACAATATCGAGCGCACAGGCGATGCCTCATATCGCATTACCATGGCCGTGGCCGGCTTCGGCGAGGATGAAATATCCATCGAAGCCCAGCAAAACAAACTCACCATCACAGGCAAAAAAGACGCCGTTGACGAGGATCAGGTAAAATACCTGCATCGCGGCATCGCAACGCGCAGTTTTCAGCGCGAGTTTGAACTGGCCGACTATGTCGAGGTAAAAGCCGCCGCGCTCGAAAACGGACTACTGCATGTAGATCTCGCGCGAGAAATTCCAGAAGCTATGAAGCCACGGACCATAGCAATTAACCAATCGCCATCAGGTCAACCTTCAATCGAAGGTAGGGTTGATTCAGAAGCAGCATAGGCCGACATTCAACTCCTCTAAAGCATCAAGGCGCTCTTGTTGGGGCGCCTTTTTGCACCTTCACACTCCGTCTGCTGTTGAAAACCAGTCATCAAAGTTAACAAGATGCTAAAGCAGAGCGGCTTGGCATACCCATGGCCAAATAATTACAGGCTGCAAGGACAGTTTTAAGAGATATTTCACAGGCGCTACCTAGTCTCAGGACAGTTTGAGCTAAATGCGATGGTGGCGGTTATCTATGGGTGAAACAAGAAAAGCGCAATTTGCGCCACGCACTCTGTTGCTGGCGTTCGCTGGCATCGCTTTTTCCGCTGTCCTGCTGCTGACCCTCGCACCTCTCGCAGCTATCAACATGGTTGAAAACCACCTTACCTCAGGCAGCCATGGTGGCACGATCACAACATCTCGCTTCTTTGCCATTATTGCCGCGGCGAGCTTCACGTTGGCGCTCGCAGTCGTAAGCTTTCTAATCCACTATTGGAAAAAGAGCCTGCTCGCGCCCATACGCGAAATGAACCAGCTCCTGATCAAAAATGGAAACCTGAGCGAGGCTGAGATCACCTCATTGTCCAATGGCAATCTCACAACCACAGCACACACACTGGCAGACGCGTTTGCCCAATCGAAATGCGCGCGAGATGAGGCAGAACGCTTCCGATTGGTCGCAGAAGCAATTGATCACTCCGTGATCATAACCAATGCAGACGGCTACCTGGTCTGGGCAAACCCAAGTTTCTCCAAAATGACCGGATATTCGCTGAAAGAGGTGATCGGCCGAAAGCCAGGCCATTTCCTGCGCGCACCTGAGAGCGAACCCTCCACCACCGCCGCACTTGATCGGCATATCCGAGACCATAAGGGGTTTGACACAGAAGTTCTCAATATGACCAAAGACGGCCAACGCTTCTGGGCTCAATTGGAAGTTCGACCCGTTTTTCGCACTGACGGAAAGGTCATTAATTTCATCGGCATCGAACGTGACATCACTGAGGACAAACGGACCGAAGCCGCCCTTGAAGCGAACCGGATCGAACTACAACAACGCATCACCGACTTGCAGAATGCCAAAGGCGAACTCGAGGCTGAACGAGCCAAATTGGCATCATCCACCCATGAACTCTCCACCGCGAAAGATGCCGCTGAGCAAGCTAACAGAGCAAAGTCAGAATTTCTTGCAACGGTAAGTCACGAGCTCCGCACCCCCATGAATGGTGTTCTAGGGATGGCAGAGCTTTTGATCGATAGTGATCTGGATACGGAACAGCGCGATCACGCGTCCGCGATCAAGGACTCAGGTGAGAGTTTGCTCGTTCTGCTAAACGACATCCTTGATCTCTCTCGTCTCGAAGCTCAGGGTCTTGAGTTGGAAACCGTTCCGATACGCCTCACTGACATCGTGGCCGCTGTGACTGATGTTATGCGGGCGAATGCAAGTGATCGAGGATTGGAATTAACGACGGACATTTCTCCGGATGTCCCAGAGGTCGTCATGGGTGATCCAACACGGTTGCGCCAGATCCTTTTCAACCTCACCAGCAACGCAATCAAATTCACAGATCAAGGAAGCGTAGGCGTGTTTGTGGGTCCAGATCCCGACAAGGGCGGAAACTTCATCAGGGTTGACGTCACAGATACCGGCATTGGGATATCACAAGAGGCACAAGCTCGGTTGTTTGAACGGTTTTCTCAAGCGGACAGTTCAATTTCAAGAACACATGGTGGCACGGGACTTGGTCTGGCAATCTGCCGAGAACTCGCGCGGCTCATGAACGGCGACATCTCAGTTGAAAGCACCCCCGGAAAAGGCAGTAAATTTTCCATCTCTCTGCCACTCGCCAGACCAAACGAAGACGCAGCTTGTCTCACAATCAATAGTCTGCCTCGCGAACTTCCGTCCAATGGAGAAGCGACGGATAGCTGGCGCATTTTGGTTGCCGAAGACCAGCCTATTAATGCCAAACTGATGACCGCCATTATGGGGCGCCTGAACCACACTTTGACGATCGCCCCCAACGGGGTCGAAGTTATCAAAGAACTCCGCGAAGGCGAATTCGACCTCATCCTTATGGACATACAGATGCCCGAAATGGACGGTATTCTAGCAACGAAGGTCATTCGAAGTTCAGACGAACCATGGCATGACATTCCTATTATTGCACTCACCGCCCATGCGATGGCCGGAACACGCGACACCTACCTCCAGGCAGGCATGAATGGGTTTGTCTCCAAGCCGATCAGCATTGATGCCCTTGTGCACGAGATCAATATCGTGATGAACCCCGCTGGCTCTGCTGTAAGTGATCCAGAAAATCTGAAACAAGAAGACCTAGAAGCCGAGCCACAATCAGACACGCCAAGCGAGCTGCCAAGCAAAGACGAAGAAGCATTCCTTGAAGACATGCTGAGTGATTTGGTCGAAGGTGACGACCAGTCAGTCGCCTAGGTCACCGACTCATAAACCCGCAGCCAGATGCGTATTGCGGCGAGTTTGATGAGGGCGAGGAAGTTGGCGTCGTGTTTCTCGTATCTGGTCGCGAT
>NZQM01000018.1 GCA_002695905.1 Parvibaculum sp.
CCCCGTCACACCATCCAGCAGTTGCGCTGAAAACCCACCCTGCTCAATTCGCGCCCGCAACTGTTCCGCCGCAAATTTCTGATCCTCAGAGAGCGCAGCACCATCCCGGTCCAAATCCGGCGTTTCAAAAGGTGCATCGGCAGGAAGCTCAACCGCCTCAAAAGTTCCCGCGTCGATAAGACCGCGAACCACTGCCGCTGAAACACCGGCTTCATCCGCAAGCTCGCGCGTCGTCCGCGCAAACCCGTCTTGCGCCAGCGCCAGAACTTTTTCACGACCTGGCGTCATGCGTTGTGGCGGTGGCCCGCCCAACCGATAAACAGTGCGCGTCCCTGCAGGCTCCAACGCACCGGGCACCCTGACCGCCAAACGCAAAACAGCACCAGGAGGAGAAAGCGTATAAACCGATATCCAATCAACAAACTGACGAAGCGCATAGGTCATAGGTGGCGCATCAAGTTTGTCGATAATTGCTTTCAGTCGGTTATGACCGACTTCACCACTTCCCTCCCCCCAGACCACGCCCAACACTTCCCGTGGCCCTAATGGCACAGTCACATAATCACCGGTGCCAACGCTGAGTGTGTCAGGTACTGAATAGTCATAGGGTCCGGGAATACCGAGCGGCAGCAGAACAGAGACAACGCGCTGCTTCTGGGGCGCTTCATCGTTAAAAAGATCAGTCTCTGAAATTTCGCTTGGCATACGACAACCTTAACCCTTCAACAAGGGTCGGCGCAGTAACTCTCTTTCTCTCCTTGGCAAATTCATCAAGGCGATGGAGAATGCGGGCGCATACCAACGAAGTCCGAAAGTCGGGCGGCAGGACCAGAGGCCACAACACAACATGAAGTTTTTTATCGATACAGCAGACATTGATGAGATTCGCGACCTGAGCGATTCAGGATTGCTTGATGGCGTCACGACCAATCCATCTCTTGTCGCTAAAACAGGCCGCGACTTTTTCGAAGTTGTAAAAGAGATATGCGGCACGATCGATGGCCCGGTCAGCGCAGAAGTTACCGCCCTCGATGCAGATGGCATGATCAAGGAAGGTAAGACAGTTGCAAAATTGGCTGACAATGTTGTCGTCAAGCTTCCGCTCATTTGGGAAGGGCTGAAAGCCTGTCGCGCGCTGACAGCTGAGGGCATCAAAACAAATGTCACGCTTTGCTTCTCTGCGACGCAAGCCTTGCTCGCCGCCAAAGCGGGGGCAACCTATGTCTCCCCCTTTGTCGGGCGTCTGGACGACATTCACATAGATGGCATGGAGCTGATTGAGGATATTCGTGCAATTTATGATAATTACGACGATCTCAAAACCGAAATCCTGGTGGCCTCAATCCGCAATCCAAACCATGTAAAAGACGCAGCTCTAATTGGTGCAGATGTCGTCACCGTACCCCCATCGGTACTTCGCACTCTCGTAGCGCACCCACTAACAGACAAAGGTCTCGCGGCATTCCTCGCAGACTGGGAAAAAACCGGCCAGAAGATTTCAGACTAACGGTAATCAGGAACTTTCAACGTATGTCGCGTCCAATAGACCCAAGCCAACAACACGATTCATCGCAGCTAATCGATGGATCACTCACCGCCGATGCGGTGAAACAATATCTGCTGGCAAATCCAGAATTCATTTTGGACGATGATGACCTGATTGCATCGATGAGCGCGCCCCAGAACGCCTCTGGCAACAATGTGCTCGATCTACAATCGGTAATTATTGGGCGCCTTCAACATAAGGTAGGGCAACTCCGCGACATCCAGGCAGAACTCATCGATGCAGCCTCCATTAATGCGCTCACCCGCGACCGCGTGCTCGTTGCAGTCCTGAAACTTATGGACGCGAAGAGTTTTGAGGAACTCATTGCCTTCATCACGGAGCCCTCTGGTCTTGCCGCAGCGCTCGACCTCGACACAGTCGCCCTTGCCGTTGAAAGCAAAGCAGACGTGCCGGGACTTGGCGTCAGAGGTTTGCGCATTCTCGAAGCAAACGGTGTAGATGCGCTGATTGGATCAGGCGAACCTTACCGCCTGAGCGCGGAGATCAATTCGAACCCAGGTCTCTATGGTGGCTCTGCACCCCATGTCAGGTCAGAAGCTTTGGTACGCCTCACCTTCTCAAAATCCACACCACCTGGAATTCTGGCACTGGGGTCAGCCCATCCGGAACAATTTCACCCAACCCAGGCAGCCGACCTGCTTGAGTTTATGGGCCGCGTTGTTGAACGCGCGGTACGCTTATGGCTGGACCTGCCCCAAAACGTCTAAAGAGACCAATAACCGGCCGCCTGAACGGCCCGCCAGAAGAAGTTGCCGCAACCATTGCAGGCGCAGCTTCCGCAACCAAAGCCGTTTCCAGCTACCTGACCTTCCTCACCAGCGAGAAACGGGCGAGCCCCAAAACGATAGAGAACTACGCGCGTGACCTCTTGCGCTTCTTCGGGTTCCTGTTCGACCATCTGGAAGGTGATGCCACCCTTGAGGATTTGGGAAACCTCTCTGTCAGTGACTTACGCGCCTTTCTGGCCCGTCGCCGCCGCGAGGGCTTAAGTGCCAAGAGCATTGCCCGAACACTCTCATCACTCCGGGGCTTTTATGGACATCTGGAACGCGAGGGCCTGGCGACCAACCACGCTCTTAAGCGCCTGAAGACACCCAAAATCCCACACAGCATTCCCAAGCCCGTGTCGGAGACAAATGCGCTCAACCTGTTGGAAGACGCGAAAACAATCTCAAGTGAGCCGTGGGTAGCCGCTCGCGACACAAGCATCATCACACTGCTTTATGCCTGCGGGCTGCGGATTGCTGAAGCACTCTCGCTCAACCAAGACGATGCACCTTTAGGCGAGACACTGCGCATCATCGGCAAGGGCAACAAGGAACGCATCGTTCCAGTGCTGCCCGCAGCAAGAGACGCTGTTGATCAGTACCGCACCCTCTGCCCGCATCCACTGGACGGGAACGACCCTCTTTTTGTGGGGGTCCGGGGCAAAAGACTCAATCCGCGGGAAGTGCAAAAACTGATGGCGACCCTGCGCACGCGCTTAGGTCTACCCGGGACAGCCACGCCGCATGCGCTGCGCCATTCTTTTGCGACGCATCTGCTAAGTGCTGGAGGCGATCTGAGATCTATTCAGGAACTGCTCGGCCATGCGAGCCTATCGTCGACGCAGGTCTATACAGAAATCGATGCAGACCGCCTGCGCGAGGTCTACGACAAAGCGCACCCAGCCCAAAAGGGATCAAAAGCGACCTGATACCGGAAACGTCCGATTACATGTGTAGGGGGCGGCCATCCACAGCAAGCGCTGCCTCTTTGACCGCTTCTGACAATGTCGGGTGAGCATGGCAGGTGCGCGCAATATCTTCCGCAGCGCCTCCAAACTCCATGACTGTCACAGCTTCGTGGATCATCTCACCGGCCTGCGTGCCGATAATATGGACACCCAAAACCTTGTCGGTCTTTTTGTCAGCCAGGATTTTCACAAAGCCGTCTGTCTGCTGGTTTGCTTTTGCGCGGCCATTCGCCGTGAAGGGGAATTTACCTGCGCGATAGTCAATACCGGCTTCTTTCAATTCTTCTTCGGTCTTGCCAACACTCGCCACTTCCGGTTGCGTATAGACAACCCCGGGAATGACATCGTAGTTCATATGAGGCAATTGGCCGGCCAGTCGCTCAGCCAAGACCACGCCTTCTTCCATCGCCTTGTGAGCGAGCATGGGTCCAGTGATCACATCACCGATCGCGTGCACACCATCCACATTGGTTTTGAGCTGGGCATTCACTTTGATGCGACCGCGCTCATCAACTTCTACACCGGCTTTATCGAGCCCCAAGCCTTCCGTATAAGCGACCCGGCCGATACAGACCAGAACCATGTCCGCATCCAATACTTCTGCGTTCCCGCCTTTGGCTGGCTCAATAGAGACTTTGAGGCCCTTGCCGCTCTTCTCAACCCCGGTCACTTTGGAACCGAGCTTCAAGGAAAATTTCTGTTTCTTCAGAATCCGCTGGAAGGTCTTCGCGACCTCGCCATCCATCCCAGGCAGAATTGCAGGCAGGAATTCAACAACTGTAACGTCGGAACCAAGCCGATTCCAGACAGACCCAAGCTCCAGACCAATCACACCGCCGCCCACAACAACCAGCTTGCCGGGAACTTTCTCCAACTCTAGCGCCCCGGTCGAGGAGACAATCTGTTTTTCATCAACGTCAATGCCCGGCAGGTGCGCAACATCAGACCCTGTCGCCAGTACAATGTCAGACGCCTTCAAAGTCCGCGATCCACCTTCGGTGAGCGCGACCTCCACTTCGCCAGCGCCTTTGAGCGTTCCTGTCCCTTTTACCCATTCAATCTTGTTTTTCTTGAACAGGAATTCGATGCCTTGCGTGTTCCCATCAATCGCCTGCTGTTTGAAATTCTGCATAGCAGCCAAATCAAGCTTCGGCTTGCCGATCTTGATGCCCATTTTTTCAAAATGATCCGTCTCAGCAAAAAGCTCAGACGCATGCAGCAGGGCTTTTGACGGGATACACCCAACATTGAGGCAGGTACCACCAAGTGCATCACGTTTTTCAACGCACGCAACGCTCATCCCCAATTGAGATGCGCGGATCGCACATTCATAACCACCTGGGCCAGCACCGATGACAATAAGATCGAACGTGTCGGACATGGGAGAACCCTACCTTCGCAATTAAGCAGCACATTGGGCAGGCATCTCGTCCAGGAAACACCTGCCGCCAGAGTTTTTAGAGATCAAGAAGCAAACGCTGTGGATCTTCCAGACATTCTTTGACCCGAACCAGGAAGGTGACGGCTTCTTTGCCGTCAACAATCCGGTGATCATAGGACAGTGCCAGATACATCATCGGGCGTACCTGGATCTCACCATCCACAACCATCGGACGTTCCTGGATTTTGTGCATGCCCAGAATGCCCGATTGCGGTGCATTCAGAATCGGCGTCGACATGAGCGACCCATAGACACCACCATTCGAGATAGTGAACGTGCCACCCTGCAAATCGTCAATCTTGAGGTTCCCGTCGCGGGCGGCCTGACCATATGCGTTGATCGCCTTCTCAATACCAGCGAGCGACAGCTCCTGGGCATCTTTTAGCACAGGCACAACAAGGCCTTTATCCGTCCCCACCGCAACACCAATATTGTAGAAATTCTTGTAGACCAGCTCGTCGTCATCAATCTCAGCATTCACTGCTGGGATGTCTTTCAGCGCTGTAATACACGCCTTGACGAAAAAGCTCATAAAGCCCAAACGCACACCGTGCTTTTTCTCAAACAATTCTTTGTACTGCGATCGCGCCGCCATCACTGCCCCAAGATCAACCTCGTTGAACGTGGTGAGCATAGCAGCTGTGTTCTGCGCCTCTTTAAGGCGCGTCGCAATCGTCTTGCGAAGACGGGTCATGCGAACGCGCTCTTCCCGGGAACCCTGATCAGCAGTCGGGGCGCTGGCAGGCTTCGCGGCAGCGGGAACCGCGATAGGGGCTGATGGCGCAGGCGCAGGAGCTGCGGCACCTTTTGCCTCAAGCACAGCCAGAACATCTCCTTTGACGATCCGGCCATCTTTGCCGCTGCCGGAAATCATGGATGGGTCAAGGCCGTTTTCGTCAATCAGCTTTTTCACCGCTGGAGACAAAGCCTCATTACCGCTCTCTGATGCCGCAGCAGGCGCAGGTGCTGGCGCTGGTTCCGGCTCTGCCTTTGGTGCTGGCTCTACTTTGGCTTCTTCCTTCGCTACAGCTGGTTTTGCTTTGACAACAGCACCATCGCCGTCACCAATCATGCCGAGCAATGCATCCACCTCCACGGTCTCGCCAGTTTCGACGGTAATTTCCGCCAGAACGCCTGCCGCGGGAGACGGAAGCTCGATCGTCACCTTATCGGTTTCAAGTTCCACAAGGGGCTCATCGACAGCGACAGCATCGCCAGCCTGCTTGAACCATTGGATCACCTCTGCCTCTGTGACGGACTCACCGAGCGTAGGGACGCGAATTTCAGTGCTCATAATTTCCTGCCGTTTTCTATCAGTCAGTCGACGATCAATGCTTCAGAAAGAAGCTGGTTCAGTTCTTGAAGGTGTTTGCTCATGAGGCCCGTTGCTGGCGACGCAGCCGCTGGGCGGCCTGCATAGGTTGCCCGGCGCTTGCGGGCACCAACATGGGACAAGACCCACTCAATATTCGGTTCAACAAAAAACCAGGCACCCATATTTTTCGGCTCTTCCTGGCACCAAACAAATTCCGCATTCTCAAACCGGCCGAGCTCCTTGATCAGCGCACGGGCCGGAAACGGATAAAGCTGCTCGATGCGCAAGATGTACACATCGTCAATGCCATGCTCTTCGCGTTTCTCGTAAAGATCGTAATAGACCTTGCCGGTACACATCACCACACGGCGGATTTTCTTGTCATCCACCAGCCTGATCTTCTGATCAGGCAGAAGCTCAGCGTCATCCCACAACAAGCGGTGGAATGAACTATCGGGCCCAAGCTCTTTCAACGTTGAAACCGCCCGCTTGTGACGCAGAAGGGATTTCGGCGTCATGATGATCAGCGGCTTGCGGAAGTTTCGGTGCATCTGGCGACGCAGCACATGAAAATAGTTCGCAGGCGTTGAGCAATTCACCACTTGCATATTATCTTCTGCACAAAGCTGCAGATAGCGCTCCAACCGTGCCGATGAGTGCTCTGGGCCCTGGCCTTCATATCCATGCGGCAGTAGCATCACCAAGCCACACATACGCAGCCACTTGCGCTCACCGCTGGAAATGAACTGGTCAATCACGACCTGTGCACCATTGGCAAAGTCACCAAATTGCGCTTCCCAAAGCACGAGTGAATTGGGTTCTGCAAGGCTGTAGCCATACTCAAAGCCAAGTACCGCATTTTCAGAAAGCATGGAGTTGATCACTTCAAACTCCGCGTGACCCGTAGCAACAGAATTGAGCGGAATGAAACGATCTTCGTTCACCTGGTCGTTCAAAACAGAATGTCGCTGAACAAAAGTCCCACGCTCAGAATCTTGACCCACCAAGCGAACGCCCGTGCCTTCATTCAACAGGGATCCATAGGCCAAATGCTCAGCCATGCCCCAGTCAATACCGGCTTCGGTCTCAATCATCTTCCGACGATTTTTCAGCAAACGCTGCAGGGTCTTGTGGGCGTTAAAATCATCAGGGATCGTTGTGATCTTCTTGCCAATCTCAACAAGGGTCCCAAGCGGAACCGCAGTTTCCCCGCGCCGGGCATCTCCCTGCGCTTGAGAAAAGCCAGCCCACTTGCCGTCAAGCCAGTCAGCTTTGTTGGGCCGGAAACCTTTTGCGGCAGCAAGATCACCATCAAGCTGCGCACGGAACCCGGTGATCCGCTCATCAACATCAGCCTGGGTGACAAGACCTTCATCCACCAAGCGCTTGGCATAAATCTCAAGTGTTGTGGATTGATTGCCGATCTTTTTGTACATGAGCGGCTGCGTCAAAGAAGGATCGTCGCCTTCATTGTGACCAAAGCGGCGATAGCAGAACATGTCAATCACAACAGGTTTGCCGAATTTCTGACGAAACTCGACAGCAACCTTCGCCGCGTGCACCACGGCTTCGGGGTCATCGCCGTTTACATGGAAAATCGGCGCACCCACCATCTTCGCCATGTCTGATGGATAAGGCGATGACCGGGAATGGTGCGGCGCCGTCGTAAAGCCAATCTGATTATTCACAATGAAGTGGATCGAGCCGCCGGTGCGATGACCTTTCAGGCCTGAGAGTCCCAGACATTCAGCGACAACGCCCTGGCCCGCAAAAGCCGCATCCCCGTGAAGCAACAGCGGGATGACAGATCCCCGTTCGCGGTCATGGAGCTGGTCCTGCTTCGCCCGCGCCTTGCCGAGCACGACAGGATCGACAATTTCCAAGTGAGACGGATTAGCTGTAAGCGACAGATGCACTTTATTGCCATCAAATTCACGGTCAGATGACGCACCGAGGTGGTACTTCACATCGCCCGACCCATCCACGTCTTCCGGATTGGCAGAGCCACCATAGAATTCGTGGAAAATGGCCTGATAGGCTTTTCCCATCACATTCGTCAGCACATTCAAACGACCACGGTGAGGCATGCCCACCACAATCTCTTTGGCACCAAGAGCACCGCCTCGCTTGATGATCTGTTCAAGCGCTGGGATGGTCGCTTCTGCGCCATCAAGGCCGAAACGTTTTGTGCCGGTATATTTCACCGCCAGGAACTTCTCGAACCCTTCCGCGTGGATGAGTTTGTCGAGAATGGCGAGACGTCCTTCCCGCGTAAAACTGATTTCCTTGTCGCGACCCTCGATGCGTTCCTGAATCCAGGCTTTCTCTTCAGGGTCAGAGACATGCATGAACTCAACGGCAAAAGTCCCGCAATAGGTCCGACGCAAAATCTCCAGCATCTCGCGGATCGTCGCCGTCTCAAGGCCAAGCACATAGTCAAGGAAGATGGGTCGATCAAGATCCCCTGGTCCAAAGCCATAGCTTTCAGGCTGCAGTTCGGGGTGATGGCTCTCCTGGCGAAGCGCCAATGGATCAAGGTCTGCATCCAGATGGCCACGAATACGGTAGGCGCGGATCATCATAATCGCGCGAACGGAATCGAGCGTTGAGGCCCGAATGCTCTCCTCGGATGCCTCTGGCGTACGAGCCTGCAATTTAGTGCGAATGACTTTTTCGTCGGCTGCAGGCCAATTGCCGTCCAGCGCGCTGACCATCTCACCATTGGCGTGCATCGGCCAATCCTGACGCTCCCAGGACGCGCCCTGCACTTCCTTCAATACATCAGTGGTGTCGTCACCCAACGATGAGAAAAACGTCCGCCATTCTGCATCCACAGATTGGGGATCATTCTGAAAACGGGCGTAAAGCTCTTCAACAAAGGGGGCGTTGGTACCAAACAGGAACGAAGTCCGTTCAAGCTGTTCGTTTGAACTGCTTTTGCTCATCATGGCTGGTGCAGGTCTTCCCCGCACTCCTCTCAAACCCTCGCGCAAGAGCTCAGAAAGCAGATTTCTGGGCGAGGTCGTATGGTTAATTTCCTGAGTGTGCCACGCAGGTCGTTAACTAGCCATTTAAAATCGTGAGACAAAAACACAAGTCTCACGCCAGAAAAAGTGAAGAGCCGGACGTACGTTAAGAGGTGATTAACCTTTAAGCACATCCGCCAAAGTTGTTCCCAGAGCAGACGGTGACGGAGAGACAATTATGCCTGCTGACCGCATCGCTTCCATCTTGTCTTCAGCGCCACCTTTACCCCCGGCGATGATCGCACCGGCATGGCCCATACGCCGTCCGGGAGGCGCCGTGACACCTGCGATAAAGCCAACAACAGGTTTCTTCACTTTGGATGCTTTGAGAAACTCTGCCGCTTCTTCTTCCGCAGACCCACCGATCTCACCTATCATGATGATGGATTCGGTCTGATCATCGCCCAGGAACATTTCAAGACAGTCGATAAAGTTCGTGCCGTTAACCGGGTCGCCGCCGATACCAATGCAGGTCGACTGGCCCATGCCCGTCGCTGTTGTCTGGGCAACAGCCTCATAGGTCAACGTACCAGAGCGCGAGACAATGCCCACAGAACCAGCCTGGTGAATGTGACCTGGCATGATGCCGATCTTGCACGCGCCCGGCGTGATAACGCCTGGGCAGTTGGGTCCGATCAAACGGGTCTTCGATCCGCTGAGCGCCCGCTTCACCTTCACCATATCAATGACCGGAATGCCCTCTGTGATGCAGACGGCAAGTTCGATGCCTGCGTCGATGGCTTCAAGGATCGCATCAGCTGCGAAGGGAGGCGGCACATAGATTGCCGATGCGGTAGCTCCCGTCTTGTCTACAGCTTCCGCAACTGTGTTGAACACTGGAAGGTCAAGATGCGTAGCCCCGCCTTTGCCTGGGCTCACGCCACCAACCATTTTTGTTCCATAGGCGATCGCACCTTCGGAGTGGAAGGTGCCCTGATTGCCGGTAAAGCCCTGACAGATCACTTTGGTGTTTGCATCAACGAGAACAGCCATTACTTGGCCTCCTTCACGGCTTTAACGATTTTGTCTGCCGCGTCGGCAAGATCAGAAGCGGAAATGATCGGCAGGCCGGACTTGGCCATGATCTCTTTCCCCTGCTCCACATTGGTCCCTTCAAGCCGCACCACCAGGGGCACATCGAGATTCACCTCTTTGGCTGCCGCAACGACGCCTTCTGCAACCACATCGCAGCGCATTATGCCACCGAAAATATTCACCAGAATGCCTTCGACGTTCGGGTCCGACAGGATGATTTTAAAAGCTGCTGTGACCTTCTCCGTCGTGGCACCACCGCCGACATCAAGGAAGTTGGCAGGTTCTGAGCCATAGAGCTTGATAATGTCCATGGTGGCCATGGCGAGACCCGCACCGTTCACCATGCAGCCGATCGTGCCGTCAAGCGTCACATAGTTCAGGTCGTACTTCGACGCTTCGATCTCATGCGCATCTTCTTCGTCAAGATCGCGCAGCTCCAGAAGATCTTTGTGGCGATAGAGTGCGTTGTCATCAAAGTTCATCTTGGCATCAAGGCAAATCACATCGCCCGAGCCGGTTACGACCAGAGGATTGATCTCCAAGAGGCTCATGTCCTCGCCCACGAAGGCGTCATAGAGCTTTGAGATAAGCGCCACGGCCTGCTTTGCCGTGTCGCCAGAGAGACCAAGCGCGTAGGCAACCTTGCGACCATGGAAACCGGAAATGCCACTCGCAGGATCAATATCAAATGTGAGGATTTTCTCCGGCGTGCTTGCAGCAACTTCCTCAATGTCCATCCCACCTTCAGTGGAGGCGATGAAGGAGACACGCGAATTGGCACGATCTACAAGAGCAGAGAGGTAAAGCTCTGAAGCAATATCCGACCCATCTTCGATGTAGATACGGCCGACTTTTTTCCCCTCAGGTCCAGTCTGATGGGTGACAAGGGTCATGCCCAACATGCGTTCAGCTTCCTGGCGCACCTCCTCGATCGATTTGACGACTTTTACGCCGCCGCCTTTGCCGCGACCACCTGCATGGATCTGCGCTTTGACAACCCAAACCGGGCCACCCAATTCTTCCGCGGCCGTCACCGCTTCATCGACACTAAATGCAGGTTTCCCCTTGGGAACGGGCACGCCATATTTCGCGAGCACCGACTTGGCTTGATATTCATGGATATTCATGGGCAGTCCACCGGCTGGATCGACGCGAATCTGCATCGTAAATGGTGAGAAAGAGACGGGCCGTTTATAGCACCCAAGGTCTGCATATCAACCGGCAAGGCGCCGCTAAAGGCGCTTTATTCCGCCAATACGTGGCGATTGACCTGTGACGCAACGGCAGTCAGAACTGACTTTAGGAGATCAATTGCCTGGTCGGCACTCAGCCGTTGTACGCCACGAAGATGTCGCCAGGTGTCCCAGCTGGTCATCATTTCGACCTTTGCAACCACATCAACGGTTTTGCCAAGACAATGCGGTTCGAGCATTTCTGTCAGGCGGGTCCGGTACCGAGCGGCCCGGATCGCCTGAGAAGTGGCAACAGACGGCAGAAAACGCCCACCAGCATCTCCTAAGTGCTTGAAATCGGCCGCTGCTTCATAATACCGGGCACGCAAGACAACCAGCTCCTCAAGCATGGGGATCAAAGCACCGTTGGCAGGCATCGCATCTTCAAGATCACCAAACAGGTCTTCTGCGATCTTTCGAATCTCAATCGCCATGTCATCCATTGATGGAAAGTGAGCTTCGATCTCAGCTGCCGATAGACCCGTTTCCTGAACAAGCGTCTCAAGCGTTGGAATGACCCGATCTCTCGCAGCCAAGCAAAGCGCGGCATCACGAATGCTGGTCCGAACGGAATTTTCAAGCCGGGTCTTGTGACGGTTTATCCCCATGGGCTCCCCCTGAAAATCAGCGGAACACAGCCAGTTTTTCCAGTCAATCCCCCGAAAGGGTGATAGGCAAACCGAGAGTTTAGCCGCCATAGACAAACCCGCTAGGGCGCCCGAACCACCTGTCGAACCAGATTGCCGACAATCTTGCGCGTCTGCTTCTCACTCAATCGCTGAATATTCCGCATATGGCGCCAGAATTCCCAGCTGACCAGCGCTTCAACCTGGGCCGCCACGTCATCGGTCTTTTGACCGAAGTGGGGCTGCAACATGTCGAATATGCGTGCGCGAAACAGTCCGTCCCGGATTGCCCGTTTTTCGCGAATCTTCGGAAACATATGTTCAGAGACTTCAGCATAGGTACGCACAAATGCTGTCTCTTCGTAGAGATCGATCCTGATCTCTACGAGCCGAGTGAGCATATCCTGCAGGTCACCCGGTTCAGGAAATGCGTCATACTGCGGCGCCAGATTGGCATCCAGCACATCAGTGATATCAACCGCTAAATCTTCAATCGTTGGATAAATTTGATTGATCAGTGTTTCAGACACGCCCGACTTTTCAGAGAGATTTTTTGGATCAGGGATCTTTCGATCGTCGTGCATAAGTCGGAATACCGCTTTCCTGACCTTTTCCCGCACGCCCTCGTGATCAACATCCGCATTGCTTGACTCAACGCTCATAACAACTTTGCCCGACCCCATTTTATGTAAGGATAACGATAAGCCAGTGAGTCTGTTTGGAAAGGGGGTCACCACCCTTAACTTACAAAAAAGTTGGCAGAATCCAGTCACATGAAAGTGAGTGGATCAGTTTAATTTACCGAATCCCTACAAAGCACCATAGTCGATCACGCCCGAGCCAACTGGGAGACGGACCTGCAGCCCATCATAGCCCAGCATGACACCCTCTGACCTGACGTCAGAAACACCGCGCATGAAAATGTCTTCCATCACCCCGATCGGCATAGGCGGAACAATGTGATTGTAGATGAGGAGCGCAGCATCAGCCTCGTTGGCGATCTCTGCAGCATCCACGGGCGACGTATGCACTTCCGAAGCATCGGTTAGGATTTTCGCCTGCGTTGAGCGACCATTGTCACGAAGAACGCCGATGAAAGTGTTGATATTGGTCATGCCCATGACCTCGTGAACCATTACATCAGCGTCGGACCCGAAACGCACCATGTTGGTGTCTCTCACCGTATCTCCGGAGAACACCACCGAGCGGTCTTTAAAGTCAATCCGATAGCCATAGGCATTTTCCAGCGGCGCATGTTCAACTTTGAACGCAGTGATCTTCAGGTCTCCCTCTTCAATGACGGTGACAGTCTCATCGCCACTAGGCACGACAAAAGAAGTGGCGCTTATCGCC
>NZQM01000019.1 GCA_002695905.1 Parvibaculum sp.
GACAGTAGAAGGCTTCGTGGGGCGTAAGGCTATTTAGGGTGGTATCACTACGAGTGTAATAGAGGCGATACTATGGACTTACTGAAAATGAATCCAATGGCACGAAAATTAACTGTTCACACAGATGCTTTTAACAAAGCATTGGAGAGCAGTGACCCGTTTGCAGCACAGCAACATCTAAATGAAATTATGAAGTTTGCTGGATATTTGAATGAAGATATTCATTCCGCAGTTGTTAAAGCAGAATCAGAACTTACTACTGTAGTTCAACCCGGAGAAGCAACTATTCTCAAAATGAGTAAAACAGGAGCAAAGTTTGATGTCTCTCAGCGAAATGATGTTCTACCCGGCACAATCATGTCGGCACGCACTGGTAACGGTATGCGTAAACATTACGGAACTTTTGGTCGTTATTCTCCTAAGTGAAGGTGTTTAGATGAGTGAAGAGTCTGTTGCTGAGCGTTTGATGAATGCTCTAATTTCTAAAATGGAAACAATGGATGGAGACTTACAGATGCTCAAAGCCGAGAATCAACAACTTCGTAACGCAGTAAGCGACCCGATTAGTATGCTACGCAAAGCAGGTTTTGTTCCCGCTGCTACTCCATTAAGTCAAGATGTATCTACCGATGCATTTAGAGGAGACATTGGAGTTGAAAATCAAATGGACTCAGGATTACTCAAGAGTCAAAATGAATACTCAAACAACGATATTCATTTGATGTCTTGGGATGAGATACACGAAATGGCTGAGCAAGCCAAAGAAACAGAGGTGACACAATGAAACCCATACCATCCCCGATGAGCCGACATGCGTTAGATTTAATGAACAAAGCACAGCATCTTTCTGACCGTATTGATGTTCTTTCTAAGGAAAAATGCCCTGATTGTGAAAAGACAAAAATGGGCTGTGCTAAGATGGGCTGTGGTGGAAAGATGGCTAAGGGTGATGGAACATTCACCATTGGTGATGCACAGCGAAGAAACGCTGGTTTGGCAACAGGTGAGCCTCGTGAAGAAATTGATTACTCAGAATCCGATTACGATTATGATTACGATTATGATTATGATGATGCTAATGAAAAACCAATGTCAATGCGTGAAGATACTACTCCAGCGAGAACTTTACCTCTAAGTGAAGGTAAGACTCGTGACCAAAAGCGTGGTGACGCATCTCGTGGTGTCCAAGTTAAAAAACCGGGATTCCGTAGTAACGAACAAATGCCTATGAGCGATGCATCAGCATCAGGAAAGCCTGAAGGGGTAGTTGATGCGATGATGGCTCGCCGTCAAAAAGAAAAAGAAGGGGGAGGAGGACAGAAGCGTTCTATCTTTAGACACCCTATGGTGGGTAAATCAGTTGAGGCTGGTAGCCAACCCGGATTTACTACGGCTTACGATTCAACACCCCAAGGTGTTATGTTTATGTCCGAAACTGGTGGTCAAACAAGAAACGCTTACTACACCACAAATCAATATCCATACAATGCTGAAGATGTGGCTAACAAAGGCGCTACATCAGTGCAAGTTAGTCTTGACAAATTGGCCGCTATGTTAAACCCACATGAAGGTGGCGGAGTAAGCCGTCTTGATGATGGCGGGGTTCTCAAAAACAACCCCAATTGAGGGGTGTTTTGAATGAGAGAATCACCATCAGATTGGTATTATAGAAGTCGTAACGACCTTCTTAAGTCAATTTTTGACGGAATTGACCTACATAATGCCATTGGTGATTTCTACTTTGCTAAGATGAACTTAGAAAACCACAATCAAAGTATACCACAAACTCCACTGGATGATGTGTGTTATTCAATCTTAAAAGAAAGACAAAAAGGACATCGTTTTGATAAAAACAAAAGAAGAGATAAGAGAGGTTTTGAAAGAGGAGCAGAGATGAGACTCGGAGAACATGTTTGGCAAAATAGAATAAGAGAAAGACCTCTACACGAAGTTGCTTCTTCATTCCCCCATGCCGAGTTTGCTCAAGGGCAACATTACCCTGAGTCACATCCACATCACAAAAAACATCATCCTCTACGCCAAAAAAATACCATAACTGGTAGGTCGGCTATGGTTGAAAAGTTAAGGCGTTTCTACTTACCATCAAAACCCGGCGAAGAAAGTTTGTCTCACCGATATAAAATGGCTGAGATGGGTAAAGAGCGTCTTGAAGAAAAAAATAATAATCCAGCAGTAGTTGGTAAACTTCGTTACAACACAGAGTTGGGTAAAGAAGAGAGGCATCATAATTTTCTTGGCCCTCTAAATGACCATTACCTACACGACATCTATGAAAACAATTTTCAGCGATGGAAAGAGCAAAACTCTGACCTTGAAAAAAAGATGATTGAAAAGTTCCCAAAACCAGTAGAACACGAACATGCTTTGAGATTGAAACATTTTGAAGATGCAGCCGATGGATGGGAGGGTGACCAATATCATTCTGAGATGTATGACCCAAAGGCTACAATGAGCGAACAAGAGATTCAAGACCATATCTACTCAGGTGAACCTGAAAGTGAACTTGAGCCTAAACTGTTGAAAGAAGGTTTAGGTCACGAGGGTTACTTGTATGGTTTAGAGTTTTTGAAACCACTTGATAGGCATAAAGTGATGAAACACTTGCATGAAAAGGGTAGCGACCACGCTAATGCTCAAAATATAGAATTGGGTGAAGGTAGAAACATCAGTGCTGGTCGTATCAAGAGAAATCTTGCTCAACGATTTACTGGTGAGTTTGACCACTACATGCGACCTCAACACATGCATGGTGCAAATGTCAAAAAGCACTATGAAACTGTAGACGATATTCCTGATGGTGAAGACAGATTTATCAAAAACTCATTGATGGGTGCTATGCAACAAGTTCCGTTTGACACTGATAATGAATCACCTACTTCAGTCTATCAAAACCTTCTTGACGAATACAATGAACTTCTACATGAGCATCGTGACTCTATGGATGTAGACACATACGAAGAAGAAAAAAGTGAAGGTTTAATTCATCTACCAATCAAGGGAATGATGCAAGGTCGTAAAATTGGTAAATTATCAGACGCTAAAGCCGTCTTAAGCGAATTAAAAATCCTTGACGATAAACCATACGAGCATATTGATTTAGAAACAATGTTGGGTTTAATGGGATATAATGCTGATTTGACTGAAATGGATTCACACCCATTACTTCATGGTTTTGAAGGGCCGCTTGTTGGTATAGACAAAATAAAACAAGTCATCAAGGCTGCTAAAGAAATGTCTGAAACTGAGAGGCAACAAAAACCAATTCGTAATCACGACTCTTTTCATCATGGAGGTAAAAATGGCCCTGACATCAGTGATATTCCTGAAGACGAAAGAGAGCACTATCTAACTGATGATGATAACAATATCATCGGACTCGGTGCTCATTTTGCTGAAGACTTTCACCATCAAGGGGGAATGGGTAGAAATGTAATACACAAATTGGAGATGATGCATGAATCTCTACCTAAAAACGATGATGGTTACTCAATTATGGGTAGAGTAGAGGGTGACAGATTCGTGCCTAACCCAAAAACTGTAGGTCTTTGGGGTCGTTATATCCCTTCTTTGTATTCAAAAGAAACAAGGCAACACGCTGGTCACCACGGTATTACTTCTTTTTGGGATGCATCTAATCACCGAAACTTGACAAAGGTAAGAAATACAAAGAATATGCCATTCCGTCAAAAAACATCGCTTGTTGGTGGCTATTCAAATAAAGTTAGATACATGAGTGATGATGAGCGTAAAGTGTATTTTAACGGCCCTGCAAATAGAAGCGCCATTAGTGCTGACAATTATTTTAACTCAAATCCAATTAACGCTCTTGGAGGTATTGGACTCAAGGCAACTCAATCACTGAACAATGCGAAGCATTCTCATCGCATGGTCACTGCTGGTGGTAGACTTCATCCACCGCATGACCCCATGAAGAAAAATAGATGGCTTAACAAAAAATCCATTGGTGCGAGTAGTATACTGAGTCATAATAATGAAAACCGAGAATTGTTTAGAATCTTTCAAGGTCATAAGAAAAAGAAAGCGAAAGAGATACCTCTATCCGCTGAAGCCGAAGATGAACTTGAAGAGTTAATGCATGAGTATGAAGAAATTAGCAATCAAATAATGAACTTTGAAGAAGGCAGCGATGAATACTCTGAACTCAATGCTCGTTTACACGCTATAGAACAAGAAGAGATGGCTATTGAAGAGAAGGCTCAACCTGATGAAAAAAATACTTACGACCAAATTACTGATAACGCTGAAATTAAAGACGAGCATGACCTTCGTGCTATAATGAGTATGGCTCAAAAAATGAAGCCTGAATATGAAAAGGCTGACCCCGATGCATTTAATCCTGAAATGCCTGACAAGTT
Source organism: Parvibaculum sp. (assembly GCA_002695905.1). Lineage (GTDB taxonomy): Bacteria > Pseudomonadota > Alphaproteobacteria > Parvibaculales > Parvibaculaceae > Mf105b01. Next base: position 4,398 of record NZQM01000019.1, read on the forward strand.
CTTAGCCAACACTTCTCGTTTAATGCGTGATGCTAACATGGCTTTGTTACGACTACCACATTCTTCACATGGGTTACACACCCATGGGTATGGTGAGGTTATGGAGGAACACAGAAGTGCCAGTCAGTTGTTATCCGATGGTGAAAATGTTGTATCTCCTCATCATACAATCGCTAATGTGTTAGGTATGGCTGGAAAAGAAATCTTACCAACTCACTCTCAAGCAAAGGTTCGCTCTTTGCTTAATTTACCTGATGACGCTGCTCACAATAACATGATTGATAGGTTACTTGAAGGAATGGATGCACCTGTTAAGGTTCTCCGACATGGTGATTTGTTAGGTGCTGGTGTAAGTTTTGCTGGAGAAGAGGCAAACTCTATGTTTTCAACTGATGACCACCATGAAGCGATTGAATCAATTCTTCGTGAGCACATAAGAACTCGGCCATCGGCTAAAGAAGACCCTACAAAGCGAGCAATAGCGGATAGAAAGTTTGGAGGAGTTTTCCGTGAAAAGTATGGTAAATCTCTCAGTCAATTAGAGCAATTATTCCGACCCACTCAACAGAGTCAATTAGATACACACGGTTTATCTCGTTTACAATTATCTCATCGTAATGGTAACTATGGTAAAAAAATGAATGCCATTGGTAGCCTAAAGGGTAATATGAACGCCCCAGTTAATGATGCAAAAAGCAGAGTTCACGACCTTGTTTTGTTTGACCCAACTAAGGCTACAACAATGGATAAGGTTGTAGCACCTTCTACTACAGCGAGAACAGCACAATGGACTCAACAACCAATTCACCCCGCTAACAGTAAAGGGGCTTCTGTTCAAGACATGTTTATTTCAGGAGGAATGGATAGTGGGTATGAGATGACACCAAGCGTTGGAATGGAGTTCCCCGGTAACAAAACGGCTATGGCTGGGACAAACACAGAATCTCAATTCTTACATTCTATCCCTGAAGAAATCATGAAGCAACTTCATGGTGAAGAGTCAGTTAAACAAGTCTTGTCATCAAACTATCAAGTCCCATCAGCGGTAACTAACATGAACAGGGTTGATGTTACAGGGTTACCTGCCAACCTTAACCCAAGTGATATTTCAACAAGCGACCCCACTGAGACATTGATGGTGTTGATGAATCCCGATGCGCTGTTAAAAGATGACAAAGGTAGACCCCCACCTATTCTCCCTATGCATCGTATTTTCTCTTTGAAAGATTTTGAAGCGCTACGAGGTTTTAGCGGAGACTGGGTAGTATCGGCTTTCTATGATGGAAAGCGTATGATGATAATGCGTAAAGGTAGTCGCTTTACAGCCTATGATGAAAATAATAGTGCAGTGCCTCTAAATGATGATGATAAGAAACAACTCAAAGCGGTCACTGATAAAAATTACATCATTGATGCTGTAAGGATGGGAGATAACATACACATCATTGACATCATTGATTATGACGATACCAATGTTGGTGATATGACTGTTCGTGAAAGACTCAAAGTTTTGAGAGGACAGTTTGACAGTCATGAGCATGTTTTAGTTCCCGGCCCATACGATACTCGTATGACAGAAGAAGGGGGTTTGGATTCTACGGTCAAGAGTTTACAAGAGACACATAAGCAATTATTACTTCGTGATGCTAAATCCACATACATGCGTGGCGAGCGCCGACATCCGAAATGGTTCTTACTTCGTAAAAACAAGAATGTTAGTTTTATCATTTTAGATGTCCGAGGTAAAGGCCCATACACATACCGATTAGGAGCAGGGCCACTTGACTCAGAAGGATTTGGTAACCGAGGTGTAGAGTATGAAGGTAAACAATATCTTGATGTTGGAACTGTCAAAAGTCCGAAGCCATTCAAAGAAGGAGACAATGTTTCAATTTCTGTTTCGGGAGTTAAAAAGCGGAATCGTGATGGTAAAACAATTTACGATGTTACCTCTTCAAAGATTGTAGGGGAGGCTGATTCGGAAAGTCCAGCGAGTCTTGAAACTTTATCTCTCTTGGCTAAATCTCATCCTATTATTCACATTCCCTACGATATTACCCTCAAAGAAAATCAAATATCCATTGTTTTTGAGGGGTTAGACGAGGTAATTTACAAATCAGAATCCAGTCATACTGGGAATTGGGCGCACTCACCAAGGTCAGTTATGGGTGAATTAAGCCAGTCAGATTACACTTTACAATTGGCTGAAAGTGTTAGACCGCTATGGAATCAGGCTGTTTCACTGATGATAAAAGGCGTAGAACCTGAGCATTCAATGAATAAGCCAAAAGACAGAAAGCGAAGTGAGAAACAATCCGCTGGTGTTATTGAGGCTGAAGATGATGAGAATATCTTGAAGCCAAATGCAAAGACCATGCTCAAAACAATTACTCGTATTGCTGACCTAACAGCACGCCTTGATAATCTAAGAAAAGAAAAAATGTCGGGTATGACCAGTGCTCAGGGTATGGGTATTGATGTTGGTAGTGGCATAGAATCTCCAAGAGGCCCAACAAGACTAACCAGTGAAGAAAGTTTGCCTGATTGGGACATGATTGACCGCCCAACAGAGGATTCCGAAGAAGAATATGACTCAGTTACGCAAAGGCGTTTGAAACAAAAAAATGCTAAGCAGTCTCCTACTTATGAAGCAGAATCGGATTATGAGGCTTAGGGGTTTATTCATATAGGTAAACAGACAGAGAGTGAATTAGTGTGTTACGAACTCAGCGAAGAAACATCTCACTCCTCAAAGCGGGGAGTGACCTCATTGTTGCAGGGTATGCTTCAGTAGAGTTAGTAGACAAACAAGGAGATTTAATTACAAGAACAGCATTGAAAGACGCTTTCAAAAAGTTCATGTCAGACCCCAAATACAGAAATGTCCAATTAGCACACTCAAATATACAAGTCGGAGAAGTAATAACGAATTACACGGATAATCAAGGGAGGTTGTGGAAAAGCGAAGTAGACGATGCTGGAATGTTTGTAGTAGTAAAATTACGAGACGACATTGAAAAAGCACGAGAAGTAGCATCCGAAATACGAAAAGGCAATTTGGCTGGATTTAGTATAGGTGGACAAGCATTCAAACGAGTAAACAAAAGCGACAAAAACCACGGCTCATACCAAGAAATCTCAAAATTAGAACTACACGAAATAACAATCTGTGAAAAAGGAATTAACCCCGAAGCAACATTCAATATACTGAAACAAGACAAAAACAATAAGGTGAGCAAAATGACTGACGAAGTAATGGAACAAATGAACGATGTATTAAGCCGACTTGAAGGCCGACTGGACTCAATGGAGAAAGGAGAACTACCCCCTGCGCTACAAGCCGCTATGGAAAAGAAAAAGAAGGGTAAGTCTGACTCTGATGAAGACAAGAAAGACGACAAAGAGAAAGGCAACTACATGGACAAAGACAAAGACGAAGAGAAAGACAAGAAAGACGACAAAATGAAGTCTGAGTTCTCTGATGTCATTACATCCGAATATCTTGACTGGATGGAAAACACTCTCAAATCCGCTGGTGTAGACACTGGTGCTGCACGCTCTCACTTTGATGGAGTAGCAAAAGCAAACCTTGGCTCTACTCCTGAATCAATTGGCGACGGTGCTGATTACTTTGCTGGACAAGTCAAAGGTCGTGCTCAAGAAGGAGGCAACCCATCTACTAACGCAATCGCTCGCACAACTGGCGGCGGTGGCAAGAAAGATGTCGCAAAGTCTGACTTCATTACAGGACACGGCATTGATTCACACCGAATTGAAGAAGCATACGGTGTCTTCAAGGCTGCAAAGCAAGAAGAAGAGTTCCGCAAGTCTCTTGAAGCAAACTTTGAAGGTCGCTTCGCACAAGAAAGTGCTGAAGAAATCTCAAAAGCACAAGCACAAAACTTTGACGCTCGTGCTCCTCTTGATGAGGTCATGAAGGCTCTTGGAGCATTGAATGAGCGAATTGACAACCTTTCAAACGGTGGCGGCGAAATGATTGCTAAATCCGTTTCAACACCTACTCTTGATGTGCCAAGCACTCAAGACTTGGCAAACATGACTTGGGAAGAAGTTCACCAACTGGCTGGAGGGCTATACCGCAGCGAGTGAAAACTCACAAACAACAAAAAAAATATGGAGATGAAATGATATGGCACGAAATTATGTAAGAACAGTCAGCGACATGGAGCGATACTACTACGGAGCAGGTAACTCAATGGGTTACACCTACACTGGTAGTGAACTTCTCAAATCGGATTCACCAATGCTAAGCACCACTGCTGGAACATACCAAGCAATCTACGGGCGCAAAGTTTGGTCACAGTTGAACCAAGAGTTCAACGCATTCTCAATTCTACCTAAGAAACCATGGGAACGCAGTGGATGGAGAGTCATTACTGACAAGCCAAACGCTGGTGTTGTTCACGGTGGTATCGCAGAAAACGGCACACTGCCTGAAACTGTCAAGCCAACTTTCCAACATGTTGCTGCAAAGCCTAAGACCATCGCTCACTCCTTTGATGTTAGCGAAGTCGCTGTTTTCCTTGCTGACAAGGATGACGGTATGGGTGACATGCGCTCAGTTCTCAAAGAAGAAATGGGTAAGCACCACGCAGAAATGGTAAACAAGATGCTTCTTCTTGACTCTGATACCGCTGCTGGTAACAACTTTGAATCACTTGACCGAATCACTGCTGGTGACGGCGCTGGTGCAGGTCTTACTGGTCTAAGGACTGCTGGCGGAAACGAGCATGTAGACGCTCCTTCTAAGTTGGACATCTACAGCATCGCTCGTGCAACCAACTCTTGGGCTAACGCTGAAGTGAACTGTGCTGCTAACGCAGCCGATGCAAGTCGTCGTGTTCTTTCTCTTGACCACTTGGACACCATTTTCCAGCAAGTTTGGGAGCGTGGTGGTAATCCAAAGGTTATCCTAACTGGATATGACACTTTGATGCGTCTTCAACAACTTCTACAAGCGCAACAGCGTTTCATGGAGGAAAAGCGTGTGACCCCTACCTACAACGGTGTTAAGGGTGTTCCGGGTATTGAAGCAGGTTTCATTGTCGCTACCTACAACGGTGTGCCAATCATTCCTACCAAAGACATGAAGAAAGACGGTCTAAGCCGTATGTATCTCCTTGATACTGACTACATGTATTTCAGCACTGCGATTCCTACACAATACTTTGAATCCGGTATTGAAACTGGTGACCCATTCGCAATCAACCGCCTCGGTCAAGAGGGACTTTACCGAACAATGGGTGAAGTATGGACAACTTTCTTTGGAGCACAAGCAAGCATTCGTGACTTGAAGTGAGGACACAAAACAAAAAAAAATATGGAGATGATTTGATATGGCAACAGAACTAACGATTACAGGAACAGCAACAGCAACCCTTGTGGGTAACTGGGAACTACGAGCAGGGTCGGCTGACACAACTGAGTGGCTTGACGGTGCAGCAGATGTATCTTACCCCGGCGGTGGGCCGGGAACTTTCAACGCTTCTAACAGCGATGGAGCAAACGGCTACGACCCAGCACCAAAATTGGCATTGTTTAATGTCACTGGCGGAGCAGACGGCGAAACCATCATTCTTGGTGGAGCAACTGCTATTCTAAGCGTAACAGCAACCCCAGCCGAAGCAACACCTGTTCTTACAGGATGTATCTTTAGCGGAACTACTGCTACCCTACAATACGCAAGCGGCACAGCGAATGTTACAACTGTAATGATTATTTACAACTGAGGTGCTTTAAGTGCCTACAGTAACATACACTGGTCGCTCTTGGTCTACAGGAAACATTGACCCTACGCACCCTGATTTCATTAGGCATCAGCCTCGTGAAGTTACAACCGCTTGGTTGGATAAGTATGCGTTTAGGCTTGGTGCTGACTACAAAATTGAAGGTTACAAAGCGTCTAAAGTTGCTGACTCTGACTTGAGTGGTGTCCCTGATTCAACATGGAGTCGTAGTGACATCGCAAAGTGGCTTTCAAACTACGACATCAAACCAAAAGGCTATGCAACAAAAACTACTCTTCTTTCACTCGTGGAGACTGTAATGAGTCCCGATGGTGTAGAAGAAACTGAGGCTCTTGTTGAAGAGAGTCTCGCAGAAGAAACAACAGGAGATGAAGAATAATGGCAGTAACTATTGACCCACGACCAACCTACTTTGGTGACCGAATGATTGTAACAGGCTCATACGAAGCAACAGATACGAGTATTGACTTGTCAGGACTTTTGGCAAGCATTGATGGTATTATTGTAAACCCAACAGCAGTGGGAAATCTTGCTAAGATTAAGGAGATTGATATTGCTGGTGGCACTACTTACGCCGCAGTTGATGGAACTTTCCCTGACCTCGCAAGTTTTTCAGGCTCTACTATCACTGTTTCAGCATTCTTGGTGGGACATGACACTACTGGTGGAACTTTTGTAGCAATTGGTCGTCGCTCTTGAGGTGACGATATATGCCAAAGACTGTATCAATTCTTGGGCCTTTTCCGCCGAAGGATTTCAATGATTCAACAGCAACTGCTGAGATAGCAACTGCTATCAGCACCGCTATTGGTAGTAACACTTGTGTATCGTGCGACCCGCACCATATTCTCGGTAACATTTACATATTTGTCACCACCAGTTGAGTGTGAGGAGTATGTATGTCGTTAGCCGAGCAATCAATTGACCTGAGCGATATTGAGCGTTTTCAAAAACAAGGCATTCGTTCTGACGCACAGACTCTACTCGGTAAAGTCATTGACGAAGAAAACCCACTCAAGGGTATTACTTCACAACAGCGTAAGCGTAATCTTGAAGCCAGTGATGTTCTAAACATTGGCTCAGGCACTCGTTGCCAACACTGTGGTATGCTGCATTTTATGTGGCGAGAGACATGTGCCACTTGCGATAAACCAATGGAATACAACCTTGCTTCTATAGACGAGGAGGCGAGAGCATGACCCGTTGCACACTCCTTGATGCTTGGTTTGATGTTAAGTCAAAGAAAGTTGATGAGGATGAAAAAGAAACCAAGAAGTGTTTCGTAACGGGAGATGAAAAGAAATGCCAATAGTATTCAATCCCGGTGAGGCTGAAACACGCCCACTTGACCCTTCGGCAATCGTCTATACCACTGCACAGAAAGTTGCAGATTTTCTCTCAATAGGCCCACAGGAAGCCGTTTTAGTCAGTGCTGACAGCACTACTACTGCCGTTTTCGTTACAGGTGCTGATTACAGAACTGTGGGATTTCAAAAAGATGACACCATTCTCATTTACTCCGATGCTGACCCTTTGGGAACAGAGAGAGTCATAACATCAATTGGTAGCAGCGCCAGTGGGGTTCAACTCAACTTCGCTGATGTTATCACTGCTGCTGATTATCAAGCAGCCGATAACGCCTATGTTCAAAACACAGCATCGTTTACCAACGGTAAAACTCGTGGTATGAAGCGCTCAGTTGTTGAGGCTCGTATCAAAGAGGCTCAAGATAAGATTGACAATCTAACACACAACGCATGGCGACCCTATCTTGTGAGCGCCGAATACATCAATTTTGACACTTACAAACCATACCGCCGACGATACTATACAGATTATGTCGGCACAGCACCCCTCCTTTTCAGGAATATACAGCAAATCCTTCGCCTTGAATTATGGCAAGGAGACGACTATCGTGAGATTTGTAGCGCCGAGGCTCGTATCAAATTACCCGAAGATGTCAGGGGTTTATCAGGTTCTATTGTGGTATCTCCCGGCAACGGAACTGCCGCTACACTAACAATTGGAACTGCTACTACACAATGGCGTGCCGATTTTGATGCAGCAACAACAGGACAGAACCTTGCTGACCTCATTAACAAAGAAGATAGAGTAAATAAAGCAGCAGTGGATTTTGCTCCAGCATTCACACTGGAGGGTTCTACAGCAAATGTAGCATTGAACAATGAGTTCCTCGCTACCGCTAACGCTGATTATGGAACTGGTCAAGTGAAGATGACATCTATGCGTGCTGGTAAAGGTGGAGAGTCATGCTCTATTGTTTCTACAGATAGCAACATTGAGTTTGCTCAAGTAGACACACATACAGCAACTGTTACCAGCGTTGTTTCTACCACAGTCAATGTGAACTCTACAAGTGGTTTTTCTTCGGCTGGGGTTTGTGTTAAAGGTGACACAGTGTTTCGTTATACTGGTAAAACTGCTACATCTTTTACAGGGTGCGTTATTGTGGTAGGCTCTCCACTCTCTGACATTTTAGGTGACATCATTCAAAATACAATGGTGATTGACCTTCAAGGCGGTAGCAACAAAGGTGACAACGCCCGATTGCGTGACTGGTGGCTTGACCATGAAATGGGAGTTATTTACTTCAACAACTCCTATCCTTTCTTTGAATGGAATGCGATTAAATGCTCTTACATCTATGGTGAGCGTTATCTTGAGAAGGCTATAGAAGAGGCTGCTACAAAGATGGTGGCTTGTGATGTCTTGATGTCGGATGACAGAAGCGTTCTAATTCCTGAAGGCACACAAAATGTAGACTTGACTTCTAAGATTCAATTATTAAAGTCTGAAGTTGATGCTATCTTAGCCCGTTATATTGAAATTATTGTCTTTGAGTGATGCGTTATGGTAAGTGGGCCTCAAGATGAGTTTTTGGAGATGCTAAAGGCTGAACTATCAGACCCAAAATACCAAGAGGAACTACGAATGGTTATCACCCAAAGACCTGAAAATTACCGTAAAAAGGTAGAAGCACAGGAATTAGGGATGGAAAACATCATGAAAACTGAAGAAGGCTACCGACAAAACAACAAACCAGCACCTCAAGGAGCAGTTGATGCTGCATTAAAAAGGGCTGACGAGCGTATGCTTCGTGAATCACCATTACTTCAAGAGAAAAACCTCAAGTTTTCAGGCGGAATGTTAGTCCCCGACATAGCAAAATACAAGAAAATGAAGGCGGCTTGATACTATGGTTGCTACATTTACTGAATCCCTTGATATGGTCGTCTCCACATTGGAAAACTGGAATCGTGGTAACACTGGTAACATCAAACCAATCATCGCTGACATCGCTACAGTAGGCGCTGAGCGAGGTAAAAGAATAGATTTGTCCCGTCACGATTATGTGCTTTGCTATGAGACGGCGCACAATGAAGAAGCCCCTGAATTATTCTATGATTTCGTTACAACTCGTCTCAATATCACTGTAGATGCTCGCACAGCCAAGGGGAGAAAACATCTTCAGGCTATGGAAAACGAGATACGCCGCCTCATTCACACCGTAAGAAAAGGAGACGGTGTGAACTTTGACCGCATGGTATACAAGACTCGCACTGACCTCTCCGATAGGTCAAAGGTTTTATTTCGTATGACCTTTCAGATAGAAGTAGTTATCTTTGCGGAGTTAGTGCCTTGAGTTGAACGGACATGCCATCTACAGTATACAAAGGAGATTTGACCGAGGTTGCCTTCGGTCACGAGACAGGATTGAAACTACCACACAACTACGCAGGGTCGTTCAAGTTCATCCACAAAAGCAGGGATGATTCAGCAAATACCAGTGTAATTTCATTTACAGGAGGCGCTGCTTCTACTCCTTGTAATGCTGGTCTTTTACTCTACCCAGTCGGTATGTTGGTAGGTAGTAGGCTCTCTTTCGTTACGGCTGGAACAGGATTTAGTCCTGATGATTCTCACAACAGTGGTCGCACATTTACAATTATGGAGCACAAAAATGAGGCTAACAACGGAGTGGCTACAATTACACTCGCTGCTGGTGGAACTGGTTATACTGGTGCTTCACCTGTTGCTACCACAGGTGGGACAGGAACTGGGCTTACAGTAAATACAACAACCAGCGGTGGGGCGGGAACTCCAGTTACAGCAGTCGCTGTTAATGCAGTAGGGGCTGGTTACACTGTTGGCGATGTTGTTACTATTTCAGGTGGTGGAACAAACGCTACACTTACCGTTGCTTCTCTTACTACTGGTGCTACTGAAACTCAACTCACCGTCACACCTGCTTTGAAGACACCTGTTGCTCAAGAATCAGAGGGTGGGTCAATTTTAATTCACTCCTTTGGAACTCCTACTTTTGATGCTAACATGGGCGGTTGGAGCAGTGTTGCTACTGCCAGCAGTGAGCGTGTGCTTACTGACCAATTCCTCGGCCTTGCTGCTACTCTCACTTTACCTGAAACAAAGGTAGACCTCAAGCGATACCACATTGTAGGACTTGGCCGTGATACGGCAGTTCAAGTGCCGGGTCGTTTCCTAAACGAAGGAGGCACATTTGAGGTAAATCTACACAATCCTCGTTGGTTGTATTACGCTCTTGGTATGGAGTCAGTTTCAGTTGGTAACCAATTTGACAATCTTATGACTGATGATAGAGGTCTTGGTGCTGCTACCGAGATTGGTGAGACTTTGATTACATTAGATGGCGCTGCGAGCACTTTTACAGACGCTGCTAATGGTAGTGGTGGAACATCACCAATCGCTGCTGGTGATTATGTTTTGATTAAGAATGAAGGAACTGCTCTTACATTTAACGCATTAGTTGGTGGTAGCGGTTATACTGGTGCTGCTGGTGTTGCTACTACAGGCGGAACAGGTAGTGGTTTAGTTGTGACAACTACAGACAGCGGAGGTGCTGTTGATAGCGTTACAATCACTAATGGTGGACATGGCTACTCTATTGGAGATGTTATTACTATCGCAGGTGGTAGTGCTACTTTTACTTTAGTCACAGTCTCCACTCCAGTTCACGATACTATCACTTACAGTAACGCTGGTAGTTTAGGTGCTAACAAAGAGTTCGGATTTACTGGTATTGGTGCTGAAGAATACTTTGACCAAACTCAAGCACAGGAGATTCGTCGTATTGCTGCTATCAGCGGAACAAACATTTGGCTTGATGATGGTCTTTGTTTCCCTCACCCAGCCAACGCACCTTTGAGATTCATTCGCTTTGACGGAGATGGTGGAGGAGCACCAAATACTGGTAGCCCTCATCGTGAAATCTCAGGCGCTCTTACCAATGGTGTCACACGGTTGATGTATTCTCGCAGTAGCGTTCCTTCGTTTGCAGTAGAGGTAAGCATTCGCCGCCGAGATGTTGAAGGCTCTGTCGCTGATGTTACTGATGGAGGCGCTACAGACCCTAAACAACTTACTCGTGTCTACAAAGGATGCAAGGTCAAGGATTTCTCTTTGACCGCTGATACAGATGCTGCTCTTCGTATGAGCGTAAACTTTGATTCAGCGCTATGTTACACAGATACTGGTCGTCTTGAAACCACTGCTGTCTCTAAGCAATCAGGTGGGACAAAAGGTGACCGATACATGGCTCATCGCATGTTTGAAGAGAACAATACACCCGCTGAGAGAAAAGCAACTGGTATTGAAAAAGGCACACAGAAGCCATACATGTTCTACAACGGAACTGTAACTATTGCTGGTGTTACACTCGGACAAGTTATTTCCTTTACCATCACTGGTAACACTGGAGTTCAACAATTCTACACTATCAATGGTGCTGCTATTACTGACAGCGAAACAGACCAAATCCCATTCGGTGGCGCTCGTAACGCTTCTCTTGCTATTGAAGGTAAAACTGAGTATTCAATGGACTGTGAAATCATTGTTGATGACCCAGTGTTCTATCACAAGGTTCGTAGAGCAGTAGACCACGAGGCTTCTACTAATAATCAGATTCGTTTGTCTTTCACCAAGCCGGGAACAGCGGTTGGTCGTGAAAGCATTGACATCTTGCTTGATGACTTCTACATCACAGAAGCACCGCTACCAGTTCCTGAAGACAAGGGTGTTATCAAAGCACCATTGAAGATTCTACCAAAGGCCATGCGTGTGGTCGCAACAGACACGCTACTACACTCTTGAGGCGACTATTATGCTTACACCATCTATCAAAGCAAATCATTACAACAAATTATCTCACGACGAGTATGCTCACTGGTATGCATCGCAAGTGGGTGTTATTGAGGGAGACATTGTTAGCGCTGGTAAAAAGCGTTCACTGCATCTCATTGAAAAGGCAGTTGATGCACTTTTGCAGCCAGTGGTCGTAGAAGAGGTCATTGATGTGCTACCTGAAGAGGTATTTGAAGCAGCATCAGAACTTGCTACGCCTGAAGACATTGGTGACAGCGAAGATTTTCCAACAGAACTTACTTATGACGCTATGACCGTCAAAGAATTAAAGGCACTTTGTAAAGAGCGTGGGCTACCAGTCTACGGCACAAAGGCCGAACTCGCACTACGCTTGAAGCGTAATGACGAGGGTATATCCGAGTCCCCGACAGAAACCGAAGCCCCCGCTGACGAAGCGGCTGCTGAAGAAGAGTCGGACACCCCCGCTGAAGAAGCGGCTGTGACCACAGGTGAGACAAATGACCAAAACGATAGTAGCAAACAAGAACTTATTGATGAGACGGAATGATGAACAGAAGCACGAGATTGGGATAGACCCCGATGACCTTAACCTCGTAATGGAGGTATGGATTCGTGATGTTTCATTCTTTGACATTCAAAAAGCGGCTCAAGAAATGTTCAATATATCAAAAGATGGTGAAATGTCTCTTAACCTTGAAGGTTATTACAAATACGCATTTACCAACTGGGTGGTGCGAACTAACCCCAGTCTATCTACTCAAGAGTTGATGAAACTCAAAGGCTATGTTGGTGAACAAATCTCTGCATTATTGCCAAGTCCAAATGAACTTGGAGAGATGATGTCAGGGGGGTTTACCAAAGGCGGGAACAAGTGATTGAGAGTTTTCTCAGTCGCAAAGTTATCAACACCCCTGCCGAATTAGAACTCTCTCTTGAAATGAAAGCATACATAGTAGCAAAACATTACAGTATATCAATCAAAGAGGTGCAAGAAATGACTCCACAACAGTTCTACCAATCTTACACATGGGCTATTGTGGGTCGCAAAGAAGAAGAGAAGGCAAACAAAAGAGCCAATCAGTCTTCAAAAAGTGGTAGCCGAGAAACGGTTTCTCTTGACTACGATTTCTTAAACACGGAGGATTTCTGATGGTAGCACTGGCTGGCCTGACCGTAGCCCTTAGTGGGTTATCAAGCGGTGCAGGTGCAGTCTCAAGTATCTTTGGTGCTATTGGTGGTATCTTTGGTAGTGCAATATCAGCAGTCACAGGTGCTTTTGCGAGTGCTATTACATTCATTAAAGAAAAGTTTCAGGTAATCAAAGACTGGTTTAATGAGAACATTATGCCAATTTTTGATGAATTATGGGCTGTTGCTGAACCAATCATACAAACAATTGCAGACTTTGTATCAAGCGCTTTAGGTTTAGCGTTTGATGCATTGGGCTTAGCGTGGGGTGTATTTTTAGCAGCGATGCAATTAGCGTGGGATGAGGTTATAGTTCCTTTATGGGATTTGGTAGGCCCGGTTATTGAAATCGGTTTAGGAGTTATCGGTGTAGCATGGGATGTGTTAATGGCTGCTATGAAATTAGCATGGGATAACATCATCGTTCCTCTTTGGGACTTAATTGGTATTCCTATTGACATTGGTATAACAGCCATTGGTTTAGCATGGGATGGCCTCATGTATGCGATGGAATTGATTTGGAACAATGTCATAGAACCACTTTGGAACTTAGTCGGCCCACCAATAGAGGCTGGTATAGGACTCATAGCAACTGCATGGGATGGCCTCATGTATGGGATGGAATTGATTTGGAACAATGTCGTAGAACCTCTTTGGGGTATTGTTGGGCCTCCAATTGAAACTGGTATAGGTGCTATTGCGACTGCATGGGATTTACTTGTAGACGGTATGAAGTGGGTTTGGGATAATACCGTTGGTGCTCTATGGGAGGGCGTAGGGCCGGGTGTAGAAGAAGGGATGAAGAACATTCAGGTTATATGGGATGCTTTAGCCGACAGTATCAAGTGGGTTTGGGACAACATCTTAGACCCAATTTTTGGTGCTTTTGAGTATATTCTTGACCTGATATGGGGTGTCTTAGAGCCAATAGTTGATGCTATCATGGACTTGGTAAGTGCTGGTGGTGAACTCATTGGTGCTGGATTAGACATGCTCGGATTTGCTGAGGGTGGTGTAGTAAGCGGCCCTGAATCGGGTTACCCAGTTATGCTCCACGGAACAGAGGCTGTCGTGCCTCTATCGGGTGGGCGCTCTATTCCTGTAGAACTTGA
>NZQM01000020.1 GCA_002695905.1 Parvibaculum sp.
AAGAAGACGATTCCGATAGTTACAATGCCAGCCGCGCAGCAGAGATTGTTGATCACGCGGAAGTAGATGGCGTCGAAGGCTTCCTGTCCGCCATGGGGGGCAAATGGACCACCTCTAGGCACCTGGCGGAAAAAGTCGTCGACAGCGCCACAAAAAAACTGGGGCGGCAGCCCAAATGCTCAACGGCAGATGTTCCTCTCTATGGCGGCGCCACCGGGCGCTTCCTGCCCTTCACGGACAAGGCCATTGCCTCACACGCTGACATCCCTGCAGACATTATCCGTAACCTGACCCGCTACCATGGCGCACGCTATGAAGAAGTGCTGGCCACCGCCAATGAGCGACAGGGAGAGGCACCGGAACTACTGCAGCCTTTGTCGGCCACCACACACGATATTGGTGCACAGATCGTCCACGCAGTCCGCCACGAAATGGCTGTAACGCTTGAAGACGCTCTGCTCCGTCGGACCGGGCTGGGCACCCTTGTCCACCCAGGCAACGAAGCACTGGAACGCGTCGCGGATCTCATGGCCAGAGAGCTTGGCTGGGATGATGCTGAGCGCACCCGACAAATCGAAAAAGTAGAGGCGAGCTACAAGACGCTCGACGGGGCCGCGTGAGCGGGCGCACATTTGCGATCATCAATCCAGCCTCCGGTGGTGGCCGGACCGGTCGCAATTGGCCAGATATCCAAAAGAAACTTGAAGCAGCCCTCGGCCCAGTGTCCCCTCTCTTCACCGATGGGCCCGCAACACCGGCACACTTGCCGGCGGCCAACCTTGCACGAGATGCATTAGACAAGGGAGCTGAGCTTGTCATCGCTGTTGGTGGGGATGGCACGATCAACGAAACCATCAATGGGCTTTTTCACAATGTCTTAGATGGACAAGCACCCGCACCTCTCGGCCTTCTCAACACTGGGACAGGCGGGGATTTCCGAAAGACCTTCGAGCTCCCAGCAGATCTCGACACCTGCATAGAACGCCTCGCGAGTGGCAACAGTCGAACCATCGACATTGGCCGCATCACCTTCAACGCTGATGACAATGAGCCCATGGCGCGGCATTTCAACAATATCGCGAGCTTTGGCATGTCCGGCGCCGTCGATCGGGCGGTCAACAAGGCACGCTTTTCCAAACTGTTTGGAGGGTCGTTCACCTATCTCTGGGCAACACTCTCAACTGCGCTCCGCTACCGCCCGCAAGCTGTTCGCATCCGCACCGAAAGCGGGTGGGATGAGGTAATCAATGTGGGCACCGCTGCGGTGGCCAATGGACGTTTCTTCGGGGGCGGCATGATTATGGCCCCGGACGCAGTGCCCGACGACGGCGCGTTCGATCTGGTGATTATGCGGGATACAAGCGTGAGTGATCTCTTCAAGGATTCCGGTTCTCTTTATGACGGGACCCATATAGAAAACGAGAAAGTCATCTTCACCCGAACCCGCTGGGTCGAGGCCGAACCGGTTGATACAGCGCCCGTACTTCTGGACATTGACGGAGAAGCACCGGGCAAACTGCCTGCACGCTTTGATATTTTGCCCAGCGCCCTCACACTCCGATGCTGAGCAAGCATCAAGGCGACAGACCAAAGGATAAGACACGTGACTATTGATCGTCAGACACTTCGTTGGAACGGCTGGGGTCCCGCCAAACAGGAAAACCCCCTGCCTGACGGTGCCCCTCAATGGGCCTGGATCAAGGAAACGCTGGGCATGGCAGTCCTGCCCTCCACGCCTGCAAAACGCCTGTCCGATATTATGCTTCCGCCCTGCCATTTGAGTGCGGAGGAAATAAAGAGCTTCGAAAGCATTGTCGGAGAAAACCAGGTTCGAACAGACGATTACGAACGAGCCTTTCATGCCCGCGGCAAAAGCTACCACGATCTTCTTTATATTCGTGCAGGCAATCTGGACGTGGCGCCAGATGCCGTGATCTACCCACGTGCCGCGAGCGAAGTACAATCAGTCCTTTCCTATTGCGCAGAAAACAACATGAGCGTGGTCCCCTTTGGCGGTGGCTCAAGCGTTGTGGGCGGTGTCAATGCAACCGCCCGGTCGGCGACAGACAAAGTCATCACACTCGACCTGACATTGATGGATGGCGTCCACGATGTGGACCGCGTCGCCATGACTGCCCGCATAGACGCTGGCATTTATGGACCGCACCTTGAGGAAAAACTAGATGCGCAAGGGCTGACCCTTGGCCACTATCCCCAGAGCTTCGAATATTCGACCCTGGGCGGATGGATCGCAGCGCGCGGTGCCGGCCAACAATCCAATCGCTACGGCAAGGCCGAGAAATGGGTCATCTCCGCCCGACTGGCCACGCCGACCGGTCCCTGGTCGACAGAAGAGTTCCCAGCCTCCGCAGCAGGTCCGAACCTCAACCAGTTGGTCGCAGGGTCGGAAGGCACGCTGGGCATCATTTGCGATGCAACGGTGAAGATCCACGAAAAGCCGCAGGCAAAAGACTATCGAGGCTACCTGTTCAAGGACTTCGCCACGGGCGTAGAAGTCGCACGCACCATCAACCATGCAGATATTCCCGTCGCCATGGTCCGCCTGTCAGACGCAGCAGAGACATACTTTTTTCAGACGTTCGGCTCAAGCGGCAGCGGTGGCCTCAAGTCCAAGCTGCAGAACGCCTATCTCAAATGGAAGGGCTTCGCCAAAGACCCTTGCCTCATGCTCATTGGCCTTGAGGGTGAGAAAACAACCGTTGAGTGGGCGAAGGAACGCACAAGTGCAATTTGCAAAAAAGCTGGCGCTCTCGCCATCGGATCAAGCGCCGGAGACCGATGGTACCACGGTCGCTTTTCATCGCCCTACAGCCGTGATCCGATGATGGATCGAGGCATCGGTGTCGATACCCTGGAGACGGCGACCTCCTGGTCCAACATCCTCAAGCTTCATGAAAAAATGATCAGTGCCATTCAAGCAGCACTAGATGAGAATATGGGTGAGCCCGGACAGAAGGGTATCGTCATGGGCCATGTGAGCCACTCCTATCCGGATGGGGCGAGCCTCTACTTTACTTTTGTCTTCCCAAGAAATCTCGAAGATGAAATCGGCCAGTGGCAGCGTGTGAAACGGGCTGCATCAGACGCCATTGCGGCGAACGGCGGGACGATCTCGCATCATCATGGCGTTGGCACCGACCACACCCCATGGATGGCCGAGGAAAAAGGGACAACGGGCATGACCGTGCTGAAAACCCTGAAAGCCGAGCTTGACCCAAAAGGCATCATGAACCCCGGCAAACTTCTCGGTTAAACAGCAAAAAAAGGGGAGCTGTCAGACAGCACCGCCTTTGCTGTTCCGACCAAAACCTAGGTAAGCACTTTGCCCACCGCCACAGCGGCAGCGGCAACGGCTGAGCGGCTCGCCTCCACCATGCCTTGCAGATTGAAAAAGCCATGGATCATCTCTGGATAGTCGATATAGGTGACGTCTACCCCGGCTGCTTTGAGCGCATCTGCATAAGCTGCACCCTCAGCTTTGAGAACATCATGACCTGCTGTAATCACGTAGGCTGGTGGCAAGCCTGAGAGATCGGCCTCCCGTAGGGGAGCGATCATTGGATCTTCTCGATCGAACTCCGGCCCCGCATAATGGTCAATGAACCACTGCATTGTCGCCTTTTCCAGGAAGAAACCTTCCCCGAATGACTGATAGGTCGCCGTATCGGTTTTCGTATCGGTCACCGGATAGATCAGCAACTGATGATGAATAGTCGGACCTTTACGTTTCTTGGCCAATTGACAGATAACAGCAGCAAGATTGCCACCGGCACTATCCCCGGCAACGCCTATGCCATTCACATCGATCCCAAGGCTTGACCCATTCTTTTCAACCCATTCGACAGCCGCATAACAATCATCTACGGCGGCCGGACAGTGATGTTCGGGTGCCAGACGATAGTCGACGGCCACGACTTTACAGCCGCTTTCATTGGCAAGCGTGCGGCATAGCGCATCATGGGTGTCGAGATCGCCGATCACCCAACCACCCCCATGAAAAAACACAATCGCCGACAGTGCCCCTCCGCCTGCAGCAACAGGTGTGTAAAGCCGCACAGGCACATCGCCCCCTGGTCCTGGCGCAAATTTGTCTTCAACCTTCCCGATGGGAACATCGATTGGATCCTTCAAGGCGACATACATCGCCCGTGCCTCGGCAGGCGTCATTTCAGACATTGGCGGACCGTCCGCTTCTGCCATCCCGTCAAGCAGCGCCTTCACCTGTGGATCAAGTGTCATTTTGTCTGAATCTCCCCAAATATTGTTGGTCCGGAGTATTGCGGAGCTTGCAGCTCTCTTCAACGGCCGCAATTTCCCAAAAGACGCCATGAAACTAGGGAAACCCCAATACCTAGATATTTTGTGGGGATATAAATCAAAACTTATCAATTGTGCCCCAAAATCACACCTTAAATGCACGTCAAAGTTGAAATTAATATTTCACTTTGGGCTTATGGGGATCGGGAAAATGTGGAAGAAACTGCCTGAGTTTAAGATCGCGCAAAAACTGCCAATTACCATCGTAGGTTGTGCGCTTGCCATCGCTCTTGGGGTCGGTATTTCCGGCTATTTCCAAGCAGCTTCAACGGTTGAGAACGCCACCAACGCCAAATTCGCCGCAACGCTCGCAGACCGAGATGAAGCCTTCTCAAGATATCTAGCATCCATCGAGCAAGACCTCACGATCATGGCGGAAAGTCCTCAGGTTCAATCAGCCATTGTTGAGTTTTCTCGGGCGTGGGCAACGCTTGGCGGAAATGCCACAAGCCACCTTCAGGACGTTTATATCAATTCCAATCCAAACCCTACCGGAAGCAAACACCTTCTTGATGCCGGGACAGACGGAACACTCTATTCGAAACTTCACGGCGAGCATCACCCGTGGGTTCGAACCTTTCTGGAACAGAAGGGCTACTACGACATCTTCTTTTTCGACCTGAAAGGAAACCTGATCTACTCTGTCTTCAAGGAACTGGACTTCGCGACCAACATCAATACAGGCGAATGGAAAGACTCTGACCTGGGTGTTGTATATCGCGAGACCATGAAGGCCGTAGATGCATCAACAACGCCCTTTACTGACTTCACACCATATGCACCGAGCAATGGAGCCCCCGCGAGCTTTATCGCCCGGGCAGTTCATAACGAACACGGTCAACGTATCGGTGTAGTCTCTTTCCAGATGCCGATCGATGTCATCAACGCCTTCATGCAGTCCGCTGAAGGCCTCGGTGAAACAGGTGAGGTACTCCTTGTCGGTGAAGATCGTCTGATGCGCGCAGATTCGCGCCTGTCCGAAACATCTACCCTTCTTTCAAGTCGTGTCGACACACCAGCAATCGACGCAGTCTTTGCTGGCGAAGAGACCAGCAGGTCAGACTACGACATCAACCACCTGGAAAACGAAGTGCGCACATACGCCCGCGGCCTTGAGTTTTTGGGCACGAAATGGGTACTGGCAGCTCAGATCGCCGAAGACGAAGTCACAGCTGATCTGGTCGCCATGCGCAACATTATTGCGATCATCACGCTCGCGCTGGTTGCGCTGATCACAGGTGCAGGTATCTATCTGGCGCGCCAGATAGCCAATCCCATCTCACACACGACCGACGCCATGAACCGTCTGGCTGCAGGTGAGACAGAATTGGAAATCGAAAACACCTCACGCACAGATGAAATCGGCGAGATGGCCCGTGCCGTCGAAGTGTTCAAACAAAATGCCCTGGATCGGATTGCACTGGAAGCGGCGCAGGCTGAGGAACAGAAAGCCAAAGAGGCCCGAACCGCGGGAATTGAGAAGCTCATTGGAGACTTTGACAATTCAATGGGCCAAATGCTGGGAGCTGTAAGCGCTGCGGCAACGGAGATGGAGCACACCGCCTCGGCAATGACCTCCACCTCTGAAACGACCAATGCCAAATCGACGGCGATTGCGGCAGCGTCTGAAGAAGCAAGCGCCAATGTACAAACTGTCGCCGGAGCTGCCGAAGAGCTCGCAAGCTCAATTCAGGAGATCCGCAGACAGGTTGAACAGTCAACAAATGTAACGCGCAAAGCAACTGACACCGCCCAGGAAGCCAATACACGCATCGAAGGCCTGTCCTCAGCTGCACGCCAGATCGGCGAGGTCGTCACCCTTATTCAGGATGTTGCCGAGCAAACCAATCTGCTGGCTCTCAACGCCACAATTGAGGCCGCTCGTGCCGGTGATGCCGGCAAGGGCTTTGCCGTTGTTGCCTCTGAGGTGAAAGAACTCGCCAACCAGACGGCACGGGCGACAGAAGAGATCAGTCAACAAATCTCCGCTGTACAGGCATCGACAGACGAAGCGGTTTCCGCCATACGTGAGGTCACATCCACGGTTGGCGAGATCAGTGAAATCTCAGGTGCGATTGCCAGCTCAATCGAGCAGCAGCAAGAAGCAACAGTTGAGATTTCCTCAAATGTTCAGGAAGCAGCATCAAGCTCCAATGAAGTAACATCCAACGTCTCCGGAGTTTCCTCCGCAGCACAAGAGTCAGCGGGCGCCGCTACAGAGGTTCAGTCGGCGGCAGGCGAGCTAGCCGGTCAGGCTGAGTCATTGAAGTCGACCGTCGACAAATTCCTGAAAGACGTAAGAGCAGCCTAATCGCACTCTGTGTTAAGACAAAGAGGCGCCCACTGGCGCCTCTTTTTGCCTCATCCCTTAAATCCACCCTTATCCAGAAAAACTTGCTCCTGCTCTGTCGTTCTCCGACCCAGCAGAGCATTGCGGTGAGGGAAACGCCCGAACCGCTCCACAATATCTCTGTGCAACACAGCAAACTTGTAAGTTCCCGGGTCTTGCAGCCTGTCTTTGAAATGGACAAGCCCTCGCTCCTGCACATCCAACCGTTCTGAATGCATAAAGGGCATATAAAGCCACTTGCGCCCCTCAAGCGGCACCAACATGTCCTGCCCACGCTCAATCGCGTGTTCAGAAATCTCCAGCGCTTTCTCATCGCCAGAAAAAGCGCGCGCATCATCCCGCCAAATGTTCCGCGTGAACTGATCAAGCACAAGAACGAGGGCGAGCGCGCCCGATGGGGTCTCCGACCAGTGATCAAGCTCACCACTCAACACACTATCGACCGTGGTGCCAAAACGCGCCGCAATGGTTTGATCGAACGCAGCGTCCTTCTTGAACCACTTATCCGGCCCCGCCTCCGTCCAGAACGCGACAATGCCTGCTGGCGTCACACCCATCCCGTCCGCTCCTTTGAATTTCCGCTGGGGATAAGTCTAGCGCGACAAGTCCTTCAGCGCCTACTAGGATAGTGCCCGAGACGGCGCTAAGCCGCGGGGACAAAACAGGGAGCAGACCATGGCGCGCATTCCATATTTCGATCCAGCAAATGCTGAGGGTCGGCTGAAAGAGACGATCGAGAAGCTGCCAGGCCTCAACATCTTTCGAATGATGGCTCACTCAGGGGACCTGCTTGCCAAATTCACCGGGCTCGGCAATCACATACTGGGCCGCGCCAAACTGGACGCTGTGCTGCGTGAAATTGCGATCATCCGGGTTGGGGTTCTGTCAAAAGCATCCTACGAAGTTTACCAGCACGAACGGATCGGCCGGGATATCGGCATGTCAGAAGACCTGATCAAAGCAATCCATGAAGGGCCAGACGCTTCTGCCTTTGATGACCTGCAGCACCTTGTGATGGCCTTCACCGATGATGTGATTCAAAATGTTCGCGCAAGCGACGCCACATTCGATCCGCTCGCAAAGCACCTCAGCCACAAGGAAATGCAGGAGCTCACGCTTACCATCGGGTATTATATGATGGTGTCCCGTTTTCTGGAAACCTTCGATGTGGACATCGAGGAAGAAGGGAACAAAGCAAGCGTCGACCTCAAGTCACTGGAGCGCAAATAAGTGGCACGCCTTCCCTATCCAGACCTGAAGGACCTGTCGCCAGAGAACAGAGACCTTATGGCAAGCCTGCCACCTCTGAATGTGTTTCGAATGATGTCCGGCGCAGGCGCTTCATTCGCGCCCTTCATGCAATTCATCAGTGCCTATCTCAACGAAGGCGCCCTTGACCCTGAACTTCGGGAGCTCGTCATCCTGCGGGTTGGCCATCTGTGTGGGTCTGCGTATGAAGTGCATCAGCACGAGCGCGTGTCGCGCACGCTTGGCATGTCGGTACCACGCATTCAAGCGGTCAAAGGCAATCTGCCAAGTGACCTCTTCAGTGACGCAGAGAACGCCGCTTTGCTGTTCTCCGACGAACAGGTGGCACAGGTGAAGGTCAGCGATACAACCTTCGCAGCGACGCATACTCATCTCACAGACCCGCAGATCGTTGAGCTCACCCTCATTGTGGGAACATACCTGATGGTCTGCCGTTTCCTGGAGACGCTGGAGATTGAGCTGGAAGAAACCGATATTGACGGGTCCGGCCTGGAAGAAATCGAAGCCAGCGTCAAAAACCTGAACGGCAGCGAATAGAATGGCCGATGATAAAAAAAAGCCTCCCTACATCCCCTGGCCTATTGGTGAGGAGGCTGCTGGACAGGCACCAGGCCGAGGTAGGCTGACGGGAAAACGGGTTCTCATTGTCGGCGGCGGCCAACGCACCATCGACGCGGAGACAGATCCTGTCGGTAATGGCCGCGCCATATCTCTGCTATTTGCCCGCGAAGGGGCACAAGTCGCCGTCGCAGATATGGATACAGCCTCAGCAAACACAACCGTTGATCAAATCGCATCCGCGGGAGGCAAGGCATTTGCGTTGACCGCTGATATTTCAGAGCCCGCTCAAGTGACGTCAATGGCGACACAAGCAAGCGGCGCTATGGGTGGATTGGACGGCATCGTCCTCAATGTCGGCATTGGAGCGGGCATGGGGCTAGAGGGATCAACGCCAGAGCTATGGGACCAGATATTGAACGTAAATCTGCGTGGGCCCATGCTCACCTGCCGCGCGGCCTTGCCGCTGATGTCGAAGGGCGGCGCAATCCTCTTCATCTCCTCCATTGCCTCCATGAAGCCGGGCAGCCGTTTACCCTCCTATGACGCGTCCAAAGCAGCACTGGCGGGTCTTATGCGCCATGTGGCCCTTGAGGCGGAACGCAAAGCAATCAGGGCAAACATTGTGGCGCCCGGATTGATCGACACGCCCCTAGGCCGCCTGTCAACGCAGGGTCGCCCAAGCCGTGCTCGCACAAACATACCTGGGGGCCGCCAAGGTACAGGCTGGGAAGTCGCCTACGCGGCGCTCTTCCTCATGTCCGGTGAGGCATCCTACATTAATGGGCAAATATTGGCGGTGGACGCGGGCCTTTCGACCATCCGCTAAATTCATTCTGGAGGAACGAACATGTCATCTGCACACACATCCCTGGGACTTCCCCAGTTTGCCTACACCAAAGGCCTGCATGATCTGGGCAATGGCGGCTATGCCTATCTGCAGCCAGACGGTGGCTGGGGCTGGTCGAATGCGGGGCTCATTGTGGATGGCGACGAAGCCTTGCTTGTGGACACATTGTTTGATGTGCCGCTCACCCGCGAAATGTTGGATGCCATGCGCGCTGCAGAACCCAAAGCAGCAAACAATATCCACACGCTTGTGAACACCCATCACAATGGGGATCACTGCAACGGAAACGAATGCTGCGAAGGCGCAGAAATCATTGCCCACAAACTCGCAGCAGAAGCCATGTTGAAAGAACCGCCAACCCTGCTCGCAGGATTTCTGGACATGGCACCGGACCTGGGCGACCTGGGCGACTTCATCACCAAGAGCTTCGGCGCCTTCGACTTTAAAGGTGTTACGCAGACCCTGCCGACCACAACGTTCGAAACTGAACTCACCCGCAAAGTCGGTGATAAGCAGGTACACCTCACCCATGTCGGGCCAGCTCACTCACCGGGTGATATCATCGCCCACGTGCCCTCCGATAAGACCGTCTATACCGGCGACATTCTCTTCATCGAGGGACACCCCATCATGTGGGAGGGTCCTGTGCAAAACTGGATTGACGCCTGCAACGCCATCATGGCCATGGATGTGGAGACAGTGGTTCCGGGCCACGGCCCCATAACCGACAAGCGTGGCGTGAAGGCTGTGCAGGACTACCTGATCTACACACGCGACGAAGCGAAGAAACGCTATGACGCAGGGATGAGCACCATGGAGGCCTGCAAGGACATCAATTTCTCAGACTATGACAGCTGGGGAGACGGTGAGCGCATCATCATCAATGTGACCAATCTCTACCGGGAGTTTTCAGGCGACGACGCAGAGCCCGACATCCCCACCCTTTTCGGCCAGATGGCGGAACTTGCCAAAGACCGCCACTGACCTAGGTCTTTGGCAAACAGGGAGACGGCCATGCTGACGCTTTTTGAACATCCACTCTCACCTTACGCGCAGAAAAATAAAATCGCGCTCCGCGAAAAGGGCATTGAGTTTGAAGTGACCACACCTGACGCCATCGGATCGGGCGACACAGGCGGTGAGTTTCTAAAAGCCAATCCACGAGGTGAAGTGCCCGCTCTCATCGACGATGGGGTCGCCATCTTCGACAGCACCATCATCCTGGAATATCTGGAAGACAAATGGCCAACGCCCGCACTCTTGCCAGCAAGCCCCGCTGACCGCGCCCGCGTGCGCATGATCGAAGACGTGATGGACACCCATTTCGAGGCCATCAATTGGGGCCTAGGCGAAATCGCCTATTTTAAACGCGCAGAGGGCGCGGACGCTGAGGCAATCGTTGCCAAAGCGGCAAGCCAGACCCAAAGCTTCTTCGCCTGGCTTGAAGACCAGCTTGGCGACGATGACTGGTTCAACGGCGACGCTTTCGGTTGGGGCGACCTCTCGGTCATTCCCTACGTCAACGGCTCAGCCTCTTTCGGCAACACGCCGCCCACAGGCTCAAAGCTCGAAGCCTGGACGGCGCGTACAAATGCACGAGCGGCTGTAACCCAGACTGCCAAAGAGGCCGCGGCCAGCATCGAAGGCATGACCATGGTCGCCGACATTGTCGAACAAGGTCTTTTCAAGAGAGAATATCGCGATCACCGTCTGGAATGGATGGTGAAAACTGCCGGTCTCGATGTGATCGCCAAAGGCCTCAGCAAAAACAACATCCGTTTTTCAAACGACTTCTCCTAAATCACCTCATCTGAAAGCACACCATGACCGATATGCAAAACGCTATCCTCTTTCATCAATATGACATTTCACCCTTTTCAGAGAAGGTGCGTGTGGCATTTGGCATCAAAGGGCTCACCTGGTACGCCGTCGATCAGCCGGTCATCATGCCGAAGCCGGAGCTGACGACCCTCACCGGTGGTTACCGGAAAATTCCGGTCATGCAAATCGGGGCAGACATCTATTGCGACACCCAGATCATTCTACGTGAAATCGAGAAGCGCTATCCAACACCGTCACTTTTTGTCGGCGGTGATAGAGCACTCGGATGGGGCATGGGGCTCTGGACCGACCGGGTGCTGTTCCAGGCCGCAGTCGCCGTCATCTTTGGCACCACAGAAGGGTTTGCGGATGAGGCCTTTATGAAGGATCGGGAAAAACTGATGGGCCGTCCCTTCAACACAGATGAAATGAGAGCGGGCGCACCGATGATGATGGAACAGCTGCGCGCGCAGCTTGATTGGCTGGAAGAGCAACTCTCTGATAACCGCGCCTTCCTGATGGGAGCAGATGCGGGCATTGCCGACGTCAACGCCTTTTACAACCTTGCCTTCATCCGCTGGATTGCACCGGCAGGCGCCGCAGTGATCGATGCTTTTAAGAATGTCGTTGCCTGGGAGAAGCGCATTCAGGAAATCGGCCATGGCGACAGGCAGGAACTGGGGTGCGAAGAAGCCCTGGACATTGCTCGAGACACAGCGAGCACAGAAACCGAAACCGCCGATCAGGGTGAACCCAACGGCCTAATGCCAGGAGATCAGGTGCACGTCATGGCCGACGATTATGGCCGCGACCCGATCGCAGGCGAACTTGTCTCCTCTTCAGCGCAGCATGTCGCCATCAAACGCAACGACCCGCGTGTCGGCGATGTCGTTGTGCACTTCCCGCGGGCAGGCTTCTTTGTGATGAAGGCAGGCTGACACGTACGGCAATGGAAGACCGCTTCACTACCTTCATGCTCTCACTGCCAAACGATGGATTTTCTGCCCTCGCGTCGGCTGCGGCTGGGGAGGGCTTTGGATTTCTGGAGCGCATGCAAGGTGATTGGACGTCTGGCAAGAACCGCTTCTCTGCGCCAGGTGAGCATCTGGTCGGTATCATGGCGCCTGAAGGACTGGTCGCGGTTGGCGGCCTCAACAAGGACCCCTACGCCATTGAGGCAACGACGGGCCGCCTCCGACACCTCTATGTGGCAGTACCGTATAGAAGATGCGGCATTGGCCGCGCTTTGGTCAACACATTGCTCTCACAGGCCGGGAGCTACTTTCACCGTGTTCGCCTCCGCACTGACAGCGCGGAGGCAGCCGCATTTTATGAAAGCTATGGGTTTCAACCGACCCGAGAACCTGATGCAACCCACAGCCTTCGTCTCAACGGCTAACGCGCCGTAATGCCACCATCAATTACGAGCTCCGAGCCGGTCATATAACGCGACTCGTCCGAGGCCAGAAAAACCACACCCGCCGCGATATCAGTCACCTGCCCGGCTTTCCCGACAGGCACGCTGAGTGATGCCAGCGTATCTGGATCAATGGCATTGGCACCCTCGACAATCGCTTCTGAATTGCCGAACGTTTCATTGTCGATAATGGACTTCGTCCAGATCGCTGTGTCGATGATCCCCGGGTGCACAGAATTGCTTCGCACATTGTTTCCTGCCTGCGCACACTCAAGCGCAACAGCTTTCGAGAACAAGCGAACCGCGCCCTTCGTGGCACAATACCCAGACAGGCCCGGCGCGCCTCCAAGGCCCGCAACCGACGACACATTGATGATCGACCCGCTGCCGCTTTCCGTCATGGCGGGGATGGCATATTTGCAGCCAAGAAACACCCCATCAATATTGATGGCGGTTTGGATCCGCCAATCTTCCAGACTCATTTCGGTGACCGGGGCGCCGATAGCAATGCCCGCATTGTTGAGCAACACATGAAGCCCACCAAAACTCTCCGCGGCAACCGCCACAACTTCACCCCAGCGGACCTCGTCTGTCACATCCTGAGGGGCGAATTTTGCAGATCCTCCAGCTTCCTTGATTTGCGCGACAGTGACCTCGCCGCCTTCAACGTCGATGTCGGTGACAAGCACTTTTGCCCCTTCAGCTGCCATAGCGATCGCCGCACCCCGGCCAATACCGCTGCCACCGCCGGTCACCAAGGCCACCTTATTGTCCAGACGTCCCATTGCATTCTCCCATTTTTGCTTGTTATTTGATGCCGCGACTTTAAGCCCAACACCGCAGTTTGACTCAGTTATTTCGTAAAATTAGACTTCGGTCTAGTTTTGTGGGCGTGAAAGGCCGTGAGTGTGGGAGCATCTGAAAACCTGGCGGTCGCTGGCCAACCATCCCGCCGGTCGCGCAAGAAGGAACAAACCCGGCGGGGAATATTTTCTGCTGCGATGAAGCTTTTTGCAGACCGCGACTA
Organism: Parvibaculum sp.; assembly: GCA_002695905.1. Lineage (GTDB taxonomy): Bacteria > Pseudomonadota > Alphaproteobacteria > Parvibaculales > Parvibaculaceae > Mf105b01. Next base: position 13,631 of record NZQM01000020.1, read on the forward strand.
TGACGCGGTGACGATTGAGGATATTTGCGAACGCGCCGACGTCGCCAAGGCGACATTCTTTCTCCATTTCCCGAACAAAGCGGCCCTACTCACCGAATTCAACCAACGCCTGACAGCAAGTCTTCAGGAGCGCCTCATCGATGTGTCGGGCAGCGCGGAGGACAAGCTTCGCTTCATGGTCGGCGCCCTGGTAGATGATTGGGAGCAAAATGCCGAGATCATGCGCAAGATGGTCAGAGAGTTTCTCAACCAACCTTCTCTGCCAGAAGCCGCAACAGAAGCAAATGAAGGCCTTCTCGATCTCATTACCAATATCGTCAGGGAAGGACAGCAGGCACGTGAATTCCGCACGAAGGTGGCACCAGAACTCGTTGCCGCAGCTCTTGTCGCAAGCTGGGGATCTTTCGTTTCAGCTTGGAGCAACAACCGGGATGACATTCCCAAATCAGCAGGAGAAGACCTGCTCGACATCATGCTGAACGGCTTAAAGACCTAAAACATACCGATAAAAACGAACAACCAACCGCAGAGGAAACAAACATGTCTGGACCAAAATTACGCTTCGGTGCCTTCATCGCACCTTTTCACGCTCTTGATGAAAACCCCTCCCTGGCCATGCACCGCGACATGGAACTGGTCGAGTGGATGGACAAGCTGGGCTATGACGAAGCCTGGATTGGCGAACATCACTCTGCTGCATTCGAGGTCATCGCAAGCCCGGAACTGTTTATTGCCGCCGCAGCTGAACGCACAAAAAACATTCGCTTCGGCACCGGCGTATCCTCGCTGCCCTATCACCATCCATTGATGCTGGCAGACCGTATCAACCAGCTGGATCACATGACACGCGGTCGGGTGATGTTCGGCGTTGGACCAGGATCGCTGCCCTCTGACGCTTTCATGATGGGCATTGATGTACAGACCCAGCGTGACAAAATGGATGAAGCACTTGAAGTGCTCGTCCCCTTGCTGCGCGGCGAGACCGTGACCCACAAGTCTGACTGGTTTGAACTCAACGAAGCGCATCTGCAGATGACGCCCTATTCCCGACCGTCGGTTGAAATCGCCACCGCAAGCCAGGTTTCGCCAACAGGCGCTACAGCAGCAGGTCGTCTGGGCCTCAGCCTCCTGTCTCTCGGCGCCACCTCATCTGGCGGCTTCAACGCCCTTGCCTCCAACTGGGCAATTGCAGAAGAAAAAGCCAAGGATCATGGCAACGTCATGGACCGCTCTGGCTGGCGCCTTGTGGGCCCCATGCATATTGCAGAAACGAGAGAGCAAGCGCGGAAAGACGTCGAATTTGGCCTCAAAAACTGGCTCACATATTTCCGCGAAGTCGCAGCCCTCCCACTGGCACCCGACGATGCAGGCGATCCCGTGGATGCGCTCATCGAATCCGGTCTTGCCGTGATCGGCACACCGGAAGACGCCATCGCACAGCTCGACCGCCTGGAAACGCAATCCGGCGGCTATGGTGCCTTCCTCTTTATGGCGCACAACTGGGCGAACTTTGAGCGCACCAAAAACTCCTACGAATTGATGGCGCGTTATGTGATGCCGAAATTCCAGGGTCTCAATACCAACCGCGAACAGTCTTACGCCTGGGCCCGCGACAATCACGAGACCTTTATAGGCGCTGCCATGGCCGCTGTGGGAACGCGGATCGCAAAACATATTGAGGAGAAGGGCACAGAGAATATCAGCCCGGACATTCTCGCCGCCGCTACCGAAATGCACAAAACTGACGCAGCTGAGTAGTCCTCGCCCACCCAAAGAAAAGAGCGGTCCCAAATGGAACCGCTCTTTTTGTTCTCTGTGAAGGCAGATCAGACTCTGACGCTACCCGCATTGATTTTGTCGTAAAGCGCCTTGTCCAACGGAACAAAGGCTTTTGCTGCCGGGTCATTGAAATAGATCGGGTCAGACACGCTTTCGGGATCAAAACCTTCTTTCACAAGCTCCACCTTGCGGTGTTTGAAGGTGCCCGTGATTTCAATCTCCGGCTGAATGCGGATGAAGAGCGGCTGAGCATAAGCAGCAAGCTCTTTCTCCAAATGGGTTCGCAGCTTCGGCAGATCTACTTCTTTAGAAGACACAATCGACGCCATGCCCGCGCGCCCATCAGCCCCTGGCACATTCACGCCATAAACATTGGCTTCCTTGATGCCATCAAAAACTGAAATCGCCTCAGCGACTTCAGACGTCGCAACATTTTCACCCTTCCAGCGGAACGTGTCGCCAATCCGGTCAATGAAATAGAAGTAACCCTTCTCATCCTGTTTCAACAGATCTCCGGTTCGGAACCAGGCATCACCCTTCTCGAACACATCCCGGAGGATCTTTTTGCTGGTCGCAGCTTTGTCCGCATATCCATCAAAGCGACCGGTTGGCAGGCTGGGGTCGATCTTGCCCAAGGCCTCCCCGACTTCCCCAGGTGCGCAGACTTGACAAAGTCCGTCGGCACCGCGAATGGGCTCTTCGCTTTCAATGTCAAATTTCACAATCTCAACATTGTATTTTGACTTTGCCCATTTGGGGATCCGCCCAATCGAGCCGACAGTGCCATCATAATTCACCAGCGCCACATTGCCTTCCGTCGCCCCATAGAATTCGATGACCTTCGGAATTTTGAAGCGCTGTTGGAACTCAGGCCAAATCTCAGGTCTCAACCCATTGCCCACCACCGTGCGCAGCTTGTGCTTGCGCTCCTTCGGATGGGGGTCTGTATTCAACATGTAGCGACAAAGCTCGCCGATATATTGGAAGAGCGTTGCCTTGTGGTCGACCACATCATCCCAGAACTCTCGTGCCGAGAAGCGCCGCTTGATGATGACCGAACCACCGACCGTCAGCGTAATCCCCACAGCGCAAACACCGCCGGCAGAGTGATAAAGCGGCAGACAGACATACATCCGGTCTTTTTCGGTTGAGTTGGTCGCTGCTGCAAATCCCCCCATCATAATGAGGAGGCGGACATGGGGTATCTTCGCAGCCTTTGGGTTGCCGGTCGTACCGCTTGTGTAGATATAGAGGGCCGTATTGTCGGTCGTCAGATCTTTGCGATAATCAGTGGGCACCGGTTCCGGGGACCGGTCCGCCAGCACCGCATCCAGGTCTTCTGTGCCCTGCACCGCACCACCTGTCGCCCAAACCTTCATCGGACGCTCAAGACTGTCGACAGCTGTGGAAAAATTCTCCGCCAGTTCAGCGCCGAGGACCAGATGATCCGCCCCAGAGATCGAGAGCGAGTGTACCAATGGCCCACCAGTCAGATTTGTATTGATAAGCGCCGCAGCACCGCCCGCCTTAATAATGCCGATCCAGGCCACCAGATACTCGGCCCTGTTCTCCATGAGGAGCGCCACAGAAACGTCAGGTCCAACACCCTGCTCTTTCGCCCAACGAGCATACCGGTTGGCAGCTGCATCAAGCTCCGCATAAGTCATGCTGCCTTGATCAGACACAATGGCGATATTGTTTGGTTTTGTTCGAGCAAAATCCTCGATCACGTCGGCAAATGTGCGCTTCTCATCCGCATAGATCGCATTCACCTTTTTCAGAGACCGAAGGGCGGCGCGCGCGAAAGTCACATCATTGCCAATACTTTGAATAAGACCCATCGGGTCACCTCCCATTTTTCTTCTTTTGCAACAATGGTATGTAACCGGGACAAATTTTTTGGGTCAAGCAGAACCAGTCATTGCGCAGTCCGATACCCTGTTCCGGGTAGGGTTTTAAGCAGATGACGACGCACCAGTCAGAAATGAGACGAGATGACAGAAAATCAGGATCTACTGCTCGATGTAACGGGCCTGACCTGCCCACTGCCTGTTTTGCGTGCTCAGAAGAGACTGCGAGAGCTCGCCCCGGGCGTAGTCCTCAAGGTACTGGCGACCGACCCCATCGCCGCGATCGATTTCCCTCACTTTTGTCACGAAAGCGGTCATGAATTGCTGGAGAGCACCCAGGAAGACCAGATCCTCGTCTTTAGGATCAAATGCCGGTCTGAAACGGCTTAAGCGCTTCAGGGCGCTGGGAAGATATACTTGTGTTCATCAACCAACCCTTCCTCAGTTTTTCGGGCACTTCGAATGGTTTCCTGCCGGATCATCCCTATTTTTTCCAACGCTCTAATGGAAGGCAGATTGCGCGTGTCACATGTCGCCCAGACGAAAGCCAACCCCAACTCAGACATACCGCAGGTGAGCAGCCCTGCGGCAGCCTCAGTTGCAAGGCCTTTGCCCCAGAAGTCTGGATGCAGAACAAAACCAAGCTCTGCCCCTTGCGTCGCACCGCCTGCAGGATCGTCCAGATAAAGGCAAAGCGCCCCAATCAGGCACCCCTCATCTCTCAAGATAAGAGCCAGCTCATAGATGGTGCGCGGCAACTCTGCGGCTGCCTCAACAAAGGTGGAGAGCTGAATCTCACTCTCCTGTCGGTCATTTGGTCCCCATAGGAGGTACCGTGTCGTCTCGCCCAAGCTGGCATAAGAATGCAATGCGTCAATGTCCCCCCAGCAGAAATCCCTGAGGCAAAGCCGCTCTGTCTCAATGGGAAGCGAGAGCGCACCAGCCACAATCATCCTGCCTTAAGGGCTGCCTGTTGATCAGCTTTAAAGCCAACAATCACTGCGTCCCCCATCTCAAAAACAGGCCGTTTGATGAGCGTTGGGTTATCCACCAAGAGTTGAGCAGCGCCAGAACCTGTGGCCGCTTCTTTTTCTGCATCAGAAAGCCCTCGCCACGTTGTACTGGCTTTGTTGACAAGACGATCCCAACCGACAGCTGTGCCCCATCGCTTCACCTCCGACAGCGTGACCACATCTGCCCGTACATCGCGGAAAGCATGCTCAAGCCCTTCGACTTCAAGCCATTTCAGCGCCTTCTTGCATGTGTCGCAGGATTTCAACCCATTTACCTTAATCATCACATCTCCACTCATTGGACACAGCCATTTTGGAGGGATTCGGCCAAAAAACACACAGCCCTAGTTTTGTGGAGTATATCTCCGCACTTTCATGATGAGCCGTGGTCGGTATGATAGGTCTATAAGACTTGAAGTCGGGGATGGGACAGATAAAGCGGTATGAGCAAAATACTTGAAGAAGTGACGATCGAGAGCAAACCCGCCCCGGCAAAACGCATCCGGCGATCCGCCGAGGAATCCCGCCGCGTCATTTTGGACGCGGCTGCAAAACGCCTTGCCGAACAGGGGCCAGAAGGCATCAGGCTGCAGGATATTGCGCGCGATGTAGGCATTTCACACCCTGCAATCCTGCATCACTTTGAAAGTCGCGCAGGCTTGGTGAACGCACTGGTGGATCGCACCACCTCTCAGCTACGAGAAAAGCTCCTGGGCGTGTTGGACGGAGAAGATGACAAAAAGATCGGGGCGCAAATGCCAAGCCTCGTAAACAACACCTTTGAAGCGTTGAGCGATCAGGGCACCGCCAAACTCCTGTCTTGGATGCTATTGACTGACTCTAGCCCAGAGGGCAACCCAACCACGGGCGTTATGACAGAGATTGCCGACCGGGGTCATGCTGCACGGTGTAAACTCGCAGACAGCGAAAACTTGCCCCACCCCGATCGCGAAGAAACCATGTTCCTGGTACTTCTCATTGCAAATGCTGCCTTTGGGGAAGCCGTCGTTGGCGACTATTTCTATGAAGCCTGTGGCTTCGGCGACGATCCCGATGCCCCGCGCAGATTCAGAAAATGGCTTGGCGAGATGTTGGGCGCCTATTCGCTCCCTGAGGGCTTCTCTACCAATGAACGCTAACGCGATAGGGTGAGGCCGCGACGACATGTCATCACGCAATGACTTGCCAGACAGCTGTCAGTTTGCTGTCCTGATTGCACCCTATGTCACAACGTGAGCCATTCAATGCTCCAGCGCCGTCAATTCCTGCAAAGCGCTGCTGCCTCTGTCTCTGCGGCAGGACTGGGCGGCTGTGATCCGTTGGGACTAATCGCGCCAACCAACAATCTCGACATACAGCGCGCGCAGTACAATGTGATGCCGAACTTGCTCACCACAAACATGGTGAGTCTGTCTGCAGATGCACCACCTCCCATTCTTCGGGCAAAGCAAGGCGTTCCGTTCACAGCCACTGTCACCAATCGTTTGCCTGACTACACAACCATGCATTGGCATGGCATCCGACTACCCAATGAGATGGACGGTGTTCCCTATCTGACCCAATTCCCTTTGGGTAAGGACGAAAGCTTCACTTACACATTCACGCCCCCGGATGCCGGAACATACTGGTATCACCCCCATTGCATGACCATGGAGCAGATGGCACTGGGTCTCACCGGCGCCCTGATTGTCGATGAAACCGAAAATCCTGGCTTCAACAACGATATTGTTCTCAACCTGCGAGACTTTCGCCTGGCAAAAGATGGGCAGTTCAAGGAACTCTTTACACCCCGAGGAGCCGCTCGTGGAGGCACGCTTGGCAATGTTCTCACTGCCAACTGGGACCAAAACCCAGTCTATGATGCCAAGGCCGGTGGCCTTGCCCGTGTCAGGATTCTCGCAACCGACATAACTCGCATTTACAAGCTCTTTCTGCCCCACACACGCGGACGCCTCATCGCACTGGATGGTCATCCGCTGCTCACACCCCTGCCCTGGCCGACAGAACAAGACCCGCTGACTTTGTCTCCGGGGCAGCGCGTCGATCTCGCCATTGAAATGCCAGAGCGGGAGGGCGAGGAACTCAGCCTCATGGCCCAGGTCGGAGGACGCGGGAGGAATCTCGCCCGCCTCCGCGCTGTCGGAAAACCTGAGCAAAGAAAGCTTGCCGATCTGAAGCCTCTGGCCCCAAACAAGGTCTCTGAACCCATCTTAGAGAATGCCGAGACCCATGAATTTGTCTTCGGCTGGTCTCCGTCCGGGGATCTCCCGAACAATGGATTTTGCGGCACCCTTGGCTACACATTCTGGTCCATCAACCGGGCCCCCTGGCCCGGGGACGCTTCAGGCACAGGGCCACTGGCAACACTGAAAATGGGCGGCAGCTACATCCTGCGCCTGCGCAATGAGAGCCCGAACGTGCATCCCATCCACCTGCATGGATTGACCTTCAAGCCGGTGCGTTCCAACAAGCGGACGGTCCTCCCCAACTGGACTGACACCGCCTTGTTGCTCAAGGAAGAGACGCTCGACGTCGCCCTCGTTGCAGACAACCCGGGCGACTGGGCTTTTCACTGCCATGTGATTGAGCATCAGAAGACGGGACTTGCGGGGTATCTCCGCGTCGCCTGAATAGGCAGACGACATCACCTCACCTACTTAGCCGCTGTTTCTGAGAGCCGTCGCAATAGCGCTGATGGAGAGCTGAATTCCTTGCTCAATACGCTCATCCGTCTCACCAGACCGATGACGTTTAATCAATTCAACTTGGAGCATGTTAAGCGGCTCCACATAAGGCAACCGCAAACGGAGAGCATTTTCTGTAGAGGGACTTTTTTCCAGAAGACGAGTCTGCCCCGTTATCTCCAACAAAAAATCGTGTGCTCTCGACCACTCTGATTGGATTCTGCCGAACGCGTCTTCCGCAAATGCTTTGTCTCCCACGAGGGTCACATAACGCTTGGCAACCTCCATATCTGATTTAGCAAGCACCATCTCCATATTGGTCAGAGTTGTGTGGAAGAAAGACCATTCACCAGCCATCTCCTTCAAAAGCGTTTGATCCTTAAAGTTAGCGAGCGCCGTGCCCACCCCAAACCAGCCAGGCAACATGACCCGGGATTGTGCCCAGCTGAACACCCAGGGAATAGCCCGCAAATCCTCGATCCGTTCCGAGGTCGTACGGCTGGCGGGTCGTGATCCAATTTTGAGACCAGCGATTTCCGCTATCGGTGTCATCTGCCGAAAAAATGTCTGAAACCCCTCTGTTTCATAGACGAGCCCTCGATAGTGGCTGAATGCATCGGCTGACAAGGCCGCCATCGCCCCACCAAATCGCTCGCTATCCGCAGTTGAAAGCTGATGTGGCTCGATGGAGGCCATAAGAGTAGCCGACGCCATAGCTTCTAGATTTTGGGCCGCTTTTTCCCGCGTGCCATATTTCGCCGCTATGACTTCGCCCTGCTCGGTGATCCGAATGCGGCCCTGAACGCTCCCTGACGGTTGCGCACGAATAGCCTCAAATGCAGGTCCACCACCTCGACCGACCGCGCCGCCCCGACCATGGAAGAGCTGCATTTTGGTATCTGCCTCCGCAAAGATGGGAACCAACTTGCGGGATGCGTCATGCAGGCACCACACAGATGAAAGATAGCCGCCATCCTTGTTTGAATCGGAATATCCGATCATCACTTCCTGATGGCCGCGCGACACGGATAGTGCCCGCATCTCAGGCAGCGCGAAACAGTCACGCATAATCGACTGCGCGTTCTCAAGATCGCCAATCGTTTCAAAAAGCGGAACCACCATCAAGGCAGACGAAGGTGGATTTGTCGGCTGGTAAAGGCCCACTTCTTTGAGGAGCAGATACACCTCGAGGAGATCTGACACACTGTCCGCTTTGGAAACGACGTAGGTCGAGATCCCTCCTTTGCCGTATCTGCTATACACACGCGCTGCGGCCCGGAAGAGAGCGAGTTCGGAATCTGTTTCCACCGAGTATTCCAGAAAGGAAGAAGAAAGCGGGCGCGCATTTGCGAGTTCCCGCCGCAGCAACGCCACCCGGGCGCCTTCATCAAGGGCAAGATAGTCACCTTCTACGCCACCGCCCGCCAGCAACTCCGCAACGACACGCTCATGTACATCTGCATTCTGTCTGAAATCGAGGGTGGTGAGATGAAAGCCAAAGGTTTCAACCGCGCGCAGCAATTGTTTCAGCGCCCCATCATCAGCCGATTGCCCATCGGGCGCACGCAATCCCCGTTCCAATATCAAAAGATCATCTCGAAATGCGTCAGAGTCCGCATAAGGTTCGCCTTCAAGCGAACTTGTTCTGGGAGGCGCACGTCCAATGAGCCCCTCAAAGGTGGCAGCCAAACGAGAATAAATGCCACTCAGTGCCCGGCGATAGGGCTCGTCGCAACGGGCAAAGCTGTCATCCCCGCTCGCATCAGCAAGCGCACGCACCTCTGCTGGAACGTCAGCATGCTCCAGTGATATAGACAACGCAGCACCCAGCGCATGCACACATTCCAGGTAATATTCTAGGATAGTCTGTGCGGCACGTGACACCGAATGCTCCACACAAGCCGCATCTACGTTTGGATTGCCGTCGCGATCTCCTCCAATCCAGCTCCCGATCTTCAGAAAACTGGGGCACTCCTCGCCCAGCAAACGTTCCCAGCGTGAATATTCCGCGGGTAATACCGGGAGAAACACCTCGCGAAGATAATCGAGCTCTATCTCAACCTCGTCTAACACTGTCAGTCTCTGGTGTCGGAGCAGCCGCGTCTGCCACAATAATGCAATTTGCTGACGGATTGCATGGTCGATAGAACGGCCCGCACCTGTTTCAGTTTGGCCAGCATCCTTTAAAGCGAGCAACTCGCCGATACGGTTGAGATGGTCAATCACGCTCTTGCGACGAACTTCGGTGGGATGTGCAGTGAGAACGGGCATCACAAGCATGTCTGAAAGAGCGTCCTGAACCTGTGGAAGCGCCACGCCCAAGCGCTGAAGGCGTTCAAGCACCTCTTCCAAACCCGTCTCATCCTCTATGACGGCGCTCTGTCGGTCCTCCGCTAGGTTAGCCAGCATGGAAAAAAGCATGAAGGCCCGCACAAAGTGCAACGCATCGTCCAGACCAAGAGTCTCTAACTCCCGATCAACATCTTCTACATCAACAAGTCCGCGATGCTGGTCAACCGAAACGGACCGAACCCGCTCAATTCTCTCGAAGAGCGAGTCCCCGCCGTATGTGCGTATCACATCACCCAGCAAATTCCCGAGATATCGCACATCGACATTTTGGGTAACGGTCTGCTTCGAAGATTGCATGGCATCCACTGAATTTGCTGATGGAATAGATGACACTAGTAAAGCCGAGGCGCTTATCAAAGGACTCTATGTCTTTCTGTGCAACACATCGCAAGCTGG